>CAMXBD010000233.1 GCA_947179245.1 uncultured Lachnospiraceae bacterium | reverse complement strand
CATATAGATTATCATAAAGGAGGAGAAAGTGTTTGAGATAATTTTTTACAGAGATAAAAACGGAAGGTCATCGATTGTTGAATACATAGATGAACTTCAGCAAAAAATGTTGACTAGTATAGATGCAAGAATTAATCGGGAGAAAATTTTAGTTTATTTAGAAGCGCTAACAAGGTATGGAGTTGCTATTGGACAGCCTTATGTAAAACATATTGAGGGAGATATATGGGAATTGCGTCCGCTCAGAAACTTGAATGATTATATAGAAAGGAATCCGATCAAATGAAAGAGATTAATACATTTGCAGACTACATTTCAGATGAGACAAGGGTCAGCCGTGATGAACGTCAGAAAATTAACTTTGAAGTGGAATTGATTGGCAAAATGGTAGAAGCAAGAGAGCAGAAAGGCTATTCGCAAAGAGAGTTAGCTAAGTTGAGTGGGGTAAAACAACCGGCAATAGCCCGATTGGAAAGCATGAAAACTACGCCAAGGATAGATACTTTGTTAAAAATATTGTATCCATTAGGATATACGTTATCGGTAACGCCTATACATGATGAGAATGGAAAGATTTGACAAACCGCTATAAAAGGGATATTATGATGTCACTTTTTTAGACAGGAGCATTTATATGGACACACAGACAAATACAAGAACCTACAAAGCGGGTGAACTGTTGCGACGGTTTCTGCCATATTACAAGAAATATTTACATATCGTTATTATTGATTTACTTTGTGCAGGTCTTACTACCATCTGTGAACTGGTACTGCCGATGATTATCCGGTTTATCACCAATGCGGGAATGAATGATCTGGCATCTCTTACAGTAGCGGTCATTCTGCGTCTTGGAGCATTGTATCTGTGCCTGCGTGTGATAGATACGATGGCTAATTTCTATATGGCTTACACGGGGCATGTGATGGGCACGCGCATTGAGACAGATATGCGTCGGGATGCCTATGCCCATCTGCAGAAATTGTCGGATACTTACTATAATAATACGAAAGTCGGACAGATCATGGGGCGCATCACCAATGATCTGTTTGATGTGACAGAATTTTCGCACCATTGTCCGGAAGAGTTTTTTATTGCAGGCATTAAAGCAGTTATTTCTTTTATTATTCTGGCGAGAATCAGCCTGCCGCTCACGTTGATTCTTTTTGCGGTGGTTCCGGTTATGGCGGTAACTTGCATTACGATTAATCTGCATATGCGGGAAGCGTTTCGTAAACAGCGTGTTCAGATAGGTGAATTAAATGCACGCATCGAGGACAGTCTTCTCGGACAGAAGGTCGTTAAAGCTTTCACGAATGAAGAAAAAGAGAAGGAAAAGTTTGAGGCGGATAATATTAATTTCTTTCAGATTAAAAAAGAAACGTACAAATTTATGGCAGCTTTCCAGACGACAACAAGAGCTTTTGACGGGTTGATGTATCTGGTGCTTCTGGTGGCGGGCGGCATTTTTATGGTTAAAGGCAGGATCATGCCCGGAGATTTAGTGGCGTATGTGATGTATGTGAGTACACTGATCGCCACAATTCGCAGGATTATCGAGTTTGCAGAGCAGTTCCAGCGCGGTATGACAGGTATTGAACGTTTTGTACAGATCATGGACAGTGATATTGAGATATTTGATGAACCAGATGCGGTAGAATGTGTACGTCCGCAGGGAAATATTGCATTCCATGATGTGAGCTTTGAATATCCGGACGATCATAACGTAGTATTTCGGGATCTGAATCTGGATATTCATGCAGGAGAAAAAATTGCGATTGTAGGTCCTTCCGGAGGCGGCAAGACGACGTTATGTAATTTGATTCCACGGTTTTATGATATCGACAAAGGTGAGATTCTGTTAGACGGTGAGAACATTCATCATTATACGATCAAGAGTCTGCGTAAAAATATAGGTATGGTACAGCAGGACGTCTATCTATTCTCCGGCACAGTGTACGAGAATATTGCTTATGGTAAAGAAAATTCCACTATGGAGGAAGTGATTGAGGCGGCGAAACGTGCGGGAGCGCATGAGTTTATCACGGCATTAAAAGATGGGTATGATACTTATGTGGGAGAGCGCGGTGTGAAATTGTCCGGCGGTCAGAAACAGCGGATTAGTATTGCCAGAGTATTCTTGAAAAATCCGCCAATCCTTATTATGGACGAAGCGACTTCTGCGCTGGATAATGAGAGTGAGTTTCAAGTGGCGAAATCGCTGGAAGCACTTGCTAAAGGAAGAACGACTATTACGATTGCCCACAGGCTGTCTAGTATCCGCAATTCCGACAGGATACTGGTGCTGACAGAAGAAGGAATTGTGGAAGAAGGCACCCACGAAAGCCTGCTTGAACTTGGCGGAATTTATCATCACTTCTATGTGACGGCGAATGAGTTGAAATAGATGCAGCGCAGAAATGAGGCTGAACATGGAACATCATATATTAATTGTTGAAGACGACGTAACGCTGGCAGGAGGTTTGTGCAGAGCGTTGCAAAACGAAAGGATAGAGGCAGTTTATTGCGTAACTTTACGTGAAGCGAGGGCTCTGATCGAGAGGCAGCAGACGGCAGGAGAGCGGTACTCTTTAGTGC
>CAMXBD010000232.1 GCA_947179245.1 uncultured Lachnospiraceae bacterium | reverse complement strand
ATACAAATGTTGCATTCTTTTTTATATTTTATCTATTATTATCCAGCAAACACACTTCTATCCATATCTTTAAACGCAATTACATAATTTTTCTGCATATTTTCCTGCCACATGAGAATAAAACAAAAAGTCGGAATCTTTGCACATTGACAACGATTCCGACTTTTCTTTTACCAAATCAATTCATCCTACTTGCGAACAAGATGTCTTGGCAGACCATTTACATACAACGGCTGTAACTCACCCATAATCAGTGGTCTTGCATACTTCACGTAATCATCTGTCAGACCCTTGCCATCCGCTGTGATCCACTCGTCCGGAACGCTTCTCTCAACGTTAGCGATTGCATGGATATCATACGCACTTGTACCGCACTGATAAGGATCATCACCATTTCTGTCAAGCGTAATCATCATGCCGGTCTTGCCTTCCTCTGCTGCCATCACTGCGTCATGACCTACTTGGAATGCTTCGTTAATATCTGTCAGAGAAGCTAAATGAGTTGCTGCTCTCTGTAATGTAGAGAACTCAATCGCGCGAGTCTTAAGACCTGTCTCAGCCGCAATCTTGTCTGCAAGCATAACAGCCGTACCGGACATCTGCTTATGGCCGAATGCATCTACTGCCACTTCTCTGCCGATCTCACATACATATCTGCCGTCTGCAACCTTAACACCCTCAGATACTGCAATTACTACAGAAGACTTAGTAGCCGCCAGTTCCTTAACATCTGCTACGAATTTGTCAATATCAAATACCTTCTCCGGAAGGTAGATTGCATCACATCCTTCGCAATCATCACCCTTAGCCAGAGCTGCTGCTGCTGTCAGCCAGCCTGCATTACGTCCCATGATCTCCACGATACAGATGGTAGGCTTCTTCGCACCAAAAGATGCATTGTCGCGGATGATCTCTTTGATGGAAGTTGCAATATACTTCGATGCAGAACCATACCCCGGACAGTGATCTGTCACTGGCAGATCGTTGTCGATTGTTTTCGGAACGCCCATGAATCTCTGCGGTTTGTTGTGTGCTGCCGCATAATCAGACAGCATCTTAACTGTATCCATGGAGTCATTACCGCCTGCATAGAACAGACACTCAATGTCATGTTTCTCCATGATCTCAAATACTTTCTCGTATACATCTTCATGACCCTCGATCTTAGGCATCTTAAAACGGCAGGAACCTAAAAATGCAGAAGGTGTTCTTTTCAATAATTCGATTCCGGTCTCATCATCCAGATACTCACCCAGATCGATCATTTTATCCTCTAAAAATCCCTCAATACCATGAACCATACCATAAATCTTCTTAACGCCCAACTTCTTAGCTGCGGCATATACGCCCGCTACGGAAGAGTTGATAACGGCTGTAGGGCCGCCTGACTGACCAACAACAATATTTCCTTTCATTGTCTCTCTCCTTTATTTATTTTCTTCTTAGCTACCTGTCCGGCACTCTCCGGACACTAACACGATTATACCAAATAAATTCGGACAACACAAGGAAAAGGTTGTTTATTGAACTTATCTCTGAAAAATGCTACACTCGTATAGATAGCAGATTACAGGCATCAAAAGATGTTCTATCGCCTGTATCATAACATAAATACATCAACTATTTGAAGAGAGGGATAATATGAACGAATACATTCTCAGCTGTTGTTCCACGGCAGATCTGTCAGCGGAGCACTTCCGTGACCGCGCCGTGTCCTACATTTGTTTTCACTATGAACTAGACGGTGTACAGTACATGGACGATCTTGGCAAAACGATGTCCTTTGACAAATTTTACAGCGCCATGGCAAACGGTGCCGACACCAAGACTTCTCAAATCAATGTGGACGAATTTATCAACTACTTCGAGCCATTTCTGAAAGAAGGGAAAGATATCCTGCACTTAAGCCTGTCCTCCGGCATCTCCGGCGTGGTAAACTCCGCCATGGTGGCTCGGGATACTCTGGCAGAGCAGTATCCTGACCGCAAAATCTATATACTGGACTCCCTTGCGGCATCTTCCGGTTACGGACTTCTTATGGACAGACTTGCCGACTTGCGTGATGAAGGAAAAAGTATCGATGAAGTGTATGGGTGGGCAGAAGAAAATCGTCTGAAACTGAATCACTGGTTCTTTTCTACAGATCTGACATTTTATATCAAAGGTGGACGTATCTCAAAAACAGCCGGATTTGTCGGCGGAATGCTGAATATCTGTCCGCTTTTGAACGTAAACAATCTGGGACAATTAATCCCCAGATATAAGATACGAACCAAACGCAAAGTCATCCAAGCTGTCGTAGACAAGATGGAAGAATGCATTGAAGAAGGAACCAATTACAACGGTAAATGCTATATTTCCCAGTCTGCATGTTATGAAGATGCCCGGTCAGTAGCCGATCTGATTGAACAGCGTTTTTCCAATCTGAACGGCAAAGTTCTCATCAACAGCATCGGCACTACCATCGGCAGCCATACTGGGCCGGGTACAGTAGCCGTGTTCTTCTGGGGAAAAGAAAGAGTTGACTGATTAAGTCAACTCTTTCTTTATACTAATATATCAAATAAACAAAATACGCCGCATAGCCCCCCAGCATACAGGTCCCG
>CAMXBD010000231.1 GCA_947179245.1 uncultured Lachnospiraceae bacterium | reverse complement strand
ATATAATACAGCCGGAGTCTCTTACCTTTATCGGAAGGAGGCTGCTGCAATGCCACTGCCTCCGCCATAATCTCGTTCAACACACCTGTTGCCACACGCATAGAATGATTCTCATTGACAATATCTATCATATCATACAGCTTCGGCAGTCTCTGTCCGGTCACTGCTGATATGAATATCATCTCTGCATAAGGCATAAAAGAGAGAACCTGTCTGACTTTCTGTGTATATTCATTCACGGTCTTATTGTCTTTCTCTATGGCATCCCATTTATTGACAGCTATGATCGTAGCCTTGCCGCGGTCATGGGCAATACCGGCAATCTTGGCATCCTGTTCGGTCACGCCTTCCGTAGCGTCGATCACAAGTACCACGATATCGGCGCGCTCTACTGCTGCCACGGTACGAATGATCATGTAACGTTCCAGTTCTTCCTTGATCTTATTCTTCCGGCGCAATCCTGCCGTATCAATAAAGACATATTCTTTACCGTTATGGGTGATCTCCGTATCTATAGCGTCTCTTGTAGTCCCTGCTATGTCCGACACGATGACCCTGTTCTCCCCGATCAGTTTGTTTATAATAGATGATTTTCCTACGTTGGGTTTTCCCACAATGGCAACCTTAACGCGCTCATCTTCTTCTTCCACAGCCGCATCTTTGTCGAAATATGATGTCACTTCATCGAGCAGTTCTCCGAATCCTAATCTATTGACCGAAGAGATTGCAAATGGCTCTCCAATTCCAAGATTATAAAATTCATAGACATCCGCCATATATTTATTAAAATCATCCACCTTATTGACCGTCAGAATCACCGGTTTATGTGAACGCCGCAGCATATCCGCAACCTTGGAATCCGCATCCACTAACCCCTGCTTCACATCCACCATAAAGAGAATCACATCAGCCGTATCAATTGCGATCTGTGCCTGTTCTCTCATCTGTGAAAGAATAATATCCTTGCTGTCAGGCTCAATACCACCTGTATCTATCAATGTAAAATTCATGTCCAGCCATGAAACATCTGCATAGATACGGTCTCTGGTTATCCCCGGAGTGTCTTTGACAATCGATATATTCTCACCTGCCAATGCGTTAAACAGCGTGGACTTACCCACATTAGGTCTGCCAACTACCGCCACGATCGGCTTGGATTTTTTCTTACCCATATTTCCTCCTAATACCCTAATACCGTATGAACAAAATCATGTCCGCTTGATTTTACAATATCTATCCTTACTTGTAAAGTCTTTTCCATCTCTCCTACTGTAACGTCATCCAGAAAGTAATCCTCTCCGCTGCGCAGTACATTCTGGGGAAGCAGTAACCTGTCACCTAATTTTTTACCCTGAAGCTGCCGCATGATATCCTGACCGGTCAGGAGTCCTGATACCGTAATCTGCTCTCCGAAAAACTCATTGCTGATCGCATAGACATGTATGTTGAGACTTTCAAACATCTTCATCATCTTTTCTGCCATATCCAGAATAAAAGGATATGCCAGCCTGCCCGTTGCGACAGAAAGTTCCCCGCCGCATCTATCATACTTATCCCAATTTTGCTCTATCTCTTCCATCGCCTCTGCAAACTCGTCCATCTGCAGTCTGAGCATACCTACACCATTCTCCAGCTGCAGATAGCCGTCATAACGATTCGCCTCGGGTAATTCTTCCCCTGCCAGCACATACCATTCATCAGATGCATGGATAAAATGCATCCCATACTCCGGATAGATTTTCTCCTGCCATCCGTGGATACAGCGCAGAACTTCTTTGGCATCTTCTTTATCAAAAGACTCTAAAGGATATAGTCCCTCCCGGAACTTGGATAATCCCACCGGCACTACCGATACGCTCTCCAAATGCGGAAGATATGCAGTCAGATCCGATATACTGCGCTCCAGCTCCGCCCCGTCATTGATGTTCTTGCAGAGTACAATCTGTCCATTCATGGTAATTCCTGCCGCATATAATTTCTTCACCTGCTCCAGTGCCCGCCCCGCAAACCGGTTGTTCAGCATCTTGCAGCGAAGCTCCGGATTCGTTGTCTGGAAGGAAATATTAATCGGCGACAAATGATACCTGATCACGCGCTCCACGTCCTCGTCAGACATGTTAGTCAACGTCACATAATTCCCCTGCAAAAAGGAAAGTCTGGAATCGTCATCTTTAAAATACAAAGTTTCCCTCATACCTTCAGGCATCTGGTCTATGAAACAAAAGATACATTTATTATGGCAGGAACGATAGTCGTCCATCAATCCGTTCTCAAACACGATTCCAATATCATCGTCGTAGTCTTTATCGATTTCCAAAAGCCATTCTTCCCCATCTGGTTTGCGAATCAGAACTTCAATATATTCATCCTGAACCAGATACCGATAATCAAAAATATCCGTGATTTCTTTACCGTTGATTGCAAGCAGACAGTCCCCTTCATCTATCCCCATTTCCTCTGCGATGGAACCGGGCTCTATGCTTAGAATGATGTGCTGTGATTTTTTCATGGTTTCATTCCCAATCGTTTCCTAGATTTGTAATTGCTGTCTATATTCTACTAGAATTTTCTTGACGTGTCACTAGCATAATGATATAAAATAAATGT
>CAMXBD010000230.1 GCA_947179245.1 uncultured Lachnospiraceae bacterium | reverse complement strand
ATAGCAAAACTAATTGTACTTGGGGCTAGCCGTCGCGCCAGCGACTTGGTACAATGTATTATATCTAAGTATACGAAGCAGATTTACTTTTTCGCAGGAGGCTATAAGGTGGCAGTCACAGCAAAAGAGCTTGCTCAGATGTGCGGAGTTTCAAGAATGACGGTGCATCGGGCGCTTACAGATACCGGCAGGATTAATCCCCAGACAAAAGAACTGATTCTGGCAAAAGCAAAAGAGTGCGGATACCGGCCGGATCTGCTGGCGCGCGGGTTAGTCAAGGGACAGACATTCTATATCGGAGTAGTGGTGTTGGATGTCAACAACAGATATTTTTCCCAACTGCTTTCCGCTATCGGAACGGAGGCGCGGCAAAGAGGGTACTTCGTCAATATTACCCTTCATGAGCAGAATAAAGAGATGGAGAAAGAACAGTTAGAACGGCTGGTGGACTACCATGTGGACGGCATTATCCTCTCTTCGGTCAACCGGGGGGATGCCTACAGAGATTTCTTGCAAAGTCTGGATACGCCAATCGTAACCATAGACAATAAGATTGCCGAGGGAATCCCTTTTGTGAGCATACAAGGAAAGAAAGCAGCGATGGAAGCGACGGAGGAAATTTTGCGGGAAGGCTACGAAAAAATTGTGTTTGTGTGCCCGCCTTTGGAGCGGAAAGAAGAAAATACATATGTCCATCAACAGAGATTAGAAGGATTTGAGGCTGCAATGTCGGCATGGAGAGAGGAAAAAGAGTCAGGCGGGACTGCTTCTGGTGTTCTTAAGATGGATGTGGAGAGTATCGTTATAGACAGAAACGAAAGATATGCCGAGCGGGCATATGAAGAATTGTTGAATACAGGTAAAAAGACGGCATTCTTTTGTTCCGGAGATATTTTTGCTCTGGATATTATGAAGTATATGAACGGTAAGGGCATAAAAGCCGGGGAAGACTATGGAATCATGGGATTTGACGGCGTTGATATGCTGGATTACGTGACACCGCGGTTAAATACGATTTATAATCCTGTGGAACAGGTGGCGAAAGAGGCAGTTAAATTACTTTTTAAATTGATGAATGGTGAGGCGGACGGAAACGAAAGCGTCATTTTAGATTGTAAAATGATGGCAGGGGAGACATTGTGAGTAAGCGTGTCTCCCCTGTCTTGTAGTATTGCCGTGATTATATGGGATTGATTGTCTTTTGCTATAAAAAATGTTGTTATAATATTTGCAAAAAAGTTGCGTATAATTTAAAATATAACTACAAATAAGTCGCGAGGCGGTGAGGCGTTATGTATATCGAGCGGGCAATGGAAAATATTGTTCAGAAAACTGAAAAAGGATTTAAGGCAGTTTTAGTAACAGGAGCCAGACAAGTCGGTAAATCTACGTTATTGAAGCATATGTACAAGGATAGAAAATATATATCGTTTGATGATCCTGTTCTGAGAGAGGAGACGAAGCGGGAACCGGGCTTGTTTTTCCGAAATAACAAACCACCTGTTATATTGGATGAAGTGCAGTATATATCGGAGCTATTTCCCTATATCAAGATTGAATGTGATAAATCAGATAATAAAGGATTGTTTCAGCTGACAGGCTCTCAGCAGTACCGTCTTATGCAGAATATATCGGAATCCCTTGCCGGGCGTATAGCAGTTCTGGAACTTTCCGGCTTATCTTTGCGGGAAATGCAGGGAGATTCTTTCGACAGACCGTTTATACCGACGGAAGAATATATTGAGAAAAGACAGGAAACTGTGAAGCTGTGCGATGATCTATGGAAGATTATCCATCGGGGAAGTTATCCGGCATTGGCGGATGAGGATGTTGACTGGCAGACATTTTACAGTTCATATGTGCAGACCTATATTGATCGTGATGTCAATGAACTTGCGAATGTCAAAAATAAATTGAAGTTTACTCAGTTTCTTATTGCAATGGCAGCAAGAACAGGGCAGATCCTGAATTATTCTTCAGTGGCGGAACAAGTAGAAGTCTCATCTGCTACTGTGAAGGAATGGACTTCAATTCTAGAGGCGTCGGGGATTATATATCTGTTGCAGCCGTTTTCTAATTCGGCATTGAACCGGGCTATCAAAACGCCTAAGATTTATTTCAGGGATACGGGATTAGTATGTTATCTGACCAGATATCCGACTCCGGATACTGCAATGAACGGCGCATTGGCAGGAGAATTGTTTGAGACATTTGTTGTGTCCGAAATATTGAAGAGTTTTACGAATGCAGGTCAGGATTATAGAATGTTCGTCTCTTATTATCGGGGCAAAGATAAGCTGCGAAGGCAAAAAGATGGTACAAAAACGGAGCGTGAGGCGGAAATTGATCTGTTGATTGAACAGGGTGATATCGTCTATCCTGTCGAAATTAAGATGTCAGCCAATCCGAAATTGAGTATGACAGATGCGTTTGATGTGCTTGAAAGGATTAAGGGAAAAAAGCGAGGAACAGGAACAGTTGTATGCATGTATGAATCCCTATTATGGTTGAACGAAAGAACAGTAGCATTACCGGTGGAATATATATAATCATTTTACAGCACCGAATTAACGGTGCTGTTTATGTTGTGCGCCTTGCGGCGCACGTTTCTAACGGGTGAAAGTCCCCAATCCGCCCTGG
>CAMXBD010000229.1 GCA_947179245.1 uncultured Lachnospiraceae bacterium | reverse complement strand
GGAAGCCGCATACAGAAATGAGAGCGGCTGGGCTAAGAGCGCCATCTTAAATGTGGCATGTTCCGGCAAGTTCACTTCCGACAGAACTATTCAGGAATACGTGGATGAGATCTGGAAGCTGGATAAGGTCGTGATTCCGAAAGAGCCGGTTGTAACCGATAAGAAATCCATAAGTAAATAATTGATGTTGAAGACTGCCGTCCGTTGGGGCGGCAGTTTTTTATCTAATAGGAAATTCCTTCGTTCTTTTCGAGTTCGCGAAGCGAATCTCGTAATTGAGCGAAGCTCAATTTTTACAACATGTAATAAATCTTGTGAAATGCAATACAATATGATATAATTGCAATACAAATAAATATAATAGAGGTGTTTGTGGTATGGCAAGTTCTGTTGTACAAATAAGAGTTGATGAGCAGCTTCGCAATGAAGCCGCTGAGGTATATGAAAGATTGGGTATTGACATTCCAACAGCGGTCCGTATGTTTTTGAAAAGATCGGTTTTGGATAATGGCATACCCTTTGCAATGACGCTGCCGAAAGAGGATTTCATAATGTCAAAGGCGGTTCAGGCATTGGATGAAATTCAAGAAAGTACTATGGCGAGTGGAGCAGCAGATATGACTTTGGACGAGATTAATGCTGAGATTACCGATGCAAGAAGAACAGGTGGAGGCAGAGGATAAATAAAATGATATATTATGTGGTCATTGATACCAATGTTCTTGTGTCAGCTATGTTGAAAAAGAATACACCGCCGGATGCAATCATTAGACAGGTCTTTAAAGGAAATATAATACCACTGTTGAATGAGGAGATTCTTGATGAATATCGAGAAGTACTGGGTCGGACGAAGTTCAAATTTCCGGAAAGTGCAGTGAAGGATATAATTACGGGAATTACTAAAGACGCTGTATTTATGGATGCAGCGCCGACAGAACAAATATTGCCGGATTCCAAAGATATTGTATTTTATGAAGTGGTTATGGAAGGAAAGAAATCAAAGGATGCTTATTTGGTTACAGGCAATTTGAAACATTTCCCGAAAAGTCCCTATATCGTGGATCCAAGAGAAATGCTTGAGATTATGAAACAGTCAAAAATTGAAGAGGATGATAAGATAATGTAAATAGGGAGAATCAGCGTCGGCGTTGATTCTCTTGTTTGAATATGGGGAATGCATATCTTCCGGTGTTGAGGGAAATTTGTAATATAAGGTTAGATGATGAAAGGGAATATGCAATTTATGGAAAAAGTATTTTTAGTAGGGGTAAACTTAAACGACGGCGAAGATTACCAGCTTTCTTTAGAAGAATTGGGCGCACTGGCGCAGGCTTGTGACATGGAAGTAGTGGGCATGGCGGAGCAGACACTGCCGGAAGTGCATAAGGCATTTTATATCGGTACGGGCAAAGTGGAAGAAGTGAAAGAACTTGCTGTTGAATGTGACGCAGATGTCATAATTTTTGACAATTCTCTTTCGCCGATGCAGCTTCGCAATTTGCAGGAGCGTCTTGACAAACCGGTGCTTGACAGGAGCACGCTGATTCTCGATATTTTTGCAAGAAGGGCAAGATCGCGGGAGGCGAAACTTCAAGTTGAGGCAGCAAGACTGCAATACATGCTGCCGAGGCTGGTGGGACTTCATGCGGCGCTTAGCAGACAGGGCGGCGGCAGCGGCGCTTTGAGTAATAAAGGTTCCGGAGAGAAGAAGCTGGAGCTGGACAGACGTGTGCTGGAACGCCGTTTGACGGAATTGCGCAGAGAGCTTAAAGACGTCAGTGCGGAACGTGTTACTCAGCGCAAACGCCGTGCGGGATCGGGAATGCCGCGGGTTGCACTGGTAGGTTATACCAATGCCGGCAAATCAACATTGATGAATGCAATGCTGGAACTATACGGAAGTGATGAGATAGACGTGGAAGAGAAGAAAGTGATGGAGAAGGATATGCTTTTTGCCACGCTGGATACGACTGTGCGCAAGATTGAACCGGAGAGTCATCATGCTTTTCTGTTATCAGATACAGTCGGGTTTATTCACAAGCTGCCACATAACTTAGTGGAAGCGTTCCGTTCTACGCTGGAGGAGGCGAGAGAGGCGGATATTCTTATACAGGTGGTAGACTATAGTGATCCGCATTACAGAGAGCAGATTGCGGTTACGAATCAAACTTTAAAAGAACTCGGTGCAGAGGGCATTGCTATGATCTATGTATATAACAAGGCGGATCTTGTGTCGCCTGATGATATACCGGGGCTGGCAGGCATCGAACAGGAATATCTGAAAGCGCACCTTCCGATCATGAGTGAAAGCAGTATCTATCTGTCTGCGAAGGAGCGAATCGGGATGGAGGAACTGATTCGCCTGATCGAGAAAAAATTAGCCGGTGGCTATAAGGAATGTATAATGCTGGTTCCGTACACAGACGGCAGAGCGGTGTCTTATCTTAATGAGAATGGAGTAGTGTATGAGACAGAGTATCTGGAAGATGGAGTGCGCATGCGGGTGAATTGCAGGGTGCAGGATTATGCGTATTATGAGAAGTACAGAGTTTGAAACAGTTTTTTAAATTATGGAGGACTTCTGAAAAAATATTTTACAGGGTTATCCCTGTGTTGCGTCGAGGAAATATATCCTATATAATAAGACATGGAGTTACACTAAGATTGTAAAGAACACAATCTAAGTATAACTAAGCCAT
>CAMXBD010000228.1 GCA_947179245.1 uncultured Lachnospiraceae bacterium | reverse complement strand
ATTATATTGCATAACATGAAATGGAGGAGCATTATGTCACACAAATCAACTGCCTTAGCAAAACAGGCAGAAGCAATTATCAAAAATCTTGAAAAAAGAAATATGGAAGGCTTTTACTTTGAGACTGCTGCCGAGTGTACCCGTGCTGTCTTAGAGACTATACCACACGGCTCCGTAATCAGTTGGGGCGGTAGCGAGAGCATCAAAGAATCCGGTCTGATGGACGGCATACATAGCGGAAATTATAAATTGATCGACCGTTCCGCCGCGACAACTCCCGAAGAGTCCCGCGCACTTTACGCCCAGATTGTTCTCTCGGATTACTATCTGATGAGCAGCAATGCCATCACATTAGATGGTGAACTGATTAATATCGATGGCAACGGTAACCGTGTTGCCTGCCTGATTCAGGGACCCAGCCATGTCATTCTTGTGGTCGGCATGAATAAAGTAGTCACAGATGTCACAAGCGGCATTGCCAGAGTCCGCAATATGGCATCCCCTGCTAATGCCATACGGCTTAACAGAAATATCCCCTGCGCTGCGACTGGAACCTGCCATGACTGTCTTGCACCTGAATGCTTCTGCAACCAGATTGTGGTTACAAGAAGAAGCGGCCACATCGGCAGGATCAAAGTATACCTTGTGGGAGAATCACTTGGTTATTAAGACCTTTAATTAACAACTGAATATATAATAAATATCCACATAAAAGACTGAGGCACCTCAAAACGCCTCAGTCTTATTAATCAGCTGATTATAAAAATATAAACCCTTAAATCTGAATCCGTACAAAAATGTCATAAATTGCTTTGATCGCAGTCTCAAAATCTGAATTGGCAACACCAATAATAATATTCAGCTCACTGGAGCCCTGATCGATCATCTTAACATTGACATTCGAATGCGCCAGCGCAGAGAAAATTCTTCCTGCCGTACCACGTGTAGACTTCATTCCCCGGCCAACGACAGCAATCAGGGCAAGATCCGCCTCGATATCGATACGATCCGGTTCCGCCAGCCTGTGAATACCGGACACCACCTGCTGCTCCTTATGCATGAACTCATCCTGATGTACAAAAACGGTCATTGTATCAATACCGGAAGGTACATGCTCGAAAGAAATGCCATTCTCTTCAAAAGCCTGAAGCACCTTTCGTCCGAATCCAATTTCAGAATTCATCATATCCTTATCAATATTTACGGCGCAAAAACCCTTCTTGCCTGCAATACCCGTAATCACATACTTCGACTTCTGACAGGTGCTCTCCACAATCCATGTACCGCTATCTTCCGGCGCATTGGTGTTGCGGATATTAATAGGAATACCTTCTCTTCTTACTGGGAAAATGGCATCCTCATGAAGAACTCCGAATCCCATATAGGATAACTCACGCAGTTCCTTGTAAGTAATCGTCTCTATTCCTTCCGGCTTGTAGATAATGTGCGGATCAGCAATCAAGACTCCAGACACGTCCGTCCAATTTTCATATACATTGGCTTTTATCGCTCTTGCCACGATAGAACCCGTGATGTCAGAGCCTCCTCTGGAAAAAGTCTTAACCTTCCCATCTTCGTATGCCCCGTAAAATCCCGGAATGACCGCTGATTCCATCCCGTCCAGCCTCTCTTTCAGCCTGTCGTTTGTAATCTCCGCCTCAAACTCGCCGTTCTCATCAAACCGAATGACTTCTGCGGCATCCACGAACTCATATCCGAGGTAATTTGCCATGATAATACCGTTCAAAAATTCTCCACGAGACGCTGCGTAATCGGAACCCGCCTTATCCTTAAAATTTTTCTCGATTACTTTAAACTCATCGTCTAAAGAAAGCTTTAATTCCAGTCCGTCGATAATCTCCTGATATCTGGTCTTGATTGCCTGCATCTGAGTCTTAAAATCTTTGCCCTGCTCAGCCAGATCATAGCAGGCATACAGCATATCCGTCACTTTTGTATCGTCAGCATCACGTTTTCCCGGTGCAGAGGGCACTACAAACTTACGCTCTTTATCCGCCAGAATAATATCTCTTACCTTCTTAAACTGCTCTGCACTTGCCAGTGAACTGCCGCCGAATTTCACTACTTTTCTCATAATAATTTCCTCATAATCCTCTATCTTTTCTGCGCTGCCGCAACTTCCTATAGAATAAAATACTTATGCACTCAGTATACGGATCCTGTTAATGCATCCGCCGATTTTATCAATCTTATCATTGAAATCTTTTTCGGTCATGACCTGCGTCATAAATGCAAACTCTTTCTCAATCCCTACATTGATCTCTGCCAATGCTCCAAAAGCTTCCATAGCCGCATCCTGCTTATCTTTATCGACCCTGACGAAGAATTTACCCATATCTTTTTCGATATCAACAACTTTTACATCTTCACTTTCCCAGAAACACATGACTGTCTTACCCTGATGTCTCGCACAATCCACCACATCAGACACCACTGCACTCGCTGTGGGCAGCTTGCCCGCACCGCGTCCGTAATACATGGAATCACCCAGCATGTTTCCATGCACATAAATGGCATTGAACACATCGTTCACACAATAAAGCGGATGCTCTTTCGAGATCATAAAAGGTGCTACCATTGCAAAAAAACCGTTCTTCGTATCTCTGCTCATAGCAAGCAGCTTCACAGATTTATTCATCTGCTTCGCATACAGAAAATCTGCGGCCGATATCTTCGTGATTCCCTCTGTGTAGATCATGTCTCTTATACACAACTTAAGCAGCCGACGACTTAATAGGTGTAGATATCGGT
>CAMXBD010000227.1 GCA_947179245.1 uncultured Lachnospiraceae bacterium | reverse complement strand
GTATGGATATTTTTGTTAAGATATATACTTAAATTTCAAAACACCACCGGAATCATACTATAAGCCACATCCCTGCTCTCCTCACTGCAGACAGCCACCCGGTATCCCGCGATATCCTGATACTCTTTCAAGTGATAGTACTTGGCGTTAAACGTATGCTTCACACGTATCTTATCCTTCTGCTCATCCATCACGACCGCAAAATCTCCAAGTGGCAGGGAGATTCCTTTGCCGGTAGCTTTTAAAAAACTCTCTTTCATCGTCCAGATACGGAACATCCGCTGTGTGATCTCCTCCTCATCCTGAACCGCATACATCCAGTCCAGCTCCTCTTTTGCAAAAAATCGGTCGGCAACCTTCAGACGTCCCGGCTTGATAAGCTCTATGTCGTTTCCCATAGGCTTATCCCCGATACTGCATATCGCGTAATCACCTGAATGGGACAGTGAAAAATGAATACCCGGCTGATATTTCAAAGAAGGTTTGCCCCACTCGCCAAACTCATACTCAATGCTCCGCTCCTTAAGTCCGTAAGTTTCCAGCGCATGATCCAACGCGATTCCCGCTCCAAGACTTCTGTTCTTGTCTTTTTCATGCTTGAGAAGTGCGATCTTCTGCTGCCTGAAAGGTGAAAGCAGATTTAGTTTCTCCTGAAAAAGAGTCTCATCCTCAAATTGTGTCACATCTATATAATAAGTATATATCATTATTTCATCTCCAATTACGATCATGCGGATATCTGCGCATGGAGCGAAGCACTCTGTCATCCTCTTCATTTCCGGCATGATAACATTCCTGACAAATCGGATAAGCATAATCCCATGGAAGAACAGTCCCACAGTTACGACATTTCTTTTCAAACTGCCCCTTATCTTCTTTGAGCAGTTCGCCAATCTCATGCTGTGCCCACTCCCTGTTGACCGCTATCTCTTCCCTGTCTACTTCCCAGTTCATCCTTCCGGAAAACTGTGTATACAGGTCTAACTGCTTATAATATGACTCTAATCCTTCCAGTGAGAAATCCTGCGGCAGCATCGGACAGTTATGAAATTCTGTCGGTTTCTCGCAGTACCTTAACCAGAGCCGCAGCACTTCCCTGTCCTTGACATCAAACGGACAAGTAATCAGAGACAACACAAACTTCCTGTCTTCCATATAAGATAACTTTTTACGGTAGTTTTTCAGATAACGGTATTTCTTGACGCTCTCCGCCATGGAAATCTTATCATACATAGGCAGATTCTTTGTCTTCTCCCATGCCTCAATGATCTCGTCTAATTCCATATCGATATCCAGCAGGACTTCCGGAAATCCCACTCTCGCCCTTTTAATCGGATAGAGCGGCTCTTCCAGCTTCCTTCCGATATATTCCGTATCCATCGCCGACTGAACATATCCTATATCATAATAGCCATATCTGCCGGCGCGTCCCGCAATCTGTCTGACTTCCTCAGCCTCCAGCCTGCGTTTATCGGTACCGTCAAACTTCATGCTGTTCATGAACACGATTCTTCTTATCGGCAGATTAATGCCCATACCGATGGCATCCGTTGCCACCACTACCTGATTGATGCCTTCCGTAAAAAGACGTACCTGCTCCTGTCTCGTCTGAGGCGGCAGGTTGCCATATATAACACTCGCATGGATTCCTCTGCCTTCCAGCGTTGCCGCGATTGCCAGCACGTTTTTCTTGGAAAAAGCGATAAGCGCATCTCCCGGCTCCACATCCTTACTCATATCATAGCGCTTCGGAATAAACTCTAATTTTGTATTCCGTTCATGATGTACGATATCATAAGTATCACCACACCTTTTAATCATTCTTATTAAAAGATTCTCCGCTGTGCCGGAACAGCATACATGAATCTCTTCTGCACGGATTCCGAGAATCGCTCTTGTCCAGAAGCTTCCTCTGTTCTCATCCGCCATCATCTGTGCCTCATCGATCACGGCGATGTCATAGACTTCCCTGATATCCAGTATCTCCACCGTGGATGCCTGTACAAAACTGCCCGGTGTGCGTATCGTCTCCTCTCCGGTAATCATGTTACAGGGAATGCCCGCCGTCATCATCCTGTCATAGATTTCCAGCGCCAGCAGACGAAGCGGTCCCAGATAGATTCCATGGTAAGCCTGTTTAAGCCTCTGAATCGCCTGATATGTCTTGCCGCTGTTGGTCGGACCAATATGCAGAATGAAGTGGCGCTTCATACCCCTCGCCTCAGGATACTGCTTCTCCGGCTCCGCCTCCATCAGCTCCTCAATCCTCTGTCCCACAAGGTACTGCATATACTCTTCTTTATATATTTCATATAGTGATTTCGTGCGGAGAAGTTCTACTGTTTTTTTCATCTGCACGACGTCTTCCGGATTGACTCCTCCGGTCATTTTATTTAAAAAGGTGATATCCAGCCGGATCAGCATACGCAGTGTACGCTTATACTTTTTCCGCAGTTTTGTCTCCTTATTCGCCACCGTATAGCCGATTGCCGCCGCCCGCTTGTGCAGTTCCTTCATGTCCGCAAGGATCTGATGGCTTTCCTGACCCTTTTTGCGCGCAATACGCCGCTCCAGCTGCCCGATCTGTCTCTCACAGCTTTTGATTAACTTGCGCTGTTCATTTGGCAGAAACTGCAAAAAGGCATTGACATAAGTATTCCAGACAGCTTCCGGTATATCATCGGGAATGCCTTCGCTTCTATTGCTGTTAGCTTTGCATTCCTCCTGTATCTCTTCTTTTGTATTCATATCTATCATTTCATCTGTCATTACAATATTCTCTCTTTTATCCTTCTGTTCCTTTTCTCACCTGTTCCACATATGACGCAACTTCATCAGACGCATAC
>CAMXBD010000226.1 GCA_947179245.1 uncultured Lachnospiraceae bacterium | reverse complement strand
ATTACATCCCGTGCATGTACATATTAAAGTAAAAAGTAATATCGTCTTTTTAATGGATAATTTTCTCAATGCGAACCTCTTATTTTCTTTTTATAAAAGCTTCTGTTCCCACTCTGGTTCCTTAAATCCCACAAGTACCTTATTATCATTTATAATAAGCGGACGCTTTACAAGCATCCCGTTTGTCGCAAGAAGCTTTAGCTGATCTTCCTCGCTCATAACAGGTAACTTTCATCACGACCCCGCCGACTGATAATGCCGCATCCCGAACCGCCACGCCGCATAACAGATCAGCAGAAAACCGACTGCCCCTAATGGATATATTCCATAATACCACTGATTGGTACGCCCTAACAAGTATTGTAAAGGGTAATACTGCACCAGCGTGTACGGAATAACATACGTGCAGAATCTCAGCATTTTCTTTCCGTAGATATCAACGGGATACTTTCCATGCTCTTGTGCCCCATATGTTAAAATATTAACCAGTTCAAGCCCATCCAATGTAAAAAAAGTAAATGCCGCCCGCAGTAAAAAGAAACTGGCGAAAAGCGTTGTCCCGCCAAACAGCATGAGAACGACTGTCAGACTCCTGCCAAACGTCCATTCAACCGGGCTGACACTCACACCGTATACAAACATGACAACCGCCTGAAGAATCAACCCAATCCTGTCTATCCGAAATTGGCTCCCCAAAACCTGTAAAACCGCACTTCGCGGTCTTAACAATATTCTGTCAAATTCTCCCTGCCGTACAGTATTTGCAAACGCCGCAAACCCACTGCCGATGCATTCTGCCAGCGCAAAATCCATCTGTATAATAGAAAAGCAGAGCAACACTTCCCCGAAGGTATATCCCTTTACATGCCCAAATCGCGAAAGCATGAAATACACGCCTAATATCCCGTTAAAAGACAGAAGAAAGCGCCCGATAACCATCAGAAAAAAGGACATTTTATACTGCATTGTACTGCGCAGTGCAACAGACAAATAGTGAAAATATAATTTTGTGCTTTTCCTTATTTTCCCGTACATCTTTTCTCATCCTCCCTGCACAACAACCTTCCGTTCGGCAGCTTTGCACAATAGCCTTCCCAGCACAATAAGCGTAACCAGCCAGAAACATTGCATACCAATACCCCGAAGCATCTCCGTCCCCGCCAGCTCTCCGCTGTAGATTAAAAGCGGCACATTAAACATTCCCGCAAAAGGGAGCAGTTCTACAAATCCTCTCACTCCCTCCGGCATAAACGGCAGAGGAATGATTGCGCCGGATAGAAAATCAACCATCGAAGTAAAAAGCATCCTCAATCCTTGCGGCGATATCGTAAAGAACGCCAGAATATTGGTAAACATGCAAAATGCCACTGTCACACCAAGTCCCAGAAGCAGTGTTATAATAAACAAAATAAAATGCATCGGACTTGCTGGAAACTTCAGCCGAAAGGGTTCCGGCAAAACAAACGCTACCGCCAGCAGAGGTACACAGCGTAGTCCGGCGCCAGCGACCCTCGCTGCGGTTGTTTTGGAAAACCACATATGATAAATGGAAACCGGACGGCATAATTCGTATGCGATTCCGCCATTTACAATACTGTCGAAAATATCTCCATCCGCATTCCATGTCACAAATGCAGAAAAGAACGCCTCTCGAAGCCATATGTAAGAAACCGTTGCAGAAAGCGCCATGGGGTAAGCCTCCGGATCGGATTCCTGAAAAGCCATGAATGCCAGACATTCCATAAGCCCCCACAAAAGCTGTGTCACCGCACCGCTGACTGCCGCCATACGATACTGCAATCCCATATTGAAGCGGATACGGAAGAAGGAAAAATAAGTCTTATATTTTTTCACCATACCACCTCCTACAGAATGTCCAGCTTCTGATAAAGGCTGGCAACAATGCGTTCCAGACTGTCGGCATTCTGTTTCGTTGCTTCTTCGTATACAGCCTCTTCCGCCCTATAGCTGACCCTTTCTGCCGTCCGTAACCCTCGATCCGCATATCCATGCCGTTCTTCTATTTCCTGTCCATGCTCTACTGCCACCCTGCGCATATCCTCCAGCGTCCCATCCATAAGCACACGTCCTCTGCCGATCAGAATAATACGTTTTGTCAACGCTTCTATATCCTGCATATCGTGAGTCGTCAAAATAACGGTAGTCTTATGTTTCTGATTTAACTGCATGATAAATTCCCGCACTGCCAGTTTAGACACCGCATCCAGACCAATCGTGGGTTCATCGAGAAACAATATTTTGGGAGAGTGTAATAAAGATGCGGCAATTTCGCAGCGCATTCGCTGTCCGAGAGATAATTGTCTCGTCGGCATTTTAAGAATCTCCTGCAAATGCAGCAACTCCGTCAACTCCTCCAGATTATTCTGATATTCATATGAGGGTATAGTATAGATATCCTTCAAAAGTTCAAAGGAATCAATCACGGGAACATCCCACCACAACTGTGAGCGTTGACCGAACACCACTCCAATCTGCCGCACATGTTCCGTGCGGTTTTTCCATGGTATACGTCCGTCCACAAGACAATTTCCGCTCTCAGGCGTTAAGATTCCACTTAGAATTTTGATCGTAGAACTTTTCCCTGCTCCATTGGGACCGATATACCCCACCATCTCTCCATCCTGAATGGTAAAGCTGACATCCGACAATGCCCGAATGACTTCAGTCTCCCGCCGAAACAGCGCTTTGCAGGCTTCTTTCATGCCCGCGTTTCTTTTTGCTACTCTGTACGATTTACATACATGCTCCATCGTAATCATTTTGCTTCCTCCTGGTAGTAATATTTCTGCCTTCGCAGATAAAAATATCTTGCCAAGTAGGTCTTGCTTCTCCGGTGACAGCCGGAGAATACCTTATTCACTTTACAAGTTCCGCCTGCCGTTTCAAAGAGGCGGAGTTTTATTATATATCGGTGGTGGGTGGGTGTCAAGG
>CAMXBD010000225.1 GCA_947179245.1 uncultured Lachnospiraceae bacterium | reverse complement strand
AGTGTGAACAGTATGAGGGAAGCAAAAGAAATACTTTATAATAAGCCATGGATAATGCAAAGAGCAGATCCATATGTATATAAACATACGGATGGAAGCTATTATTTTACCGCATCGGTGCCTGCTTATGACGGTATTGTGCTCCGTAAGTCGGATACGCTTGCCGGACTCGCCGATGCCGAAGAGGTTGAAGTATGGCACAAGCACGAATCCGGTATTATGAGCTGTCATATCTGGGCGCCGGAATTACATTATATAAACGGTGCATGGTACATTTATTATGCCGGCGGCGATAAAGACGATGTATGGGCAATCAGACCTTATGTGTTAGAGTGTAAGGATGAAGACCCGATGACCGGCACATGGGTAGAAAAGGGTAAGATGGGAAGGGCGCCGGAGGATGAATTTTCATTTGAAGGATTCTCGCTGGATGCTACCGTGTTTGAGAATAAAGGAAAATGGTATTATATCTGGGCAGAAAAAGTCGGTGTTGGTAAACAGATTTCCAATCTGTATATCGGTGAGATGGAAACGCCTTACCAGTTAAAAACAGTGCAGGTTCTTCTGACAACACCGGACTATGATTGGGAGCGTGTGGGCTTCTGGGTGAATGAAGGCCCCGCAATCCTTAAGCGAAACGGTAAGATTTTCATGACATATTCCGCTTCTGAGACGGGTGTGGCATATTGCATGGGAATGCTTACGGCGGATGAGGATGCTGATCTGTTAGATCCTTTGTCATGGCATAAGGAGAGATATCCTGTACTGGCATCCGACGCTTCCGTAGGAACTTACGGACCGGGTCATAACAGTTTTACAGTAGATGAAGAGGGAAATGATATTCTGGTTTACCATGCAAGGACAGAGACGGAGATCGTGGGTGATCCGCTTTATAATCCGAACCGTCATGCAATGCTGATGAAGTTCGGCTGGAAGGACGGAAAACCGGATTTCCATTTCTAATCTGATAAGTAAGGGGAATAACCATAATTTAAAGAAAGAGTAGGGATAAATATGGCGAAACTGTATATTAATGAAAAAAACAAAAAGGGACACATCAATGCAGAAATTTACGGACACTTTTCCGAGCATTTAGGCAGATGTATCTATGAAGGACTTTATGTGGGAGAGGATTCTGACATTCCCAATGTGAACGGTATGCGTAAGGATGTGGTGGATGCCTTAAAGGAGATGAAGATTCCTGTACTGCGCTGGCCGGGCGGATGTTTCGCGGACGAGTATCATTGGATGGATGGTATCGGGCCGAAGGAAAACAGGAAGAAAATGATTAACACCCACTGGGGCGGCGTAGTGGAAGATAACAGCTTCGGTACACACGAATTCTTTGAATTGTGTGAGCAGTTAGGGTGTAAGACATATGTTAACGGTAATGTGGGAAGCGGTACCGTGCAGGAGATGAGCGAATGGGTAGAGTATATTACTTTTAACGGAGTATCGCCCATGGCAGACCTGCGTAAGAAGAACGGTCACGAGAAACCTTGGAAGATCGACTATTTCGGTGTGGGCAATGAAAACTGGGGATGCGGCGGCAATATGACGCCGGAGTATTACGGCAATCTGTACAGAAGATACCAGACTTATGTGAGACATTACGATCATACCGCGCCAATCAAGAAGATTTGCGGCGGACCGAATGTGGCTGACTATTTCTGGACAGAGGGCGTATTAAAAACCTGTTTTGCACCGCCGCAGCCGGATGAAGGACAGGGAACGAAGGGACTCATGGACGGTCTTTCCCTGCATTATTATGTTCATCCCGAAGGCTGGAAGATTAAGGGAAGCGCTACGGATTTTGACGATAAAGTATGGTATAAGACGATGGCTAAGGCGGCGTACATGGAAGAGCTGATCGATCGTCACGGAGCGATCATGGATCAGTATGATCCGGATAAGAAGATTGGTATGGTCGTGGACGAGTGGGGATGTTGGTTTACCGTAGAGCCGGGAACCAATCCGGGATTTCTGTATCAGCAGAATACGATGAGAGATGCACTTGTTGCCGGATTGACTCTGAACATTTTCAACAAACATTGTGACCGCGTGAAGATGGCTTGTATCGCACAGATGGTCAACGTGCTGCAGTCAGTGATCCTGACGGAAGGACCTAAGATGATCCTTACACCGACTTACCATGTATTCCATATGTACAAGCATCATCAGGATGCAGAGCTGGTGGACAGCTATATTGAAGGTAATAAGACGATCGGCGTGGAAGAAGAGTATCAGGTGCCGCTCTTAAGTGAGTCGGTATCGGTAGATGCAGAAGGATATGTCAACGTAACTTTGAGCAATCTGTCGGTGACGGAAGAAGTACCTGTAGATATTGCATTTGCAGATTTACAGCCTTCTCAGGTTACAGCAGCAATCCTGAAACAAGAAATGCACGCCCATAATACCTTTGAAGAGCCGGAGAATGTCAAAGAGGAGCAATTTACCGATTATGAGATCAATGACGGCAGAATCTGTTTCAAAGCCCCGGCATGCAGTGTGATCAGTTTCCGCATCAAATAGGATGATTCGGTAAGTGTAATGATAATGGTATGGAAATATGACGGAAAGCGAGAGGATACAGAGTATGGATGTGGAGACAAAACGCATCTGCCGCAAATGTCTGACGAGGGATATGGATCAGAACGCATATTTTGATAATCTGCATACCTATATAGCAAATCTGGATGAAGAGTTAAAAGTTGAGAAGCCGCTTTATGAAGAGCGGCTTTCTCTGTGTAAAGAGTGTGATCTTCTGATAGATGGTATGTGCAGGGCGTGCGGATGTTATGTGGAGCTTCGTGCCGTTATGCGTAAGAACAGTTGTCCATATGATAAATGGAAAACCGCGAATATTTTATGACGACCTAAAATATTTAGGAAAATCTAAAACAGTCTAAAATTATATAAAATGTTTCAAAAAGGGTATTGACGTTTGGGGGGGGCTATTGTACAATATGAACAT
>CAMXBD010000224.1 GCA_947179245.1 uncultured Lachnospiraceae bacterium | reverse complement strand
CTTATATAGTTGCTGTTACGGCTGGCGTGGTTTGCCACTACATCATCAAATGGTTAGACAGCAGCGAATAATCGGTAACTAGCCTGTGGATATAAGCCCGCCACACCAAAATAGGGAATAGAAGAACCCTCGATCTGCGGTCGGGGGTTCTTCATTTTAGTCTCACATGGAAACTATTCTATCGTTTTGCCTACTGGCATTATAGCATATGCATAATCGGTTTGCAATATGCCATTCTGCCTTTTCTATCCTTTCACAACACCCACAGTCTTAAGCTTTCTGACCGGTGTTACGATATCCATCTGCTGCGCCATGACCTCATCGATATCTTTATACGCAAACCTGCACTCCTCTGCCACGTCATTCTTTTTCCGCTTGCCGAGAACAACGCCCTGCTCCTTTAAGTCCACGATTACCTGCTCGGTCGTAAATGCATTCATTGCTCCGGTTCTGGAGTAAGCCCTGCCTGCTCCGTGTGATGAGGTATGGAAAGACTCCGGGTTTCCTTTTCCCTCTACCACATAGCTGTAAGAACCCATGGCGCCCGGTATGACGGCACGCTCTCCCTGTCTTACCCTCGTCGCACCCTTACGGTGTACCCAGACATTCGCATCGTAATGATTCTCCAACGCCGCATAATTGTGGTGACAGTTGATCTGGTCTGTAAAAGTAACCGTCCGCCCCGCATATCTTTCGATATGCTCTTTTACAATACTGCACACCTGCTCCATCATGCGCTCTCTATTCTCATAAGCATAATCCAGTGCAAGATGCATCCAGTTGATATATTGCTGCCCTTCCTTAGTATGCACCGGAAGAAACGCAAGTCTGTACTCATCCGGCACTTGGCTGTACCACGTGCTGTTCAGTTCACGCGCCTTATTATGAAAATAGTCACAGATTGCCTTCCCCAGATGGCGGCTTCCAGAATGAATCATGATGCAAAGATACCCCTCCTCATCCTCCTGAAGCTCGATAAAATGATTGCCGCCTCCAAGCGTTCCCACCTGAAAATAACCTTCCTCAATCAGATGGACTAACTCGGAATCTGTCTCATATTTATCCATATTTTGAAGCGCCAGATCAAGCACCGCCGAATCCTGCTTCTGTTTATGTTTCTCAAATCCCACGGGAACAGTACGCATAATATTTCCTATCATTGTCTGCATGATTGACGCCGTTCCCACCATAACTTCTCTGATCTCCTCATACTTGATATCCGTTGCCACAAATACCATTCCGCAGCCGATATCCACGCCCACTGCATTGGGGATAATCACATCTTTTGCGGCAATGACGCCGCCAATGGGCATTCCTTTTCCCGTATGGGTGTCCGGCATAAGGCACACCCATTTATGCAGAAAAGGAAGATTTGACAGGTTGTATGCCTGCGCTATACAGCTCTCCTCAATCCGCTCAATTCCTGACAGCCACGCCTTTATAGGAAATCTTGTTTTATCATTATATATTACGAACATAATCTCTCCTCCACCTTTCTATATCTTTCACTATCGAGTACCTTCTTCAAACATGCAAACGGATCCAACTCGTTAGAGAGAACCATATTGCAGATGTTGACTGAAAAACCGCTGACCAATGCCACGCCAAGTTCATTTTCACGAACTGGAATCACATTCGTTCTGCTGTTCACATTCCAGAATACCAGCTTCGGCATCTTGTAGCCATATGCCGCAAATCGTCTTCCTATCGTATCAAAAAGCGTCTCCGTGTTATAGCTGTTTACCGCCATATCAAATTCCATATCCGAGATTACAAGTATCGTACCCGGAAGTTCCTGCTGCTTTAAGTGATTTCTCACCGCTGTCTGCAAGATCAATTCAAAAGTCGCCTCGATATTCGTATTAGTACAATCACTGTTTGCAAACGCCAGCTCCAGCTTTTCCCGAAGGGTTCCGCAGACCGACAGATCCACATACTTCGGGCTGGCTGAAAAGGTAATAAACTTGTTATGGTATGCACCGCTCATCTGCTCCGCAAAGTAAATACCAAATGCGTTGGAAACATGCAGTGCCGTAACATTTCCGTCACCTACCGGACATAACATACTGCCGGAGCCATCCACCACACAGAGCACATTCCCGGCATCCGATGCCATTTTCGGAAGATTCTTCCACAATTCCTCCAGTGTCACATCCTCCGCTCCGGTCTGCATTCTCCATCCGGTACGCACCATATACTGTGCCACAATCTCATGAGGCATCAGCACACCCGCATGTATTACCGCATGATTTTCCTGCACTTCCTTCAGGTAATCCTTCCGGCGCGCCTGATCATGAAGCATAAAAGCATTCCGGTAAACAATATTTGCCTTGGACGCGACCCTCGTATAATCGATTTCATTCCAACGGCCAGTGCTCATATACACTTCCGTCACATCTAAGTACGCCCGCAGGGAAGATAACATCTGTCTGTACTCCTTGGCTGTCATTCCCATGAAATGCTGTAACTTTGCGGCATCTCTGCGTGATTCCTGCGAAGATGTATTGTTACCCGGCATCCACTTAGCACAGAGCGAAATTTGTCCGGATTCCTTCATATTTGTAATATCCTGCTCCAACTGCACTTGCAATACCGCTGACACCTCATTTTCAAGTGGCGTGTCAAGAAGGCACAACAAATCGTCGTATCGTCCGTATTCCGCCATAATGTCAATCAGCCCGCTTATCATCTCCGGTGCGTTTTCTGCCAGATACCGGATAATAATGCGGAATGTTCTCCGCTCTCCCAGACCGCCTCTTACATCCCTTAGGAAAAAGAGCCACTTCATCGCAAGCATCCTGTCCTCATAAAATGCCGGAACAAATTTCTTAATAATCTGCGCCTCTGTCATACTTCTTAAAGATGCCACTGCAAAGTTCAAATCCACCAATGCCTTGCCCGTAGTCGCATAACCTGCCGCTCCATTTTCCGTCAGCTTCTTATTATCATTTATCATAGTATGTAATCTTTCCATGAAGTTCATAGT
>CAMXBD010000223.1 GCA_947179245.1 uncultured Lachnospiraceae bacterium | reverse complement strand
GTATTGTACAAATGCATCTTGCTTACTCTTTTTTCTAAACCAATCATCAAATCCCGGATAATCATCTCTTAATGACTGAAAGAAAGAATCGTGCAAATCTATTTCTTCAAATAATTTATGCGCAATATTATTCACAGTATTTTCCTCCAATCTCCCCTAATATCTTTTCAAATTGTTTTCCTGTACATTCATGCGTTATTATTGCATACCTTATTTGAAGCTTTATTTCCAACTCCTTCGCATATTTTTGTTCTTCAACCTGCATGAGCTCTATATCCTGTATGCCCATTTTATATGTATCTCTTTGATTTATTCTATCACAAATTACTTTTGGATCATCTTGCAACAAAACAATTCCCGTTATCTGCGCTTCATCAAAAAAGTATTCTGGAATACGCTCTACTTTTCCTTCCCCGTTAAACACACACAGGTGTCCATCAAGAATAAAATCTTTTTCACTATCGTTTTTTACTTTCTTGACCGCCCTAATCAATGCATCTTGATTACTATTCACATTGCTGACTTTCTTATATCCAGCATCTGTTGAAGCTTTGTATTGCTCAATTAATGCACTAGCCGAATATACATTGTAATGCCGCAGATTTTCTTTAACCCTACCTAAAAAGAAGCCCTTTCCAACGCCATGAGTTCCTGAAAACAAAATTGTTTTAATAGATACACTCCCTTTCTTCAATAATTAGTACATAATCAACATCATCAATTCAAAAAACTACTAGATTAATAGAATTACAACACACATTTGATTTATCTTGCATAGTTATTTCCAAAATTAGAGATTAAATATAGATTCCTATGCTAAAATAAATACATAGATATTATTAAAGGAAGGTTAACCCATGAGAATCTTACTCGCAGAAGACGACCAACATCTGAATGATACATTGGCTTATCAGTTAGAAACAGAACATTTCACTGTAGATTCCTGCTTTGACGGCGAAGAAGCCCTCTTCTACGGAGAACAGAATATTTATGACGTAATCCTGTTGGACAGAATGCTCCCCTATATGGAAGGAACCGATGTTCTGACCATGCTCAGGCAAAAAGGCATCACCACGCCCATTATCCTTATCACCGCCCTCGGAACACTTTCCGACAAAGTAACCGGGCTTGATCTGGGTGCCGACGACTATCTTGTAAAACCTTTTGCTTTTGAGGAACTGCTCGCCAGAATACGATGCGTGACAAGAAGACCTCACACCCTCACGGTCAACGATGCCTTTTCTGTCGCCGACATCACATGGCAAAAATCCGAGTGCATTCTCACAGGACCCAAAGGAAACTGCACACTCTCCAAGAAAGAGGCTGAACTTATGGAAATATTCGTACACTCCATAGGAAATACGTTACAGCGAAGCACAATTCTTTTAAAAGTCTGGGGTCCCGACAGTGATGTAGAAGAGGGCAATCTGGACAACTATATCCATTTTCTGCGCAGAAGACTTAAAATCATCGGCAGTTCATTGCAAATCAAGACCATCCGCGGCATAGGGTACAGTATGCAAAAGACATGATTTTTGCTGTTGTAGTTTCCTATAGAATAAAAGGAGAAAAGAACACAATGTTTCAAAAAGTACATCTGCGCCTGACTTTTCTATGCACGGGAATCACCGCTGTTATCATGATCATCATGTCCCTCTGTTATCTGTACGTGTCAGAGACCGGACTGCGCAGAAATCAGTTTCAGGCTTTCAGAAATGATATCAATACCATCTCTACCAATCTGGAACAGCAGACCGTTATTTCTATGGAATGGCTGTCCAAAATGGAAGCGCAGGGCAACTAT
Source organism: uncultured Lachnospiraceae bacterium (assembly GCA_947179245.1). Classification (GTDB taxonomy): domain Bacteria; phylum Bacillota; class Clostridia; order Lachnospirales; family Lachnospiraceae; genus UBA3282. The sequence continues at coordinate 1,190 of CAMXBD010000223.1, read as the reverse complement.
CTTTTCTTTGTTCTGGACAACGGCACGCCTTTCCTTTTTAACCAGCTAAATGATCCGGAAGAAAATGCACTGCGCAGCCTGCTGTTGCAGGAAAGCCGAGATGCCTTTCAAAGTCAGTCTCACACAGAAACGTCTATCCGGACGAGCTCACAGACTACCGCCTTTAGCAATCTGACTCACGCTGAATATGAATTTGTTTCACCATCTACCAATATCGGATACTTTGCAGGCAGAATCTGCATGGGAACGGATGAGTCTGCGCTTGAGATCGTCGTTCTGTCTTCCATGCTGAATCTTGAAAACCAGATACACGAACAGCGTCTGCGCTTTTTATTGATTGACCTTGCGGCAGTTACGCTTCTTGGAATCTTTTCATGGTTTTTTACCGGATGGCTGTTAAAACCGATTGCGGAAAATCAAAGGAAACAGGCACAGTTTATCGCTTCCGCTTCCCATGAACTACGCACGCCCCTGTCCGTCATTCTGTCTGCGGCCGAATGCTGTAGAACGGCGCCGCCGGAGAGACGTGAGAAGTTCCTGAAAACGATTTCCGTGGAAGGTATGCGCGTATCTTCGCTTGTAAGCGACATGCTCACTCTCTCCCAATCGGATGATCACCGTTTCCCGATTCGGACAAAACCGACGGAACTGGACACACTTCTTATGAACTCATATGAAGCCTTTGTTCCGCTCACACAGGAAAAATCTATCTCCCTGTCCATGGAGCTTCCAGATGATGCCCTTCCGCCATGTAATGCAGATCCGGAACGTGTCAGTCAGGTTATCTCGATTCTATTGCACAATGCCATAAGCTATACACCGGAGCATGGTAGAATCACGCTATCCCTTGCTGTACACCGTGATAAGTTCCATATCACCGTTACAGACAACGGTATTGGCATTTCTGACGAGGACAAAAAGAAAATCTTCGACCGCTTTTACCGGGCAGAAAAATCCCGCAGCACGAAAGACCACTTCGGGCTCGGACTGTCGATTGCCTATGAGATTGTAAAAGCCCATGGCGGCAGTATCGCCGTAAGTGATGCCGAAGGCGGTGGAAGCTGTTTTACGGTGGTTTTATAATATACGACAACTAAGCATATTTTGTCGAATTTTCTGTAAATTTCTATATAAATTTATAAAAAAATAGGCTATACTGTCTATAAGCGGCATATGATATCCCATAATAG
>CAMXBD010000222.1 GCA_947179245.1 uncultured Lachnospiraceae bacterium | reverse complement strand
ACAGTCAACAGCTCGTAGGGGAATCGAACCCCTGTTTCCGCCGTGAGAGGGCGGCGTCTTAACCGCTTGACCAACGAGCCATCTGTTTGACACTTGCTTATTCTATTATATTTTTGTTAAGAATGCAAGTACTTTTTACATTTTTCTTTAAAAAATTTTCATCTACAGCACTTTACTGAGAAAATCTATCGTTCTTGCTTCCTTAGGATGATCAAGCACTTCCTCGGGTGTACCTTCTTCCACAATATAGCCGCCTTCCATGAAGACTACGCGGCTTGCTACCTCGCGCGCAAAACCGATCTCGTGAGTTACAACAACCATGGTCATGCCCTCTCTGGCAAGCTCTTTCATAACAGCCAAGACTTCACCAACCATCTCCGGATCAAGTGCACTGGTCGGTTCATCAAAAAGCATGATATCCGGATTCATCTCAAGCGCTCTGGCAATCGCTACACGCTGCTTCTGCCCACCGGACAACTGACTCGGATATGCCTCCGCCTTATCGGCAAGCCCTACACGTTCTAACAATTTCAATGCTTTCTCCTTTGCCTCGGACTTGGACAGCGTCTTTAAGTGTACCGGTGCAAGCGTCATATTTTTTAATACAGTCAAATGGTTAAACAAATTAAAATGCTGGAAAACCATACCGATATTCTCACGCACTTTGTTAATATCCGTATGTTTGTCGGTCACATCATGACCATCTACGATAATCTGACCGGAAGTCACTTTTTCCAATTGATTAAGGCATCTAAGGAACGTGGATTTACCGCTGCCGGAAGGCCCGATCAGCACTACGACTTCCCCCTCACTAACTTCCATATTTATGTCTCTTAATACTTCCAGTGAACCGAAATTCTTTTTCAGATTTTTAACGGAGATTTTATTCTTTCCGGAAATGCTGCTGTCATAATTCTTACTATCTGCCACGGTTGATCCTCCTCTCAATCTTCTTGGATATCTTACTAAGCGTAATGATCACGACCATATATAGAACACCAACAATTGCCCATGTCTGTAAACACTTCATCGTATTACCCATGATTGTCTTACCTACATTGGTCAACTCTGGAATTGCAATAACAGATAGAATAGAGGTATCTTTCAATGTAATAATAAACTGATTAATAATAGAAGGAATCATTGTGCGGATCGCCTGCGGCACAACAATTAGCGCCATACCTGCACCGTAAGATAATCCCAAGCTTCTGCCTGCCTCCATCTGTCCCCTGTCCACACTCTGTATACCTGCTCTGATAATTTCAGCCATATAAGCGCCACAATTCAGCGACAAAGTGATCGTACCTGCTACCAGCGGTCCCATTTTGAAACCCGTAAATCCCATCTGCTGAATACCTTGCGGTATACCGAAATAGATAAAGTATGCCAATACAAGAAGCGGCACTCCGCGCACCGCGTCAACATAGACAGTACCAATAAAATTAAGCACTCTGTTATGTCCCACATTCATCAGTCCAAAAATCATGCCAATCACCATAGCAAACACTAACGAAAGAAGTGTAAGCATTACTGTCTGTCCCAGTGCTTTGATCAGCATCGTACCGTATGTCTGAATTATCATCACCATAGAGCAAATATCTCCAATCATATTCTATGTTCCGGGCAGCCTGACCAGCCGCCCGGAAAGTATACAAAACTAGTTTCCTAAATACTTATTAAGAATCTCATCATACTTGCCGTTTGCCTTAATATTAGCAAGACCTGCATTAAACATATCAAGAAGCTCCTGATTGCCCTCATTCATGATAGCGAATCCGTAAGGAGCGCCTTCACTTTCCATTCCTTCCGGAATCGTGAGTGCAAGGTTTCCGATTTTAATGGAATCAGCCATGATCGGCGTATCTTCTACACATGCCACAGAGTTACCCAGAATAACATCCTGATACATAGTCGGTGAATCCTCAAATACAGATGTAGTGAAACCATACTCATCTTTTAAACTGTTTGCAAAATCCATACCTGCTGTCCCGTTCTTAACCGCTACGTTCTTACCTTCCAGATCCTCAAAGCCTTTGATATCACTGCCCTCTGCAAGCACAAATGTCTGTGTTGCATTATAATATCCGTCAGAGAAAATCCAACCAGAATCAATACGCTCCTGTTTAATAGTTGCACCAGCAATGATTGCATCTGCCTGACCGGACTGTACTGCTGCCACTGCCGCATCCCATCCAAGGCTCTTCAGTTCATACTGGAATCCCTGATCCTCTGCAATCGCTGCAAGAATATCCACATCGATTCCCACGAATTCACCGTTCTCATTGGTAAACTCAAAGGGACGGAATACGGTATCTGTAGCGACCACCCATACCTTATCGCTTGCTGAAGCAGTATCTGCCGTATCGGCTGCATTGTCCCCGGTTGCTGCTGCATCTGCCTCGCCGGCACTCTCATTTGTCTGTGCCGCTCCATTATCAGAACCACATGCTGTCATGCTAAGAGCCATGCATCCGATGAGAGCTGCTGCTAATAATTTTTTCATAATATCCTCTCCTTTTCTGTGGCTAATGCCTTATTAACACAAAAGACGGTGTAATATTGATCAGTTACACCGTCTTTGATGCTATCCTATAGTATATGGATTTTTAACGACCTTGTCAAGAGATATTGTATACAACAATACAATCTCGTGTATTATCCAGTCTATACGCAACCTATCTGTGTTTTTACCATTTTCATGTCGGATTCCAGTTTGCGCACCTTAATTGATAATATCTCAACTTCTTTGCTGGGTTTCATAGCATCATGAAGATTTCTGGATAAATCGAGATGTCCCTCAGCGACACGCTGAATGCTAACACGAATGTCATTCTCAAGAATCAAATGAATGCCTGCAATCTTCTGATTCACCGTCTGCATGTCATCTTGCAGCGCCTGTATGTCCTCCTTCATGCTCTGCATTTCGCCTTTTATGCTCTGTATTTCGTCTTTTATGCTCTGTATTTCATCTTTCATGCTCTGTATGTCTTCCTTCAGAGCCTGTATGTCCTCCTTCATGCTCTGCATTTCATCTTTCACACTTTGCATGTCTTCCTTCAGAGCCTGTATGTCCTCCTTCATGCTC
>CAMXBD010000221.1 GCA_947179245.1 uncultured Lachnospiraceae bacterium | reverse complement strand
TTTCTGCACAATATCCGCCACTTTATCATTACCGCAGACAGCCACTTTAATATGGTCCATCACCTCAAAACCGGCATCCTTACGCATGGTCTGAATCTTACTGATCACTTCATAGACAAAGCCCTCTTCAATCAGTTCCGCTGACAGATTCGTGTCAAGCACTACGGTAACATTATTATCTGCCTCGGAAACATAACCATCCTTCTGCGCTGTCTCGATGAGCAGATCCTCTTCAGCCAGTACGATTTCTGCACCGCTCACATCAAATTTCAATGCCCCCTGCGCCTTGAGCTCTTCCATCGCTTTCGTACCATCCACCGAAGACAGGTACTCTTTGATGCCGCCAAGCTGTTTACCGTATTTCGGTCCTACCGTCTTAAGCTGCGGTTTGAAGCTGTAGCTTGTAAAAGCAGATACATCATCGCTAAACTCAGTCTTCTTCACATTCAACTCATCCCTGATGATGTCCTGATAAAATTCACCGAGCGTATGCTCCGCCTTGACAAACATCGTACCGATAGGCTGACGGTTCTTGATATTTGCCGTATTACGCGCTGCGCGCCCCATGACAACGATCTTAAGCACTTCCTCCATATCTGCCTCAAGCTGCTTGTCAATCATCTTCTCATCTGCGACAGGGAAATCGCACAGATGAATACTTTCCGGCGCATTCACATCAATACTCTTCACAAGATTCAGATAAATCTCTTCTGTCATAAAAGGAATCATCGGTGCCGCACACTTGCTGATTGTAACGAGTGCCGTGTATAACGTCATGTAAGCATTGATCTTATCCTGCTCCATGCCCTTTGCCCAGAAGCGCTCACGGCTTCTTCTTACATACCAGTTACTCATCTCATCCACAAACTCATCCAGCACGCGGGCTGCCTCCGGAATCCTGTAATTGTCCAGATTAACGTCCACCTCTTTAATAACCGTATTGAGTTTGGATAACAGCCACTTATCCATAACCGGAAGTTTATCATACTCTAAGCTGTATTTGGTCGCATCGAAATCATCAATGTTCGCATACAGCACGAAAAATGCATAAGTATTCCACAATGTACCTAAGAACTTACGCTGTCCCTCCTGCACTGCCTTGCCATGGAAACGGTTCGGAAGCCACGGCGCAGAATTGATATAGAAATACCAGCGGATTGCATCTGCTCCGTAAGTTTCCAGCGCTTCAAAAGGATCTACCGCATTGCCCTTAGACTTACTCATCTTCTGTCCGTTCTCATCCTGCACATGCCCCAGAACAATAACGTTTTCAAAAGGCGCACAGTTGAACAACAGTGTGGACTCCGCCATCAGAGAGTAGAACCATCCACGGGTCTGGTCTACTGCTTCGGAAATAAACTGCGCCGGGAACTGCTTTTCAAATAACTCTTTATTTTCAAAAGGATAATGATGCTGTGCAAAAGGCATTGCGCCGGAATCAAACCAGCAGTCGATCACTTCCGGCACACGTTTCATGGTCTTGCCGCAGTCCGGACAGGTAATGGTGATCTCATCAATATAAGGTCTGTGTAACTCTACTGTCTGTGCAGCCGGATTGCCGGAAAGCTTCTCCAGTTCCTCGCGGGAACCAATAGACTCCATGTGCCCGCAGTCCTCGCACTCCCATACATTTAACGGCGTGCCCCAGTAACGGTTACGTGAGATGCCCCAGTCCTGAATATTTTCAAGCCAGTTGCCGAAACGTCCCTCACCAATGGACTCCGGAATCCAGTTGACCGTCTTATTATTGCGCACCAGATCATCTCTTACAGCCGTCATCTTGATAAACCATGACTCACGGGCATAATAAATAAGCGGCGTGTCGCATCGCCAGCAGAACGGATAATCATGCTCGAACTTCGGCGCGTCAAATAATTTTCCTTCTTTATCTAAATCTTTTAAAATTTCAGGATCAGCTTTCTTCACAAACAAGCCTGCATAGGGCGTCTCCTGCGTCATCTCACCCTTGCCGTCCACAAACTGTACGAAGGGCAGATCATACCTGCGCCCTACCTGTGCGTCGTCCTCACCGAAAGCAGGTGCAATATGAACGATACCTGTACCATCTGTCATGGTAACGTAGTTATCACAAGTCACAAAATGCGCTTTCTTCTTCTGTTTTGCCGCCGACTCACCTGCACAGGCAAACAGAGGCTCATACTCTTTGTATTCCAAGTCGGTTCCTACATAAGTCTCCAAAACTTCGTAGGCAGGCTTGTCATCCTCAGTCAGTTTCCCTAATACATTGTCGAGCAGTGCCTGTGCCATATAATAAGTACAGCCGTCCACTGCTTTAACTTTAACGTAAGTCTCGTTCGGATTCACGCAGAGCGCCACATTGGAAGGAAGCGTCCACGGTGTAGTTGTCCATGCGAGGAAGTATGCGTCCTCCCCCACTACCTTGAAACGTACTACTGCGGAGCGCTCTTTTACCGCCTTATATCCCTGTGCCACCTCGTGAGAAGAGAGCGGAGTTCCACAGCGCGGGCAGTAAGGAACAATCTTAAAGCCTTTGTACAATAAACCTTTGTCCCAGATCTGCTTCAGCGCCCACCATTCGGACTCGATGAAATCGTCATGATAAGTTACATAAGGATCGTCCATATCCGCCCAAAAACCGACCGTGCCGGAGAAATCCTCCCACATGCCTTTATATTTCCAGACAGATTCCTTACATTTGCTGATAAAAGGATCCAGTCCATACTCCTCGATCTGCTCCTTGCCATCCAAGCCAAGAAGTTTCTCCACTTCCAGCTCTACCGGGAGACCGTGGGTATCCCATCCTGCCTTACGGGGAACCATATATCCCTTCATGGTACGGTATCTCGGAATCATATCCTTAATAACACGGGTCAGCACATGCCCGATATGAGGTTTGCCGTTTGCCGTCGGCGGTCCGTCATAGAATGTGTATGTTTCTCCCTCCTTGCGGGAATCCATACTTTTCTGAAAAATGTCATTGTCCTTCCAGAATTGACATACTTCTTTTTCCCTGTCTACAAAATTTAAATTAGTGTCAACTTTTTGATACATGATTGCTCCTTTCTAAAAAGTAACTTAAATAGGCGTTTGCGAAACGCCAGAACCCGCATAATCGCAGGATTCTTTTTGTCAC
>CAMXBD010000220.1 GCA_947179245.1 uncultured Lachnospiraceae bacterium | reverse complement strand
TCACAGGATGTTGCAGAAGGCGGGGCGGCGCAGAGTGTTCCGGAAGAAAAAGGAGACGGGACGGGACAGAATGCCGGTCAGCAAAAGTTGCAGGAAGTGGAAGACACCAGGTCGGCGCGGCTGCAAAAGTATCAGACAGTACTGACGGATCTAATCACAAAGCAGATTTATCCTGACGGAACAGAAAGCGGAATAGATGCATCTAATGCTGCTTCGGGTAATAAATTTGCGATTTTCGATGTGGATCAGGATGGAGATGAGGAATTGATCCTCTGTATTACATCGACCGCCACAGCGGGTATGCGGGAAGCTGTCTATGATTATGACGAGGAAAAGGATACTGTACGGGAAGAATATTCGGGCTTTTCCGGTGGGATTTTTTATGAAAACGGGCTGATCGAGGAAGAACTGTCCCACAATCAGGGTCTGGCGCCTTTGGGGGATTTCTGGCCATACATGCTCTACCGGTATCAGGCAGAATCAGACAGCTATCAGTGCATTTTTATGGTGGACGCATGGGAAAAGGAATTCAGGGAGCAGGACTATGACGGCAATTCGTATCCGGAGGAAATAGATGCGGAAAAAAGCGGCATCGTGTACTATTTGATGGAGGGCGGCGTGTTTGATATGACATCTACGGTACCTGTCAGCAAGACCAGATACGAGGAATGGCGGAAGGAACAGGGGCTGGAAGGCACAAGAATAGAGATTCCGTTTCAGGCATTGACGAATGAAAATATAAAAAATTGCGGAACGGACAGAACCTCAATCCATAAATGACGGCGGTGGGACTTGAACCCATACGAGACATAAAAAAGCTCGAAATTGCAGTTGATTCCAGTGAATATTATTGTATATCGCCAGTACGGGAGTGCAAATCCGGCAGCTGTCATTGCACCTGCAATTGTGGCAACATTTTTTAGTACGGTGGTGGCAGTGGTATATTGTAAAGCTATGGGAAGAGAATAGTATTGATGAACTTATTAATTGATGTTATACTTTTAACATAGAGCATCATAAGAGGACTAAAGAAATATGAAATTTGAATGGGACGAAGATAATGTTTGATTTTGAATATCATGTTGATGAAGGCAATTAAAAGTGCGGTGGTACAACGAAATCGCAAGAAAAAGGCTTAGTTCGTGTCATTAATTTGAACTATAATTTTGCGGTATCAATAAAGGAGGAAGCTGAAAATGGCAATGCGTACAAAAGGTAAATGCAAATATTGTGGAAAGGAATACACATTCAGCTATATGAACAAGCATCTGCCGGCTTGTGAAGAACGCCGGAAAAAATGGATGGAAGAGACCGGCAGTAAAAAATGTGGATATTTTGAACTGGCTATTTGTCCTACATACAATAGGAACTACTGGCTATATGTGGAAGTAAAGGAGACAGCGACATTGAGGGATGTGGACTGTTTTTTGAGGGATATATGGGTAGAGTGCTGCGGGCATTTGAGTTCGTTTAATATAGACGGCACCAGCTATGATGTTGAACCGCAGGATGCTTTTTTATGGGGTGAACCCGCAAAAAGCATGAACTGTAAATTGAAAACTGTTTTGGAAAAAGGAATGACTTTCGGCTATGAATATGATTTTGGCTCTACTACGGAGCTTATGATAACGGTTGTAAATTACAGGGTCGGAAATAACAGGAAAGAGAAATTAATCATCTTGTCCAGAAATAATCCAATTGAAGTTTTATGTGACGAATGTGGAAAGAAACCGGCGGCGCACATCTGTATGGAATGTTTTTATGAGGGAAGTGGATGGCTGTGTGAAGACTGTGCCGAGACGCATGAGTGTGGAGAGGATATGCTTTTGCCGGTATGTAATTCACCACGAATGGGAGTCTGTGGCTATTGCGGAAGTAATGTTTATCCGGATCAGTTTGTTCCGGATGTTGGGTAAAACAAAGGCTTGAAACAGGTTGTAACAGTCTGTAACAGCCTGTTACAACCCAAAGGTTTATTCTGATTTGACACAAAAAGCAAAATAACCTTGTTTGGTATTAAGCAGTAAGCTGTAGTCAAAAACCTCCTGATAAAACATTTTCCGAAACTGCTCTGCCGCTATGATATGGCTGCTCTCCAATTGATATTGTGAGGACATTTGGCGATGTATGCCAAGCTGTTCCGCAATCCGTATAGAAAGCTCTTTGCCGGCATTCATGACCAGCTTATCCATTTTTGTCAGCGGCATATCAAGCGTAGCGCTGACTGCTCTCAATACCAGACTATTTTCCAAAACCATGTATATCCGTATCTTCTTTTTGTCCGCTGAGCGATAAGCCAGCCGGATAATCAGGCTGGTTCCGAAATCTTCTCCGCTGTAATGTTCACTCACAATCTCCGTCTGCAATCTGAAAAGCTCCTGTATGGTAACATTCAGGGCATTTTCCAAGGCATCCATATCAGCACCGGCATTATCCGTTTTCCATCTGTTTGGAATTTTGCCCGTAATGGCGCGGTCTTCAATCAGAATGTGCGCAGTAAGCCAGCCGAGGCAGATGCCAAGGAAATGGTGGATTGATTCTTGTGAGTAATCCGATTCTGTAAGTTCTTTTTCCAGTGCCGGAAGTGTCTTATACCGCATATCGTCATGCAGGCGCTTGTGCATCTCATAGCCGTTATAACCGATTGACTGCATATAGGCTTCTTCATCGGTAAAGTGCTCTATCGCATAGTTCTTGAAGTACTTAATACCCTCGGCACATGCCCACTGCCCGTTATTTTCATCCTTGCTCAGATGGACGAGCTTACGTACGATTGAAAAAAGCTTCCGGTGTGCATTGTCGATGGAATCAACTCCGATGTTAAAATGTTTGTTCCATTCAGCTTCTTTAGACATGGTACTCCTTTTTCAGATGGGAAAGATCCCATAGCTGTTCATTATGAAATCCGCGATTCAAGGTTCATGAATCATCAGGCAGACTGCATGGGTTGCCAGCTGTTTTTATGGAAATGTAACAGTGTGCTGATTGGATTTCAGAATCGATTTGTTAATAATATATGTCGAAAAATAAAATAAGGTGTCAGTTTTTAGGGAAAGATTAACGACTCCACATCACTGTCTTGTTTCAAGGGCGGCTTAGGACAACAAGTGATTGGAAACAG
>CAMXBD010000219.1 GCA_947179245.1 uncultured Lachnospiraceae bacterium | reverse complement strand
ACCTATTAAGTCGTCGGCAGCTTCTGATGTGTATAAGACACAGGCTATGATAATATCATAAGACGTCTTAAAAACAAGCACAGAAATGAGGGAAACAATATGGAAAAAAGAAATCTTCTTACAAACTGGGTCATTAACAAAATAGAAACGGAATATAAAGACGACATTGCACTGCTGATTGCCGTCAAAGGACATTGTATCGATAACGACGGACACGGTGAAGTCTTTGATTATTTCATACCGGAAACAGAAAGAGGAAATGAACTGGCTCAGACATTTATCATTGACGGCATCGGGCACGACCTGTACCCAAGATCATGGGAGCGAATGGAAAAATCCGCCGAATTAGAGGAAATGGTCATTATCCTTGCCAATGCTGAAATATTATATGCCAGATCGGAGAAAGACGCCGACCGCTTCCGTGCATTACAGCAAAAACTGGAGGCAAATCTTCACAATCCCATATTTGTCTATCGCAAAGCTCTCGACTGCCTCGACAGCTCCATGGATCTTTACCATACACTACTCTTCGAGGAAAAATCGTACCGCGCACGCTCACAGGCACGCTGTATCCACCGATATCTGTCGCAGGCGGTGGCGTATATGAATCATACTTTTACCGATTCAGCGATTTTCAGTGAAACGCAGGCATATGCGTCCAGCCCCGAAAACAGCATCTATCACTGTCCGGATTTACGGCTTGTGCCGGAATCATTTTTTGAATATGCGCGTCAGCTTCTGTCTGCCGGAAACCCAGCGGAAATCAAAGCAATTATGTATCATCTGATTCGCACAACCAAAGAATTTGTTTTCAAGAAAAAACCTGTGGCAAGCGAGGAAAGCCCTGTTGTCCGCGGCAACTATCATGAACTTGCCGACTGGTATCAGGAATTGAGTCTGACATGGCGAAGGATTCACTTTTTCTGTCAAAACAATATGATGGAAGAGGCATACTCCGACGCATGTTATCTTCAGGAAGAGCTGATTGTGATTGCAGAAGAATTTCAGATTGAGGAACTGAATCTGCTTGATTCCTTCTGCGCCGATTCCCTAGCAGGACTTGATCTGCGCAGTCAAAAACTGGAGCAGATCATACGAGAGATTCTTGCAAAGAATGGTGTCGGAATTAATGAGTACTCTTCGATTGATGAGTTTCTTGACGCAAACAAATAAGAAGATATGGCTAAAATAAAAACACTGAAAACGGCAGAATGTAGAGGAATCGCAGATGAAATATCGCAAAGCATCAGAGATTTTTCCCGATGAATTATTAAAAGAAATCCAGAAGTATTCTTCCGGCGAACTAGTTTATATTCCCAAGAAGACCGAGCGTGAACACTGGGGTTCTAGTTCCGGCGCCAAGACGTTCTATGTCCAGCGAAATAATGAAATCCGCAGTAAATATCGCCATGAACGAAAGGGAATCAATGAATTGGCTGAGGAATATAACCTATCGCCGGAAACAATACGGAAAATCGTATATAAATAAGTACATTAAAGCAGGACTGCCAAACCTAGCAGCAATTATACAAATTTTTTGTAACATAACCGAAGTTTCTCCGTCTAACCAATGAAGTAAGAGAAAAGAGGTGATGATATGTGGAGAAGAAAGCGTTTGAAAAACTGTATGAAACATACTATATGCGGGTTTATTCTTATGTCATGACGCTGTCCGGCAGACAATACCTTGCCGAAGAGATCACACAGGAAACATTTTACAAGGCGCTTACTACCAGCAATGCCTTTCGAGGGGATTCAAATGCAATGACATGGCTGTGCGCTATTGCGAAAAACATTTTTTTTGACGAAATGCGCCGTCAGTCCAAAAACATAGAAACAGCACCCGATGAAAATACTGACAGCGGCACGAATATTGAACGTGAAATAGAAGACAAAGACGCCTCCCGCCGGATTCATCAGGCTTTGTACAAATTGGAGAATCCATACCGCAAAGTATTTGAGCTGCGGATATTCGGCGAACTGTCTTTCCGGGAAATCGGCAGTGTCTGCGGAAAAACGGAAAACTGGGCAAGAGTCACATATCATCGCGCCAAACTGAAACTTCAGGAAAGGATGAATGTTCATGAAAATAAATTGTAATATAATCCGCGATCTGCTCCCTCTTTATGCAGATCAGGTATGCAGTGACGAAAGCAGAGAACTTATTGACGAACATCTTGCGGAATGCAGGGGCTGTTCTGCACTTTTACAGCAAATATGCAATACAGACATTGAAACTGATCTGAAAATGGAAGCAGAAGATGTACTTCATCATCAAGCTGATTTCTTTAAACGGAAATCCGCAGTAATAGGCACTGCCATCGCCGGAATTTTCACAATTCCCGTTCTGGTATGTCTAATTGTCAATCTTGCGGTCGGAGCGGCTCTTGACTGGTTCTTTATTGTTCTGGCTTCGCTGATCGTGGCGGCTTCCCTAATCGTCGTGCCGTTAGTAATGCCTGAAAACAAGTTTCTCTGGACTCTCGGTACATTTACTGCCAGCCTGCTTTTGCTATTCGGAGTAATCTGCATTTACGCACACGGAAGTTGGTTTTTTGTCGTCTCCTCATCGGTTCTGTTCGGGTTCTCGGTATGCATCTTTCCGTTTGCACTTTATACAAAACCACTTAGAATTTTGATCGGCAATCAGAAAGGACTGACGGTAATGATATCATCTACCGTATTCTTCGGCTTGATGATGCTTAGTATCGGGCTGTACGCAAAATCTTCTGATTTCTGGAGAATTGCACCTGTGATTTCACTTCCGGTTCTGGCACTGATATGGCTTCTGTTTCTGTTCATTCGCTACGCGAAAATAGATGCTCTGGTGAAAGCCGGAATATGCACCTCGGTTATCGGCATTTGCACTTTTATCGGGGACAGTCTCATCAACACATGGCTCGGCAATCATAAGCCACTGCCTGTTTTCAGACCGTTTAACTGGAGAATTGATACCGTTGATGGAAATATAAAGTGGCTGGTTCTAATCAGTTTCAGTATCGCAGGGATTATTTTGATTGTTTCCAGCATCATTAAGAAAATCAAAGAAAAATAATAAAAACAAATTTCTGTAAATCGAGTAGGAGGCTAGTCATTAGTTGACCAGCCGACCTCTCACACCACCGTA
>CAMXBD010000218.1 GCA_947179245.1 uncultured Lachnospiraceae bacterium | reverse complement strand
GATGATCTCTGTTCTCATAAAGGTATTCCATAATCTCATCTGACAAATCATCTTTGTGTTTCTGCTCAAACTCTTCCCATTCGAGATTGACATAGTCATTTGCCAATTCCAGTGTATCCGCGATATCGCCTTCCTTAGCGCCGTCAAACACAGGCGTAGCCACATTAAATCCAAGTGCCTTTGCCGCCAGTGACAAGTGAATCTCAAGTACCTGTCCGATGTTCATACGGGAAGGCACACCAAGCGGATTCAAAACGATATCCAAAGGTCGTCCGTTAGGCAGATAAGGCATATCTTCCACCGGCAGTACGCGGGAAACAACACCCTTGTTACCGTGACGGCCAGCCATCTTATCACCCACCGAAATTTTTCTCTTCTGTGCAATATAGATGCGGACTGCCTGATTCACACCCGGAGACAGCTCATCGCCATTCTCTCTCGTGAACACTTTGGCATCCACGACAATACCATACTCACCATGAGGCACTTTCAGGGAAGTATCCCTTACCTCTCTTGCTTTTTCACCAAAGATTGCGCGAAGAAGTCTCTCTTCTGCGGTCAGTTCCGTCTCTCCCTTCGGAGTAACCTTGCCGACTAAAATATCACCGGCACGAACTTCTGCTCCGATACGAATAATACCTCTGTCATCCAGATCTTTGAGCGCATCGTCACCTACACCCGGAACGTCTCTTGTGATCTCTTCCGGTCCTAACTTGGTATCACGCGCCTCAGCTTCATATTCCTCTATGTGCACGGAAGTATAAACGTCTTCCTGCACCAATCTCTCACTCAAAAGTACCGCATCCTCGTAGTTATAACCTTCCCATGTCATGAAACCGATCAGCGGATTCTTGCCAAGTGCCAGCTCACCGCCTTCCGTAGAAGGACCGTCAGCGATCACTTCGCCCTGCGCCACATGATTACCCTTGAATACAATAGGTTTCTGGTTATAACAGTTAGACTGGTTACTTCTGGAGAATTTAGTCAAATGATATTCATCCTTTTCTCCATCATCATAAGTCATTCTGATAGTATCAGAAGATACATAGTCAATCGTACCCGCCTTTTTAGCTACTACACAAACACCTGAGTCAACGGCTGCCTTAGGCTCCATACCTGTTCCGACTGTAGGAGTTTCCGTGAAAAGAAGCGGCACTGCCTGTCTCTGCATGTTAGATCCCATCAGCGCACGGTTAGCATCGTCATTCTGCAGGAACGGGATAAGCGCTGTTGCAACGGAAAATACCATCTTAGGAGACACATCCATATAATCAAACATAGCCTTCGGATATTCCTGAGTCTCATCTTTGTAACGTCCGGATACATTGTTACGTGTAAAGTAACCCTCTTTATCCAGAGGCGCGGATGCCTGTGCCACATGATAGTTATCCTCTTCATCCGCCGTCATATAGACTACCCTGTCAGTAACACGCGGATTCTGCGGATCTGACTTATCGATCTCACGGTAAGGCGCCTCAACAAATCCATACTCATTGATTCTCGCATAAGATGCAAGTGAGTTGATCAGACCGATGTTAGGACCTTCCGGTGTCTCAATAGGGCACATTCTGCCATAATGTGTATAGTGTACGTCCCGGACCTCGAATCCGGCTCTGTCTCTCGACAGACCACCCGGACCAAGTGCAGAGAGACGTCTCTTGTGCGTCAACTCGCCCAACGGATTATTCTGATCCATAAACTGGGACAGCTGGGAAGAACCAAAGAACTCCTTAACCGCTGCCTGTACAGGTTTAATGTTGATCAGTACCTGAGGAGAGATCTCCTCCGCGTCATGGGTTGTCATTCTCTCACGTACCACTCTCTCCAGTCTGGACAGACCGATACGATACTGATTCTGTAACAATTCACCGACAGCACGGATACGTCTGTTGCCCAAGTGGTCGATATCATCATCGTTACCGATGCCGTACTCTAAATGAATATTATAATTAATGGAAGCAAGAATATCTTCCTTCGTAATATGTTTCGGAATCAGCTCATGAACGTTCTTCTGGATTGCCTCTGCAAGCATCTCCGGATCATCGCTGTACTCCTGAAGGATCTGCTGCAATACAGGATAGTACACCAGCTCTGTAATGCCTAACTCTCTCGGATTGCATTCCACGAAGTTAGTGATGTCTACCATCATATTAGAGAGTACTTTAACGTTTTTTTCTTCTGTCTGAATCCATACAAAAGGAATGGCGGCATTCTGAATGGCATCAGCCATCTCAGCAGTCACTTTGTCCCCCGCCTTCGCCATAACCTCACCTGTCAGAGTATCCACTACATCCTCTGCCAGAATGTGATGTCTGATTCTGTTTCTGAACATTAACTTTTTATTAAATTTATATCTGCCGACTTTCGCAAGATCATATCTTCTGGGGTCAAAAAACATAGAGGTGATCAGGCTCTCTGCGCTCTCCACGCTCAAGGGCTCACCCGGACGGATTTTCTTATATAATTCTAACAGACCTTCCTGATAGTTTTCGGAAGTATCCTTTGAAAAGCTGGCTTCGATCTTCGGCTCATCTCCGAACAGTTCCCTGATCTCGTCGTTAGAACCGACACCCAGCGCACGGATCAGTACAGTGATCGGAACTTTTCTCGTTCTGTCAACGCGCACATAAAACACATCATTAGAGTCTGTCTCGTACTCTAACCATGCGCCACGATTCGGGATGACTGTAGAAGAAAACAATCTTTTACCGATCTTATCATGCCCGATTCCATAGTAAATGCCCGGAGAACGCACCAACTGGCTGACGATAACACGCTCTGCGCCGTTGATTACAAAAGTGCCCGTAGCAGTCATAAGCGGCAGATCACCCATGAATATCTCATGTTCCGTAATCTCATCCTTCTCCTTATTGATCAAACGAACTTTGACCTTAAGGGGCGCTGCGTAAGTAGCATCTCTTTCCTTGCATTTCTCAATCGAATATTTAACATCTTCTTCGCATAACTCGAAGTCTACGAACTCCAGACTCAAGTGTCCACTGTAGTCTGAAATAGGAGAGATGTCATCGAAAACTTCTTTCAAGCCCTCGTTCAGAAACCATTGATACGAGTCCTTTTGAACCTCGATCAAATTTGGCATTTCCAGAACTTCCTTCTGTCGTGCATAGGTCATACGCGTATTTCTGCCGGCGGCAGTCTT
>CAMXBD010000217.1 GCA_947179245.1 uncultured Lachnospiraceae bacterium | reverse complement strand
GTTGTATATCATCCAGCATGGAAATGACCATTCATTATTCAAAAATTTTTCACAGTTATCCAGCAAAAAATCCATAAGGCTGTTATCATTACCTGCATATCCAATAAAAATCGGATGATAATCCAGAAAAATAGTCTCTAACGCCTTTTTCCAATTATCATGTAACCTCTCCAACTCATCCGTTCTGTTCTTAGGATCAAGCAGAAGATCTCTGTGTATCTTTATGATGGTAGGTCTTGATATCTGTTTCGTGACATAGTGCGCCAGCGATTCGTGCCCTATAACTAAAGGAATGGTTTGCTCATAATAGTTCACGGCATCCTCTGTCAAATGGTCAAAATTAGTTGTTATCACCACATTGTGCTGTGTTTTAGTCAATAGATAAGAAAGCATGACATATCCAATGCTCGGTTTAGCATGCTCCATCAATTTTTCTAAATAGTTATATCCATCTACCGGCTGCCTTCGAAAACGTTTTTCATAAAACTTACTATAAAAGCTGAACTTATTTTCCTCCGTTATGCCTAAATCTTTTTTCCACTCTGTATGTTCTCTTTCATTTCTTACCTGAAGCTCTCTATCCCATATCTTAACCAGTTCCTGCCCGGATTTGATTCCTGAAGATATGGAAGCGCCCGCGCCAAGTACAAAGCAGTATTTTCTCGGATGCGGACCGCTTGATACTTCTTTCATCTCGTTTATAAATCCCCTTAAAGTCAATTCTTCATGACTCATTCGTATTTCTCCTTATAAGTCTTTTATCCTATTCTCTCTTTAACGATTACGATGTATGTTTAACGAAAAAACTTTAACTACTTCCTGCATTCAATATACGAAAAATATACAGTATTGTCAATCATAGCCCGTTTTTAGAGAATAGATCCTCTTGTTCTTTTAATATCCTGCGCACCACCTCTGGCACATGCACTACCCCATCCGCATTCCCTGCTGAAAAGATCATGTTTACAATGGGCAGCTGAACCCTTAGAATAAAGTGTATAGCTTCTTGTTTCCCTAAACGCGTCAAATTACGATCAGAATACACGGAGGAAATTATCATGGATCTGAACAAATTCCAGTGGATCAGAGAACCAAAGAACTATTCTGCAGATACGGAACATATCGAAATCACTACGGAACCGCATACTGATTTATGGCAGCAGACTTATTACCACTTTCGCAACGATAATGCACCGGTATTTCAAACCGAGACAGACGAGAAGTTTTTCTCCTTCGTCGTCAAAACAAATTTCAGCGGCAGTAAACATCGCTTTGATCAATGTGGAATCGTTATGTACCTCGACTCGGAAAATTGGCTGAAGGGTTCTGTCGAATTTGAAAATGAACAGTTCCAGCATCTCGGCTCTGTCGTAACCAATCATGGATATTCGGATTGGGCGACTACTGCGATTCCCGCCGATGTCAAAACCATGTGGTATCGATTCAGCCGGAGGCAAGACGATTACTGTATCGAATGTTCCGGAGACGGCGTGAACTTTTCTCAGATGCGCATTTGCCATATGTGGGAAGGCGCCGGAACGATTCGCTTCGGAATCTACGCATGCAGCCCGGAGGACTCCAGCTTTACGGCTGTCTTCACAAATATGGCAGTAACGGAATGCATGTGGAAAGCGCATGACGGACAGCAGCCGGATAATAATTGATCTTCTATCCCGGGAATCACATTGCCTGTCTTCGGATTTTGAGATTCTGCAAAGCGGAATCATGAAGGTTAGATTGCAGATGAGAAATCGCCTGCGTGAGTTTCTCATCGCAGCAGGCTGCTCTGACATGGAGGATTAGCATGAAAATAGAACATATCGCAATGTATGTAAATGACTTGGAAAAAACAAGAACTTTTTTTATGAAATATTTCGGAGGACGTTCAAACACCGGCTATCATAATGCAAAAACAGACTTCCGCTCCTATTTCATTACTTTTGATGACGGCGCACGGCTCGAAATTATGACAAAACCCGAAATGAGCGATGATGCAAAAGCATTATCCCGAACCGGTTATATTCACATAGCATTCAGCGTGGGAAGCAAAGAGCAAGTCGATCTTCTTACGAAACAGCTGCAGTCCGACGGCTATGAAGTAATCAGCGGTCCGAGAACTACAGGCGACGGATATTATGAAAGCTGTATAATCGGAATCGAGGGCAATCAGATCGAAATCACGGTCTGACTCCCCCGCAGGAAGCCCCGATACCGCAAAAACACAGTGTCGGGGCATATTGCAAATCATTCATTTTGTCAGCATACCATGGTGTTCCTCCATGTATCCCCCGAACCGCGCGCTTTTATATCCCAGCTTCTTAAACTTTTTAACCGCACCTCCGGGTCTTTGCTTATAACTGCCGACAATCCAGAATTGCGATGTTTTATCCGGAAATCTGCGAAGTATGTTTTCATCGGTCCATTTATCGATCGGACAGTTAATCGAGCCTGCAATGTGTCCGTTCTTGTACTCAGCCTTCTCCCGACAGTCAATCAGGTATGCATTCTCCGATGTCCGGAATTTATTGATCGCTATGTTCACTGTTATTTTTCTCGTAAGCAATCCCATATCTGTCTCCCTGTGAAATTATTGTCATCCTTGATTCTTTCTTATATCTCCCGGAAACGTTTCGATCAGCCTTGTATATGTATAAATGTTGTGTCATCTCTCTTCTACTGCGCCCAGGAAAGCGCTTCTTCCAGGCTCTCCGCACCCAGAATATTCAGCATGAAGTCCGTGTACTGCTGCGCCTGATCAGTATCGATATACTTATAGATATCACGGATATATTTGGGCGTCTGATCCATCTCGTAGATTCCGAAGGACAGCCCTTGGCGCACTTCCTCCAGCGCGTCGGTCTGCCGGTTCATGATAAAGGCATCCACATAGGGATTCGCCTCGATAATATAATAACAGTATGCAAAGGCTGCTGCCTGCAGCTTTTCACCGGAAGCGGAGGTAAATCCGAGTTCCGTAACCGTAATGCTCCTGACCGATCCGTTGCTGTCAAGATACTCCTCCTGACTTAAGAAATCCGTCACCGTACTGAGGTTCATCAGCGTAAGCGTCGGCGCATCCGGCGTCTTATCATAGGTTTCCGTCCAATAGTTTACGCGTGTAAGCGGATCCGGATACGGATGAATCGCCAGTCCCCAATCGTAATTTCCTCTCTGCAGGGCAATCTCATTGACCGCTTCCACGATCTCTCTCGCATTAAAAT
>CAMXBD010000216.1 GCA_947179245.1 uncultured Lachnospiraceae bacterium | reverse complement strand
CTCGTGGTCTATGAGATGTGTCTAAGCGACAGAAATGGGGAAGTGGGAGAGGTCGTCACCAACAATGCCCGCGTGTTTCAGAATGTTCCTCTGTCTGTTCCTTTTCAGGGGGAAATGATTCTGCGGGGTGAGGCGGTGATCACATACAGCGAGTTCGAGAAAATCAACAGCAGGATTGAGGACGTGGAAGCAAAGTATAAGAATCCGAGAAACCTTTGCAGCGGTTCCGTGAGACAGCTTAACAATGAAGTTACGGCAGCGCGGAATGTTCACTTCTATGCGTTCAGCCTCGTCAAAGCGGATGGCGCGGAGTTTCATAATTCCCGTGCGGCGCAGTTTGATTTCCTGACAAAACAGGGATTTGATGTGGTGGAGAGCAGAGTGGTAGACCCTGATACTATTTTGGATGAGATAGCATATTTTGAAAATAAAATACCAAGTTACGATGTTCCGTCGGACGGACTTGTGTTGACTTATGAGGATATTGCTTACGGACAGTCATTGGGCAGGACTGCCAAGTTCCCAAGGGATTCCATTGCTTTTAAATGGGCGGACGAACTGCGGGAAACGACACTTAGGGAGATGGAGTGGAGTGCCAGCCGTACAGGCTTGATCAATCCTGTAGCGATTTTTGAGCCGGTGGAGCTGGAGGGAACTACAGTCAGCCGGGCTTCGGTTCACAATATCAGTATCGTAAGAGGATTGAAGCTGGGAATTGGCGATCGTATTACGGTTTATAAGGCAAATATGATTATTCCGCAGATAGCGGAGAATCTGACACAGAGTGATACATTGGAAATTCCGGAAACGTGTCCGGTATGCGGGCATCCTACAGAGATCAGGCAGGTCAATGATGTGCAGTCATTGTATTGCAGTAACCCGGCATGTGACGCCAAGAAGGTCAAGGCATTTACATTGTTTGTGAGCAGGGATGCCATGAATGTAGACGGGTTGTCAGAGTCTACATTAGAGAAATTTTTAGCAAGAGGATTTCTGCATGAGTTTGCGGATGTTTTCCGGCTTGACCGGTATGAGCAGGAGATTACGCAAATGGAGGGCTTTGGCGAGAAGTCATACGGAAATCTCATGGAAAGTATTAGGATTGCCAGAAACACTACGCTTCCCAGAATCATATACGGATTGGGAATCGAGAATGTGGGTGTGGCGAATGCCAAGGTCCTGTGCAGGCATTTTCAGTTTTCACTGGATGCTCTGCGCAGTGCAACGATGGAAGAATTAAATGATATTGATGGAGTCGGGGAAGTGATTGCATCCGGTATCTACGAGTATTTTCGTGATACGGAGCGGATGGAGCAGTTAGACCGGCTGCTTAATGAAGTGAATATAGCGCAGGAGACGGTCGAAGAGAGCACACAGACACTTGCAGGCATGAGTTTTGTGATTACGGGCAGTCTGGAACATTATGAGAACCGGAATGCGTTAAAAGATGAAATAGAGGCAAAAGGCGGTAAAGTAACGGGGAGTGTCACCGGAAAAACGACGTGCCTGATCAATAATGATACCGCGTCGCAGTCGTCTAAGAACAAGAAAGCCAAGGAATTGGGAATACGGATCATCTCGGAAGAGGAATTTATGAGGGAATATTTATAGTGCGGAATATTAAATATTCCGCACATCATAAGGCGTTGTCTGGTACACATAGAAATTAAGCCAGTTAGAATATAAGAGCTGACCGGTAGAACGCCAGTTGACGATAGGCGGATTATCCGGATTATCGTCGGGGAAATAGTTTACCGGTATCGTCGGATTCATACCTTTATTTAAATCTCTGAAATATTCCAGAGCTAATGTGTCCGAATCATATTCCGGATGACATGTGATGAAGAAATGGCGGCTGTCGGTGGTCTTGACAATGGTGACGCCGGCTTCGTCGGAGACTGCCATCAGTTCCAGTTCGGGTACGGAGGTAATCTTCTCTGCGGTAATCCCCATGGCACGTGACTGTGGTGCATAGAAGATATCATCAAATCCTCTAAACAGCGGGGAATTTTTCTTTATGATTTTATGCGCGTAGACGCCCGACAGCTTCTTTTCCATGTCGTAACGATCTAAGCCGTAAAGGTAGTAGAGACCGGCATATGCACCCCAGCATAGATGGAGAGTGCAGTGTACATGAGTTTTGCCCCATTCCATAATCGTGCACAGCTCTTTCCAGTAAGTTACATCCTCAAACTTCACATAATCAAGTGGCGCACCGGTGATGATCATACCGTCATATTTTCGGTCTTTGACCCGGTCAAAAGTAGTATAAAATGATTCCAAATGGTTAGAATCTGTATGCTGTGGTGTATAGCTGGCGGTCTGAAGAAATTCTACGTTGACCTGCAGCGGCGTGTTGGACAACTTGCGCAGAAGCTGCGTTTCCGTTACAATTTTAGTAGGCATTAAATTGAGGATCAGTACATTGAGCGGACGGATATCCTGATGCATCGCGCGATATTCCGTCATGACAAAAATATTCTCGTTTTCAAGAATGCTGGTTGCCGGTAGTGAATCAGCTATTTTAATAGGCATATTAGTTCCTCAACTTTCCCGCGTCAAAGTAGTGTTTTATTGATGTTTAGACGCGCTGACCAATTACAATATAGATTAACATAAAAAAAGCTGTCTTGCAACAATTGCACATTTATGCAAAATAGGGTATAATTGAATCGCTGAATATAACAGCAGACAGAGGGGGTTCGTGGTATGGAAACAGCATATCAGAAAGTAAAAGTACATAATGAGCTGGAATGGTGTCAGGTATCCGATCTTGCGACCAAGGAAAGGATTGAGAAAATACTTTTGAAAAACAGGGTTTCTTATTTTGTAAAATGGGAGAAGCCGAAGCTATTCTCAAATGATAAATTCGGTACATGCGTATTTTGTGTGAACCAGTTACAGAAGGACATCGCTGACGAGGCAATTCATGAATTGGAAGAAGAAGTGAAGGGTAAGATTAAATTTATCAACCGTAAAGTTGAGAAGACTTTTTATTAAGCAGCAGATTGGAAACAATAGACTAAACGGGCAAAGCAATATTGGAATAACAGTTGTAATGTTACTGGATGAGGCGTAAAGAATGAGCAGTTGTGATACATGTAGTAATTATCAGTATGATGAGGACTATGAATGCTATGTGTGCATGGTGGATATGGACGAAGATGATACGGGTCGTTTTTTGAGCGGAGGCAATTTTAACTGTCCATTTTATCAGCTTGATAATGAATATCTGATCGTAAGAAAGCAGATGTAGGGATTTCCCACATCTGCTTTTTGTT
>CAMXBD010000215.1 GCA_947179245.1 uncultured Lachnospiraceae bacterium | reverse complement strand
ACTTTCTCAAGAATCAAATCAAGTTTCTCACTGTCTCTCATATTATCACCTCCTAGTGTTTTCGCGCTTAGCAAGCTCAGTAAGCAAATGCAGAAGTGCGGTCAATATTTTGAATTACAAATTAAATTCCCGAAGTAGTTTCTCTCTATACTCCTCATCTTCCACCGAACGCCGTATGTCTTCATTTCGTCCACTGTCTAACAAGATACGCATCAAGTTACTAATACGCTCCATTCCTTGCTGTATTCCTTGTTGTATTCCCTCCTGCGTACATTTTGCCGTATAGTATGTCGTAAAGTATCCAGCCATCGCTATCTCTTCTCCTTTCCTCTGTTTACCTTGTATATCAGCTAATATAACCGGTAATTCCTTTTCTCCTGTCAATGCATAGAGCAACCGTATCACAGATTCAATATGTTTTATTACCTGTCCTGTCGGTTTATATGATTCTCCTTCCGCCAGATAATCCACCACAATGCGCATATCACTCTTAAATCTCTGTCTGACTTCTCCCGGCAAACGTGCCATAGGAAATATATGAAGCTTGATGTTGTCTACATATTTCCTAAGTATCGCATCTTTGAGGTTGTCTTTAAAAAATTCATGCAAATCAAGATATGATTTCCATTCCTTGTCACCCCAGTAGAGCACTAAGATCACCACCGGATAGATCTGCTTCTCTTCATATTCGCTCCGGTACACAGCACCCTCATACCCTGCCTTTCGCAGAATCAGCCTGTAATTCTCGCCCGATTCATTCTCCAGAACATACTGTATTTTTATCCTCTGATCTTCTGTCTCATATTTGCTCACGTCATTATACTGGTTACGGAGCCTACTGCACGCTTCTTCGCCCAGTTTCTCATTTAACTCCTCAGCCATATTCTCATACAAAGTTTCTGTAGGTGCCGGTTGCAACTGTTCCGGCAAAACCACCTGCTCACCTTCATAAATAAGCGCATTGATGATATCCGCAAACACCTCAGGTCTGCTTTCTAAATCTTTTGCTGTTAAATCTTTCTGTCCCATATGTTCCCTCTCTTTGCTCTGGGCAGAACACATAGGTACATTGATAATCTGGCTTGAAAGTTCCAATCAGCCGGTTCTGCCCGTGTATGTGAAAAAAGTGGCAGAATCTGCCAGATAGAAAAAAGAAATATGACCCCGGAAACCTGAGCAGGTACAGAAGACCCGCTCGTAGTTCCCTAAGTTGTTATGATTATAATAATAGAAAAGAGAAATGTTGTCAACTTATATTTTGTGTAAAAATAAACGAAATATCGTTTATTTTTTAAATATCAAATGATACCCTCATCATTTCGGGAATGGATGTAATTCCTTCCAGCACATACTTTGTTGCGCTCATACGGAGTGTATTCATTCCTTCCTCCAGCGCTTTATTCTTGATATCCTCCGCAGAACCGTTCTTACTGATAATCGTTTTGAGCGGCTGTGAAACTTCCATAATCTCATAGACACCGATTCGGCCTTTAAATCCAGTACCTTCACACCTCGGACATCCGCAGGGTTCATAAATCGTAATGTCTTCATCCGGATCCCTCATCAGAAGCTCCAGATCGTCTGCATTAGCTTTCTTAGCTCTCTTACACTCCGGACACAACCGGCGCACAAGACGCTGGGCGATAACACCGATCGTCGCATCGGCAATCAGATAAGGCTCAATACCCATATCAGCCAGACGCGTAATCGTACTCGCAGCAGAATTCGTATGTAAGGTGGATACTACCAAGTGTCCCGTAATTGACGCCTGCACCGCAATGGACGCCGTCTCCTGATCTCTGATCTCACCGATCATGATAATATCCGGATCCTGTCGCAGAATAGACCGCAGTGCCGATGCAAATGTCAGATTCGCCTTATTATTGACCTGTACCTGATTGATACCGTCAATATTAGCCTCCACCGGATCTTCTACTGTAATAATGTTTACATCCTCTTTGTTCAATTCACTAAGTGCCGTATATAAAGTGGTGGACTTACCGCTTCCGGTAGGTCCGGTAACTAACAGAATACCATGCGGATTCATCAGGATATGATCAAACTTCTTCAGTTCATCCGGGCTAAGACCAAGCTGGCTTTTCTCTTTTGTCAGCGCATTCTTTGAAGTAAGACGCATAACGATCTTCTCACCGTACACAGTAGGCAGAATGGAAACACGGATATCATACTCACGTCTGTCTACAATCTGAGTGATACGTCCGTCCTGCGGTTTTCTTTTCTCAGAAATATCCATGCCGCCGATGATCTTGATACGCGCCACCATAGCAGGCAAAAGACGCACATTGTAAGTCGCCTTCTCATACAAAGCGCCGTCGATACGGTAACGGATGCGTACCTGCCTCTCCATAGGCTCGATATGGATATCGGATGCACGCTGTCTGACCGCCTGTTCTATCATACCTTTAACAAGCTGTACGATCGGGGAGTTATTGACATCCTCACTATAGATGTCTTCCTGTTCCATCATCTGGCTTTCTTTTTCTCTGGTATACTCTTCCAGCGCCGAATTAACCTCAGCCTGTCCGTAATATCTGTCGATTGCCAGCATGACGCTTCCGGTAGTCGCCACTACAGGTTCCACCTGCATATTCGTAATGATATTGATATCATCTAATGCCGCCATGTCCATAGGATCAGCCATCGCAACGCGCAATGTCAGATTATCCTGTGAATACTCAAAAGGCAGCGCCTTATATTTCTTAAGCACATTGGCAGGAACCAGCTTCAATATTTCTTCTTCTATCTCCACATTCTGCAGTTCGACCATGTCATAGTGCAGCTGATCGCTCAATGCCCGGGCAATGTTTTCTTCTGTGACAATACCCTCATCTACCAGCACTTCTCCCAACTTACGCCCGGTGCCTTTTTGTTTCTCAAGTCCCTTCTCCAGATCATCTATGGTAATCACTCCGCTGTTTACGAGCACGTCACCAAGACGCAGTTTCTTTCTGTTGATATCCATACTGTGTAACATCCCCTTTTCTTTCCTCAGCCCAAGAACGCCTCAAATATAGTTTTATTCTATCATAAAATTGCAATATGTGCCAAAAAATTTCTAAATACATGACTCTTTATTCGCACACTACATTTTACGCACATAATAAATGCCGCTGATCTGTCCGGCATATCCCGCTGCACACAACTGCAATAATTCATGACACAGCTCAGGAACCGTTATATGGCTGTCGTATGTATCCTCATACACCCTCTGCAGCATCTCTATAGATCTGGGCTGGAAATCCAAAATCTGCATCAATTGTCCT
>CAMXBD010000214.1 GCA_947179245.1 uncultured Lachnospiraceae bacterium | reverse complement strand
ATGCAGCATTTTAGGATTAACATAACTTTCCGTCAGACATCCTATTATGACAACTGTAATGATCCCTATCATCTCTACTCCCTTTTTCAAATAATTTTGTTTGCCGACTCTGATATAATGGTCCCCATATGAATTTTTGGAATACAATAACCGATTCAAACTTATCGCCCAGACAAACAATGCAATATATGCAGGAATCAGCAGGATTCCTTGCGGAAACACACCCGCTGCCATCAACAACAGACCTCTTATTCCATAGCGAATCACGGCAACCGAGAGCAGACATCCCGCCGCCAGGCCAATATAGCATACATATCCGCATACTGCCGGAATACCAACCATGGTAGTCGCTAAAATACCAAGCAAAAATACAGTAAATAATCTATGTTTCATGATATAGCCGAAGAGTTCACCACCGTCAGGCACACTGTTCTTCAGGCGCAGAATCATTTCTGTTCCCAAAAGACTGCCGTTTCTGATCCATGTATCATACCCTGCATTGACAATCAATATTCCGAGAAAAAATCCGATCATAAACAAGTATATTATATAATAGCAATTTTTCTGTGAAGACTGCTGCACTTTGTTCTCCCTCTTTCATGACTCTTCCTATGTATATGTCCATGAAGCATTGTACATGCAGACTTTTCATGACTGTGCTGTTATTTTGCCGCAAAATGCCGCCTGCGACAAACCTCTTCGTCGCAGACGGCACTTTCATATCCTGACTGTTTTCTGTTATTTTCTCTATTCCGACTTAATATAAGTCCTGCAGAGTCTCATTATTAATGATCGCTTCATAGAAACTCCTGTTGATATCCGCAAACTTAGCTACCATATTAGGAATATTGTCTAATATGGGGTTGCTCAACATCTGCTTCTCTCTGAGGTATTCCATCGCCAATTCATGTGCGAGCTCCTTTGCCTTACCTTCATTCATAAATCAGTTCTCCTTTGCACTTGTAGTCACAATCAGTTTACCCGGTTACAATATTTATTGCAATATGCCAGAATCGCTGAGACTGTCTTACCATCCTGAATCTTACAGTCATAGATCATCTTCACCAGCTCTTCCGCATCAAAGCTCACCACATCCAGGAACTCATCCTCATCAAGATGCTGTTCACTGCGCTTTAGATCAGTCGCCACATAGACATCTATCTTCTCGTCACAGAAAGCAACCGTAGTACGAAGTGACAACAGCAGTTCCAGTTTTCCGGCCTTATAACCGGTTTCCTCTTCCAGCTCTCTTGCTGCTGCAAGATCCGTTGGCTCGTTCACATCGTTTAAGCCTCCTGCCGGAATCTCCAATGTCTCTCTGTCCAGTGCATTTCTGTACTGCCTGACCATCAGGAGTTTCCCGTCATCCTTCACGGCAACCACTGCCGCCGCCCCTTTATGCCTGATATAATCCCATTTGGCAATGTTGCCGTTGGGGATCTTGATGGTATCCTGATAATAGTCTATGATAGCGCCCTTATGCACCAATTCTCTGCCGATCCGTTCATACTTTTCCATATATACCTCTGCCCTGCTGCACTCCATAGCCGGCTGCCGCTTCCTGCCGTATAATGAAGCATCCTGTCCGGCACATCACCGTCTTATTTCTATCTGCTTTTAAGCATACACTATTTTATACGTTCTGTCCAATAACGTTTTACATCTCCTGCAGTGTATGATGCGTGATCATTGCTTCTCGCCCTCGCACCATACACTTGCAGGTTATATAAAACCATTTATACTTCCAATAGTTTCTCTACGCTGACTAACTTTACGCACAGTACGAACAGATCCACCGCCGCCGCCAGCTCTTCCATAGAAGGATAGGAAGGCGCGATACGGATGTTGCTGTCCTTCGGGTCGATCCCGTAAGGAAATGTCGCTCCTGCGCCTGTCAGAACAACGCCTGCCTCTTTACACTTTGCCACGATCGCTTTGGCACAGCCATCCATCGCATCGAAAGAAATAAAATACCCTCCGAGCGGTTTCATCCAACTGCCGATTTCCAGCCCGCCAAGCTCACTCTCCAGAACACTTAAAACCTTCTC
The DNA here is from genome assembly GCA_947179245.1 of uncultured Lachnospiraceae bacterium. Classification (GTDB taxonomy): domain Bacteria; phylum Bacillota; class Clostridia; order Lachnospirales; family Lachnospiraceae; genus UBA3282. Next base: position 1,254 of record CAMXBD010000214.1, on the reverse strand, counting down.
AAACTTGGGTCTTATGATATCGGCACTCTTCTTCATGTGTGCCATCATACCGTCCAGATCCTTAAAATACCTGACATGGCGAAGCTGGTTAATCTTATCATAACCGATTGTCTGAACAGACATGCTCTTTTTAGCATCTTCTATATTTGCCTTGGAAGCAGCGAACCCGCTGATACCGCCACCCGCAAAGCTGACCTTGGAGGTCGAGCTGAATTTGTATACCATATCGAGATTTCCTGCTTTTTCACACTCATGCAAAATTTCCAGAATATAATCCTGTTTATCGTCATATAAGTGATGAATCGTATAAGCGTTATCCCAGTATATTCTAAAGTCCTCCGCCGCCGGTCTAAGGGCTGCAAAACGCTTCACTGTCTCGTCGGAGTAGGAAATTCCCTGTGGGTTAGAGTACTTAGGCACACACCAGATACCTTTTACCGCTGCATCTTCCTGCACATATTTTTCTACCAAATCCATATCGGGACCCGTAGGTGTCATCGGAATATTAATCATTTCAATCCCAAAGTGCTCCGTAATCTTAAAATGTCTGTCATACCCGGGAACCGGACACAGAAACTTGACTTTATCCAATTTGCACCACGGCGTGCTGCCGAGAACGCCATGTGTCATAGAACGTGACACGGTATCATACATGATCGGCAGACTCGCGTTGCCGTACACGATAACATTTTCTACCGGTACCTCCATCATCTCACCCATAAATCTCTTGACTTCCGGAATACCATCTACTAAACCATAGTTTCTGGTGTCCACTCCCGTCTCCGTATTCATATCCGACTCGGAGTTCAAAACATCCATAAGTCCCATTGCTATATCAAGCTGTGCAGGCGCAGGTTTTCCTCTGGACATGTCCAGCTTCAGTCCTTTCCCCTTCGCATCCACAAACTGCTTCTCCAGTTCCGCTTTCAGTGACAAAAGTTCTTCCCTGCTCATCTCTTTGTATGCTTTCATTGTTCTAACCATACTCCTTTCTCCGCCTGCAGATTTGCACACACTCATTTATTCCTTCAACATACTTACTTATGCATTGAATAATTGTATACAATCATACACTTTTAGATATTTTACTACAGTTCCTGTGTTTTCACAAGTAGATAGATAAGACAATTTTCTTGATAAAAGCAGCATATTTATGGTCATTGTGTACATAACACAAGCAAAAGTGCACTTCATACCTGCTCGTTTCGACAACTGAAAAGCCCCGTAGATTTCTCTACGGGGCTATCAATATAC
>CAMXBD010000213.1 GCA_947179245.1 uncultured Lachnospiraceae bacterium | reverse complement strand
GTGACAAAAAGAATCCTGCGATTATGCGGGTTCTGGCGTTTCGCAAACGCCTAATGTATATATAATTTGAAAGGATGTATTTTTATGGCATACGATACATTGATCAAAGAAGCGCAAGACCTTCCAGAAGATATGATAGAACAGGTAATTGAGTTTATGAGGTTTTTGAAATACACATCAAAAAAAGAACAGACAGAACACTCTATAAACAATAGTATGACATTTCATAGGTCAGTAAATCCATTAGCAGACGAATTTATTGCTATTGCAGAGGATTTTGACGAAACACCAGAATGCTTTAAGGAGTATATTTAATGTATCTATTAGACACAAATGCTTTACTATTCTTTTTATATGATAATGAAAAACTCTCAAAAAAAGCATCAGAAGTAATTTATTGTAATGATGAGAAAATCAGTATAAGTATTGTTTCCATGTGGGAAATTGCGATTAAGTCAAGTATTGGGAAACTTGAAATTAGAAGTTCAATTTCCAAGATTGCAGACACTTGTGAAAAAGAGCGTTTAAATATTCTTCCTATAAAACCGTTTCATCTTGACGAAATCAGGCATCTCCCTCCGATTCATGGAGACCCGTTTGATAGATTGATTATTTCACAGGCGATTACAGAAAACTTAGTGATTATTACAAAAGATGGGACAATACCACAGTATCACGTTAAAGTTCTTTGGTAAGTAAAATAGCGTATTTGGGATATCCGTTTCATAGGATGTCCGTGGATTGATTTATGGTTGAACGATTCAGAAAAGAAACAGTAACGTAACTATAATTGTGCCGCATGCTTCTTGCTGATGGATAAGGAATAGTGTACAATATAAGCAATAACAGGAAGATGCCGCGGCAGGTGTACGCTGACTGCGGGAAACGGAGGTTACGATGGATTTTTTTGATAAGATAGGTGAGACGATCAGTACAAAAGGCAGAGAAGTATCGGATAAAGCGAAGGACATGGCGGAGATAGCGAATCTGAAAGGTCAGATTCATACATGCGAGGAACTGATTAAGAAACGTTATATCGAAATTGGAAAAATCTATTATGATAAACATGGTTCTACACCAGAAGAAGAGTACGAGGATGCCTGCCGGGATATCGAGAATGCACAGAATACAGTAGTCGATCTGGAAGCAAGAATCAGAGATATTAAAGGAATCTAAGTGCATACCGCCAATGTTTCAAAAGTCTGCAGGTTCAGAGAATCTGCTTCAACATTAGGATGCAGTATGAAACGAAGAAAACTATTGTTTTTATCAATACTATTTATCATATGCATATGCTGTACAGCCTGTTTTATACATAATAGAAGCAGCGCGGCAGAGGCACAGAGAGTAGTGCTGTTGATTGACAGCAGCGCAGAGATGGATTGTACGGAAATTATAGCAGAGGATTGCAGGGACGGTTGTGCTGATTATTGTAAAGACACAAGAACAATATTATATGTCAATACAGAAAATCAGATCATAGAAAAAAGTATCTACGGTGAAGAGCAGACAATCGAAATAGAGGGTATTGGGCTGACAGAGACGGTGTCTAATGTACAATATAGCCCGGATGCCGGGAGCATATATTTCATATATGAAGGTAAGATATACCAATACTCGATAAATGATAAGACGCTTACAAAGAAAACAGACGGAATAGCGAGCAGTTGGAGAAAAACATATCTGTGGCAGGATAATGAGAGCGGCTGTAAATTAATAGATAACGGAGAGTGCAGCGAACTGTATTATATCAATACAAAAAGCGGTTCTGAGCAGAAAGTATGTACAGAATGGATACAGTCGATTGGTCAGGTGCAGGGCAATAAAATATATGCATTGGAAGTATATGCAAATGCTCAACACGATTCTTCCACTGTAGATTTGCGCAATCGCATCATAGAAATTGATCTGTCTGACGGAAGTACAGAAACGCTGCAGGAACTCGGAAACTGGATGCAGGGTAATTATCTGTTTGCATGTAACGAGGAAAATCTTATCTATGTTCAGATAAAAGGACAAAAGGAGAACGTATACAGAATAAATCTGAGTACCGGGGCAAAGAAAAAGATATATTCTACGAGAAACACAGTTGTCGGACTCGCAGTTAATTAAACGATAAATTTTAAAACGAAAAGGGGCAGGTTCGGTAATGAACCTGCCGTTTTCAGTAATCCATCCATATTACGTTAGATCAAAGTTTGCATAATTTCTATTGCGGCTGTTCCGCTGGGGGCTGCTGTTGCTCTGCCGCAGCCTGAGCCGCGGCTTGTGCTGCTGCCTGAGCTGCAGCCGCAGCTTCAGCGTTTCGCTGTTCCAGTTCAGCCCGCTGTCCGTTGATGATTGCCTCCCAATCGGGATTTGCAAAGAACTCTGCAGTGTGAGGACACATGTTTGTCTGCGGCGCCGGAGCGGGAATGATACTGCCATCTTCTGCGACGGTACCTTCTGCCGGCTGTGTTTCCGGCTGAGCTATTCCTGAACCGCTTTGTAAGGAAACATCCTCTATCGGAGTAAGTTCCAGAACACCCTCTACTTTGAAAGGACAGCCTTCACATGCAGGGAGGTTACTGTAAGCACAAATCTGACCGGCATAGTGTACATCACAGGTTTCCGTGGGTACTGTACCCTCGGCAAAGTATTCTGAACGAAGCGTACCGGAGCATAAGCCATCGATTGGCAGTTTGCCGGAACGGGAACATACCGTAGCGGTCACGATGCCGGAAGGAACGTTAAATGGCTCATTAGGAAGCTCTTCATGAATCTGGGACATGACACTGCGCCATAATTTTTTAGCCAGATTCTTTTCTTCTCCGGAAAGTTTAACATTATTGTCAAAACCTGCCCATGTCGTCGCTGTATAATAAGGCGTGAAGCCGGAAAACCAGACATCGTTGTAATCGGAGGTAGTACCTGTTTTGCCGGCAATCGCCATACCGCCGAAATTAACAGCTCCGCCGGTACCGACTGTGACTACATCCACCATGGCGTTAGTCAGCAGGAAAGCTGTTGACTCCTTGATAACCTGTCTGGATTGCGGAATTGTGTTATCTAAGATAATGTTTCCGTCATGATCTAATACTTTCGTATACAGCTTCGGCTTAATATATGTGCCGCCGTTTGCGATACACGCGTAGGCAGCGTTAAGTTCTTCGTTGGTGACACCATTCGTAATACCGCCTAAGGCAAGCGCCTGCTGGATGTCGGAGTATACCTTGCCGTTGATTTCTTTGCGTTCCTCCAAAGTGGTGAAACCGAAGTTGACCAGATAATCGTAACCAAGCTGGGGCGTAATCTGTGTCAACG
>CAMXBD010000212.1 GCA_947179245.1 uncultured Lachnospiraceae bacterium | reverse complement strand
GCATATCATTATAATGAGGATCTTTTGACATTTCTTGTTATGGGAATTTATACAGAGGATCTGGATAGAGAAATACTTGGTGTGTATACGTTTGATCCGGATAAAAAACTTTTGGAAGGAGAAGCGGATGCTAACTTTTTATGTGTATTCAATCCAAAAGCTGATACAGTCAGTGTCATTTCCCTAAATAGAAATAGTATGGTCGGTATCGATTATTACAATGAGGACGGTATATATCTTGTGCGAGAGCAGGCGCAGCTTGCACTACAGCATGGTTTTGGACGGGACAAGGAGCACGGAAGTATTTTACAGATGGAGGCGGTACAGCGTCTGATGATGGGGATACCCGTTCATGGACATGTGGCTGTGGATATGCGCGCTGTTGAACAGATGAATCATGCAGTTGGCGGTGTTGAGGTGACTGTGTTGGAGGATCTTACGAAAGCCGATTCCGAATTTGTGCAGGGTAGAAAACTGCGTCTGACAGATGATCAGGCTTTCTGGTATGTCAAATACAGAGACTGGCAGTCATACGCATCGGCGGACCGGAGGCTGCAGAGGGACATGCAGTTTTTGCAGGGGTTTATCCAAGCGGCAAAGGAGCAGATGCACGAGGACTGGCTGTTTCCTTATCGCTTATATCAGGAATGCGATGAACATATTTATACAAATTTATCTACAGATAAAATCATGATGTTATTGATGATGGTGAAAGACTATGATGTGGAGAATATTCAGTTCTATAGTCTGCCGGGAGAAACAAGAATGGGAGAAAAATACGAAGAATTCTATGTGGATCAGGCAGAACTTACTGAAATGATTCTGGAATTATTTTATGAAGAGGAAGATAGCAGATGAAAAGATGTAGATTAAGTGTCATAGCGCTTATGCTGGGAATGGTAGTGATGGTGACCGGCTGTGCTTCAAAACAAGCAAAAATACAGACAGCGACGAGAGGACGTATCGATTTTGAGGCGCTTGCGGAAACAAATCCTGAGGTGTTTGCGTGGATCTATGTACCGGGGGCAGATGTTGATTTCCCTGTACTGCAGAGCGCAGAGAGTGATACATACTATGAAGACCATGACTGGCAGAAAAATGAGAGTGAGAGCGGGAGTCTTTATACGGAGATGGCAAATCTCATGAATTTGTGTGATTTTAATACGATCATTCACGGTAAAAGTGTGGGAGAAGAAGCGATGCTGTCCGGATTATATCATTTTCAGGAAGAGAATTTCTTTAATCAGAACGGACAAGTGTATCTATATCTGCCGGACAATGTGCTGACTTACGAAGTTATTTCGTGTTATACGGAAGAAAGACACAGTATTTTACGTGATTACGATCTGGTAGATTTCCGGGGATGTGAGCAATATATAGAAGATATGCAGCAGCTGTCACAGGAGACCGGAAGGTACAGGGAAGGCTGGGAAGCGGTTACGCCATATCATTTTCTGCTGTCTTTTGTGACAGACTGTCCGGATGATGTTGATAAACAGTATGTTGTAAGTGCAGTGCTGGTTAAGGATGCTGCAGGGACGATTAAGAGAACTGTATATGAATATTGATATTAACACAATTGTGTTGATATAAACCCACGTTTGCTAAAAGAAAATAAGGAGGAAAGAAAATGAAGAAATTTGTAGCATTAACGTGCACACTGGCATTGGCAGCATCCATGACAGTGTGTGCGGCAGAAAGTCCGAGTTCATCTGTTTTTGTACCGACAATTGAGAATGCAGTCGTAGCAACATCGGCAGAGGTAGAAGCAGCGGCTGCGGCACCGGCAGCAGTGGCAGAAGCGCCGGCGCCTGCTGTACCGTATATGGAGGCAGTGGCAGCATCATATGGCAAGACAGTTGCAGAGTATATTTCCAATGCAGTCATTGAGACACCCGGACTTCCGGATGCGGCACCTATCGCACAGGGCGGCAGTTGTGTTATCAACGGAGCTTCCAGCAATGCAACCTTTACATTGAATCCAGTTGAGTCAGGCACGACTGCTTATGCACTTTCTCAGGCTAAAGCTGTAGGCGGCACAGTATTGAATGTAATCGATATTGCGGCACCCGGCGTAAACTTTAACAATGCTGAAGTTGGCTTTTATGTAGCAGGTATTCAGGATGGAGATTCCGTTTCGGTTTACAAGTCCGTAAAGGGTGTATGGCAGGAAGTAGAAGTATTGGGCGTTTCCAATAACACAGTTACAGTTAAGCTGGATTCCACCGGAATCTTTTGCTTTATCAAGAAATAACATATAATATATAAAAACAACAGTCAGCAGATGTGGAAGATGAAAATCCGTCTCTTAGTACAAGAGGCGGATTTTGTCATGATATTATATGTTTAATTAATAGTTTTAGCTTATCGCAGTGGAGAGCAATAATTAATCGTCCACGTCAAAGTTTTCCAGCATACTGCCTTTCTTCTGCGGTTTGGAATCACCGTGCTTTACCATGAGCATTGTGAAAAATGCCATGACGGAGAAGAATACGGAATATGGGAACAGCGTACGGTAAGAGACATGTTCCAGCAGATAACCGGATATGATCGGAGTGACTACCTGTGCAGCCATTGAGAATGTATAATAGTATCCGGTATATTTACCCACATCTCCCGATGAAGCAATCTCAACGACCATGGGAAACGAATTGACATTGATTGCTGCCCACGCGAAACCGATGATACCAAAAAAGATGTTCATCGTCACATGATAGCTGTTGTAAAAAGAAGCGCACAGATAGCAGAAAGCTAACATTGCGACACCGATCAGTATTGTTTTCTTACGTCCGATATGGCTGGAAATTGCACCGATTGGAATATAGCTGATAATTGCGGCAACCGTTGCTACCATCAGACAGTTTGCATAGCCGCCGTTTTCCATTCCCCAGACGTGCGTCGCATAGCGGGAGAAAGCAGTAGTGACCGCATTGTAAGCGATAAACCATAGTGCGATGGAGAGCAGCATAAAGATAAGACTTTTTCTCACATCCGGCGGGAGGGCAGAACCTGCACCAGCATCAGAAGAATTTGTTTCAGCTTCCTCTTCTGTTTCCAGAATAATCTTCTTTTCTTTCACTGTACAAAAGAGAACAGCAACACATATGACCATTAGCAGGGCGATGGAAAGAAACAGCGGGAAATAGTCCGGTGTTGTTCCGCTTCCCACAAGCAAACGTATCATGATCAGTGAGTAGACACCGCCCACTGCGCCCATAAGATTGATGACTGCGTTACCCTTGCTTCTTAAAGGTTTCGGGGTCAGATCCGGCATTAGCGCGACAGAAGGGGAGCGGTAGAGCCCCATTGAGAG
>CAMXBD010000211.1 GCA_947179245.1 uncultured Lachnospiraceae bacterium | reverse complement strand
CTAATACAGCTAGTACACCACTTTATATATTAGAGTCAACAAGTTAATAAAAAGTTTCATTATTTCTTAATTTTTTTTAAATTTTCTCTAAAGTTATCTCTAATGACCAATTTCGCCCCTTGGACTCACTGTAGATAGTCCAAAATCCGTGAATACAAATCCTCTAACCACGGAATATAACCTTCATCACTCTCCGCCGCCTCATCTGACCAAAGAATTCCGATTGCCTCCTCAAGATCTTTCCTGTTATAAGTCAGCGTGGCATATTCATCAACCGGCTGCGTTCCATCTTCGCCATCAAGATACTCTCCTTTGTATTGACCGCTCTCTTCAAGAATGAACCTGCACTCATCAAGATTCCTGATCGTAGCAAAAAGCATAGCAGCATTAAAAAACAAAATATCCGCATCTGCCTCTGACATATCCCATACCGTCATCTCATACCGTACATCCAGAGACAAGGCGGTCTCTGGTTCTGTTTCCAATGTGTGGAGCGTGATGCCCCTATATACTAACCTATCAGTCTGCGGCAATGCATTTACAAGCGCGCCTGTTTTAGATGCATCTCCAAGATACTCTGTTCTATTCTCTGCCAATGTGGCAAATATCTCACTGCGGATCTCTTGATTGATACTTATTACAATCACACGTCCTGCTGCTGTCTCCAGCTCACTGTTAATGTATTCCATCTCGTCCAGATATTTCTCTTGTATGTCAGAGTAGTCTGCTTTCACATACACATAACATTTTTCAGTGGAAAAATCTACCGCTGTCTCTTCTGTTGTGATCTGCTCATTTGGTAAATAATCTACTGACCCCTCCGCTTCTTCTGACCCTCCCGTCATGCCGCCGTTATCGTCTATTATATAAGTCGTATCTTCATTGATATCCGTACCCGGCACGCCATCCACACCCTCTATATCTTCTGAATAAAAAATATCTTCATGTGCAATTACTCCCTGCGTCTGCCCCTCCGACGGAGTATAAGTATGCGTTGTCACGGAATCAGAATCCGGCAGAATATCTGTTGTCGTAATCTCCTCATTCGGTAAGTAATCTATTCCCTCTTCCGGCAGAATTACCTCCTCCAGCGGGACTACCTCCCATTCCGAATCCAACATCGGATTATCACCATCTCCCTCTGTATCCTCAGATTCTATCTCCTCCGGTTCCACCTCCACCGGACTGTAAATATGCGTCGTAGTTTCAGCAGGCGCATAAATATGCTGCGGCCTCATATAGGATTTAAGATGGTTGTTCAACCCGTAGTTTCCCACCGGAATGACCTCTCTGCCCTCATCCACCAGTCTGACTGCCGCCTCATAGGAAAGCACACTGAACCTGCCTGCCTCTTTTCCGGTAGCAACCTGATAAATAATAATATCATTACCATCCCGTTCTGTGTCGTAACTGCTAATCCCTGCAATAGTTTCCGGCAGTCTGAGCTGCATATCCCCCGCTGTGAGAGTTATTTCTCCTTCCCATGTCTGTCCACTGTACAAAGGCTGTTTCGTAAACACAAACACCGATACGATCATGATCAGAATGAGTACTGCCACAACCGCCGCTCCCAGAACCTTGGGCTTCTCGGCAATAAACTTGATCCGCTCCTTCACGCTCTTACCGTTTCCGTTCATGGTCGTCGCCGTACATGCGATATCTGACAGCCTGCTTTTGCCGGTAATAATAGAAAGCAACGTTTCTCCATAAGGAATCCTCTCATCCTCACCCAAGAGTAAAAGCGCCTCCTCGTCACAGGCAAGTTCACAGTCCCTCTTAGATAAAATCGCCGCTGCCCAGACAAGCGGGTTCATCCAATAGACAGAAACCAATATACTGCGGAGTATCGACCAGAAACTATCCCTATGTTTTCTGTGACACATCTCATGTGTCACCACATGCCGGAGCTTGCTCTGATCCTGAACAATATCCGGCGTCAGATAAACAGCTTCCCACCCCGGTATTCCATATAAACATGACGATGTCAAATAGTCGGTTGTATAAAATTTAATATTTCTGCTTTTCCGGCACACACGCCCCACTCTGTCCGACGGTTGTTTGCAGCATATATTCTCCAATTCTTCGGGTAGCACAAACTCCTTGCGTCCTTTATGCAGCCTGCGGGAAAAAACAATATTCGTAATAATCATCCATAAAGCTACAATAACCATACCACCGATCCATATTCCGCGCAGTATGTCCAGCCATACGAGTCCGATTCTTCCCGCTACAAAAACACTCGTCGGTCCGTCTGAAATATCCAAATCTTCTCCCAGCATAAATTCCGCCACTTGTCCGGCAAGCGGATTGTTAACTGACATGGTAAAATTCACTGGATTTTCCAGCCGATCTGTTACATCACCGAATCTCTCTTCCCATGCCTCCACCAGATCCATCATGCGGAATTCCTCTAGGGAACCAATCGCCATATGAATCTGCGCCGATGATGGAATGATAAGTCTGAGCGCTACCAAAAGCCACAGAGCATATTGTAGTCTGCCGCTAATCTTTCCTTTAAAAATAATCCGTATCAACATAATACAAAGTATTAAAAACGAAGATGTGATAATAATTTCTTTCATTTGCTATCCATGTCCTTCCTGCGCTTCGCCTGCTCCAATATATTGTATAACTCCTGTATCTCTTCCCCTGACAATGCCTGATCTTCTACCATGGCATTGACCATCATACCAAGACTCCCTCTATATACTTTCTGCAAAAAACCTCTGGTCTCCTGCATAGACACTTCTCCACGTGGTACAATCGGATAGAATAACTTCGCCCGTCCGTCCTTTCGATGCGCAATCGCCTCCTTCTTCTCCATACGATTGAGCATGGTAATAATAATGTGTTTGTCCCATCCGGTTTCTTCCTGCAATGCCCCCGTAAGCTCCGTGATCGTGCTCCCTTCACTCTCCCAAAGCCGATTCATGATCTTCCATTCCCCGTCCGATAAGCTGACCATATATGATATCCGTCCTTTCCTGTGATATAGGTATTGGTATATTTTGGTATACATTCGTTTACCTTTATGTGTCTATGATATACTTAAGGTATACGCTTGTCAACCTTTTGCACTGTTATTTTATTGCCTGCTGAAATAAATTTATGGTATAGTACTTTTATCCAAAGAAACAATCAATCAAGTCCATCGGGGGAAATTACAATGAGTATATTTGATAAATTAAAAAAGAAAGAAGTAAAACAGGAGAAACCGGAAGAAATTAAAACATATGGCTGGGATGCCATTACAGAGATATGCGAAAAGGCTTATCCCTCCCAAAAGAATCCTTTGCATTACGGAACATTAATTAAATGGCGCTTCGTCGGAATTGCCCCCTTAGAGGGTATCAGTATCTATG
>CAMXBD010000210.1 GCA_947179245.1 uncultured Lachnospiraceae bacterium | reverse complement strand
ATATTATAATATATTTATTTCCGCCAATCGCAGGCAGCTCAGCGTGAAACAGGCATCCAAAGGAGACCCGTCCATGAAATCCTCAGAGAAAAGCGTGCTTTTTCGTATTTTTTTATCATATTTTTCCGTGCTATTTGTTCCTGTCTCTATCGGAATTATTATTTATTTTTCTTCTGTTTCCTCAATGACCGCCTTAACGCGGAGTTATTCCCACAGCATGTTAAGCCAGAGTGTTGACGTTATCGACGCACGCCTGCAGGATATGGAATCCATTCCCTTTTATCTACAATCCATGCCGAAACTTATTCAGCTTGCCGGCTATCACGAAATTCCTGAAAACGGCTCCGAAACTTATGAGGTTTACAATGTCGCCCAGCTTCTTCCAAAGTTCTCTCTTATCAACAGCTATATCAAGGATTTACAGGTTATCCTGCTGGACAACCAGTTTGTCATCAGCGAAAATAAGGCGCTACGGCTGACCCCTCAGACTTATTCCGGCTTATTTTCCTTTACCGGAATGGATTATGACGCCTTTTTAGAATTTTCCAACGCGCAGTGTTACAGCAACGAATTCATTCCGTTTCAGAAAAACGGCAGCATCACCCCTTCGCTTGTTACAAGCACCACAAGTCTCGCCACCCGCGAACCGTGGGCACTTGTCATCATTCAGATTAAGGAATCAGAACTGCAAAATACCATGAATCAGCTTCTGATCGATCCCGGCAGCATCGCCTTGCTGCTGGACTCTGAGAATAACCTCATTACTTCCGTGCTGGGCTCGGAAGCCACACTGTCACTGGAAGATGCCACAGGTTGTATCATCCGGCACACCGACACCGATTTTGATTACCAGAACTACATTGTCAGCGCCATCGAATCTTCCTATAACGGTTGGAAATACTGCGTTTTTTCTCCAAGAGAAGCAGTCATGGCAAATATGCTTGACGCAAACCGAAGCGTCATACTTTTGATTATCATTGCAATCATCATGAGTATTACCTTCACTTCCGTTCTGGGAATGCACAAAGCCGCTTCCTTGAAAAAAGTCGTGACTTATTTAAGTGGCGGTTCTCCCGAATTGAACACTGTCGGAAAAGACGAATTTTCCTATATTATAGATGCCGCCTCCGGTCTTGTGACAAGCAATCAGGAGCTACGCCAGAATCTACAGTCCCAGAAGCCTCTTCTGGAGGCCGCCGTGCTCCGCAGCTCCCTTTCCGGCGCCATCAGCAAGCCGGAAGAACTACAGTATCTGTTCGATATACTTGATATCAAGCCTGACGGCCAGAAATTTGCCGTTATTCTAATTGATGCCTTCATTTCGGACAGCTGCACGCAGATGGAACTTGCAGCATACCCGGTCCTTCTGTCAGCACTAACACGGGAATATATCGAGCAAAACACCGTCTGCCCTACCCATTGTCTGGATATTGACAGCCGTCAGAAAGCAGTCGTCTTAATCAGCGAGACTATGGACGAAGAAGCCTTCCTAAGGCAGATACGGCTGTTCACAGAACATACCCATCAGACTGCCCTTCAGGAAGGCGTGATTGATTTGCACTTTTATGCAAGCGACATCTACCCTATGGTAGACGACCTCCCGAAGGCTTACCATCAGGCTGTCGTTATCTCCCAGCAGGCAGTCAGAAGCCGTGACCGCATTTTGTATACCACCCAAGATATTCCTGAAATACAGAAACTCTACTTTTACCCAATTCAGACAGAATTAGAGCTTCTCAGGCTGATCAAAACCGGTTCACAAAGTGATTTGAACCATTTGCTTGGCACCATCAAAACTGTAAATTTCATAGAACGAAGCTTGTCCTCTTCCATGACCCGGCAGCTTGTGTTTGCTATTCGCAATTCTATTTTCAGGGGTACTGCCGAATTATCGGATGAACATCTGACAGGCGAAGTCTTCTCTGCTATCCAGCAAGCTAACACTTTTGAAGAGTTAGAGGATGCCATCCTTCAATTCAACCAATATCTGGTGCGCGTCAACAACCAGATGAACTCTGAAAAAAATGAACGGCAGGCAGAACAAATTCTGCAATACATCAGCAGTAATTACAGTCGTGACGATTTGACCATTTACAGCATCTGCGAAGAATTTTATATCAGCGAATCCTTTGCCTACCAGATTTTCCGCGAAGTAATTGGTACTTCCTTTGCCGATCTGCTCGAACAGATACGCATCGAAAAGGCCTGCCAGCTGCTCAGCGAAAAAACACACCTGATTAAAGACATCGCCCTTGCAGTCGGCTATACCAACGACAATTCCTTCCGCCGTGCCTTTAAACGTGTAATGGGCGTTACACCGGGAGAGTTTATCTCAAATTAACCGGAACAAAAATGCTGTTTTACAAGAATCTTTCTGCCAGATAACCAATAGCATTTTCATCGTTACTGTAAGGCACAATATAATCGGCGGCCGTCTTGGCGCTATCCGTTCCATTTTTCATAGCAACGCCAAGACCCGCCTTTTGCAGCATGGAAATGTCATTTTCTCCATCCCCCACGCAGATGCACTGTTCCATAGGAATTTCCAGATAATGGCAGAGCTGTTCGACTCCCGCGCCCTTTGATGCCTTGGAGTGAATCATATCCAAGTATCCCTGTTGTCCGGCAGGATTGGAAAATGCCGTACTGGCAAGTGTGGAAACATCACGGTTATATTCCTCCAGCTTCATCATCTCCCCCAGACACATAAGCTTCAGATAATCCTTTTCCAAAAAGTCTTCATAGGTGATTTGCCGCATAGGGATATCGGCAACATCAGCAAAATCCACAAACGTTTCAAATTCCTTTGTCCGTCTATAATAATAAAGAATATTCTCGTCATATCCATGGATGTGGATATGGCTGTTTTCCGCCAGCATAATCATCCGCCGTGCTGTCGTTTTTTCAATGGAATCCGCTTTGACGATACAGACCCCGTCCTGTGTATAGCTTGCTGCCCCGCCAAAACCAATGCAGTACTGTGACTGGCATCCCTCGTACAATTCTTCTGCAATAATACGCAGTTCCTCGTAAGAGCGTGACGAACAGATCACTATTTTTTTACCTTGCTCCATACAACGCTGCAGAATGGATTTGGTGGCAGTTTCCAACCGGCTCTTGCTGTTTAACAATGTTCCGTCCAAATCCACTACCATCATTTCATAGTTTTGCATGTTCTCTCCTTTCTTTTTTATGGCTTATTTTTATTATTTTTTTACCTAAATTTGTCATATTTTTTAAGTAAATTTAGCCTGTTCGTATTGTAGCATTGGACCCATGTTTTGGCAATATGGAATTGGAATAATAACCTGTATAGGTAAACCCTCCATTATCATTTTTACATTTCTTTGGAATATATAAAAAGGGGCTGTCGGGAAATATTGATTTCTGACTCTCTGACACAATAATTAGAA
>CAMXBD010000209.1 GCA_947179245.1 uncultured Lachnospiraceae bacterium | reverse complement strand
ATCCTAAACAATTGACATATTTAATTATATATGCTCTATCACATAGATACATTATCAATATAGTATTATATAAAAGAACCCCGCACATTCGTACGGGGCATTGTTATTACATCCTATACCAGCTCAAGAACCACTTCCATTGCTGCATCTCCTTTACGGGGACCAATCTTGATGATTCTTGTGTAACCACCGTTACGACTTGCATATTTAGAACCATATTCGTCAAAAAGTTTTGCCGCTAAGTCAACCTGCTTAGTGCCTTTCTTTCTTCCGGCAGGTGTACTGGGTACTTCCGTAACAGGATATAATACTTTTAACATCTGTCTTCTTGCATGTAATCTGGAAGGAAGATCCTTCTTGATTTCTTTTTCTACCGTATCATACACGGTGACTTTCTTGCCATCTACAACTTCTTTCACTCTCTTACCATCTTTATCCTTACGAGGAACTTTAGCGGTAACTTTAACGGTCTCGAAGTTGTCCTTCTCCTTAACAGCCAATGCGATCAGACCTTCCGCAATCTTGCGTACTTCCTTCGCTTTTGCTTCTGTTGTAACGATCTTGCCGTTATACAGAAGAGCTGTAACCTGACTTCTAAGCAATGCTTTTCTCTGGTCAGATGTTCTGCCGAGTTTTCTGTATTTTGCCATAACAGGCTCCTTTCTCACTGGGGAGTTCTCTCCCTCATCATGGTGTACATCCGGCAACGCGCTTTGGGCTTACTTACCGAATGCGTTAATAGTTCCATTCATGAGCAGGCGCATTGGTGCTCTTCGGACTTATCCCACACGCCATTCATATGTTGATCAGGCTTCGTCGCTCGGATTAAGCTGTAAGCCCAACTCTTTTAATTTTGCTAAAACTTCCTCCAAAGATTTACGTCCCAAATTACGGACTTTCATCATATCTTCGGAAGTCTTATTTGTCAGTTCTTCTACCGTATTGATTCCGGCTCTCTTCAGACAGTTGTAGGAACGAACCGACAATTCTAACTCGTCGATGCTCATCTCCAACACTTTCTCTTTCTCATCGTCTTCCTTCTCTACCATGACTTCCGCAGTCTTGGCATTCTCAGACAGATCAATGAAGAGACTTAAGTGCTCGCTCAATACTTTAGCCGCCAGACTGACCGCCTCATCAGGAACCAGAGTTCCGTTAGTATACACATCCAATGTCAGTTTGTCAAAATCTGTAATCTGACCCACACGTGTATTCTCGACGGTTACGTTTACTCTCTCAACAGGTGTATAAATAGAATCTATTGCGATCACACCAATCGGAAGATCGTCTGTCTTATTTCTGTCGGAGCTGACATACCCCCTGCCTCTCGTGATCGTTAATTCCATATATAACTTGGTATCTTTGCCGCTCAGCGTGGCAATCACCTGATCAGGGTTCAAAATCTCGATATCCTGATCCACCTGAATATCGGATGCTCTGACGATGCCTTCGCCCTCATATTCAATGTATGCGGTCTTCGGCTCATTGGTATCGCTGCTATTCTTGATTGCAAGGCTCTTGATGTTCATGATAATCTCTGTAACATCTTCCTTCACGCCGGGAATAGAACTGAACTCGTGTAAAACCCCTTCAATTTTAACTTGGCTTACTGCTGCACCCGGTAAAGAAGAAAGCATAATTCTTCTGAGAGAATTACCAAGGGTAATACCGTAGCCTCTCTCTAAAGGCTCAACTACGAACTTACCATACTTTTTATCTTCTGAGATCTCTGCAACCTCAATATTAGGTCTCTCAAAATCAAACACGCAAATACCCTCCTTTGCGAACATGTTGCTGAAAAAAACGCCTTCAAGCCAAGAATCATGTAATGATTCTTGTAGACGAAACATAGATGTTCCCAGACAGCGTACCTTGCTGTCCTAGAACTTCTTTTCGTCTTATTATTTGGAGTACAACTCGACAATAAGCATCTCGTTGACCGGAACGTCGATCATTTCTCTTGTCGGAAGGTACTTAACTGTTCCTTTTAATGCCTCCTGATCTACTTCGATCCACTCAGGAACAAGTCTTCCTGCCGTCACTTCAAGGATATCTTTGTATCTCTGTAAGGATCTGGATTTCTCTCTTACTTCAATCACATCTCCTGCTTTAACTAAATAAGAAGGAATATTGACAGCTTTACCATTTACAAGGAAATGTTTATGTCCTACAACCTGTCTTGCCTCTCTTCTTGTTCTGGCAAATCCCATTCTGAACACTATGCTGTCCAGTCTGCTCTCCAGCATAACCATAAGGTTTTCACCGGTCATTCCCTGCATTCTCTCAGCCTTCTTATAATAGTTTCTGAAAGGTTTCTCAAGTACACCATAGATAAATTTAGCTTTCTGTTTCTCTCTAAGCTGAAGACCATACTCGCTGACCTTCTTGCCGGCTCTTGCCGATGTTCTGTTAGATTTCTTATCATATCCTAAATAAGTAGGATCTAAATCAAGTGATCTGCATCTTTTCAATACAGGGACTCTGTTTACTGCCATAATTTTTGGCTCCTCTCATATAATTTTGTTTACAACGCCGTCTATGACGCCTTCTTCCAATATTTTTACACTAATTATTTCATGCGGAGAATCACGCCTTTTGCGGTTCTCCGGTACAAAACATAGAAAATCTTCGCAAAACGGCCTCTGCCGTGAGTGATTAGATTTTCTTTTTGTTGGACAAAGTTATAGAAGTTCTTATGCAACGTACTCTGCTGCATTAGAAGTTCTCTTTGTCTTTTAGACGCGGCGGCGCTTAGGCGGACGACATCCGTTATGCGGTACCGGTGTTACGTCGCGGATACTGGTTACTTCCAGACCGCATGCCTGCAATGCACGAATAGCAGCCTCACGACCCGAACCGGGTCCTTTCACCATAACATCTACTGTCTTCAAGCCATGAACTAAAGCTGCTTTAGCCGCTGTCTCTGCAGCCATCTGTGCTGCATATGGAGTAGATTTCCTTGAACCTCTAAAACCAAGACCACCTGCACTTGCCCAGCTTAACGCATTACCTTCTGTATCAGTTAAGGTAACAATCGTATTGTTAAAAGAAGACTGGATATGTGCCTGTCCACGTTCAACGTTTTTCTTTACACGCTTTTTTGTCACTTTTTTGGTAACTTTTTTAGCCATAATAAACTAACCTACTTTCTCATATTCTAATACTGAATTTCTCACAACATTTCCGTAATCACTGATTCTCAGATCTTACTACTTCTTCTTGTTTGCTACTGTTCTCTTAGGACCTTTTCTTGTTCTTGCATTTGTCTTAGTCTTCTGACCACGAACCGGAAGACCTTTTCTGTGACGGATACCTCTGTAGCATCCGATTTCCTGAAGACGCTTGATATTAAGCGCGATCTCTCTTCTTAAATCACCTTCTACCATGTAATCTCTGTCGATTACTTCGGCAAGTCTCTTTACCTCATCGTCAGTCAACTCTCTGACACGGGTATCAGGATTTACATTAGCCGCCTCCAGAATCTTGTT
>CAMXBD010000208.1 GCA_947179245.1 uncultured Lachnospiraceae bacterium | reverse complement strand
AACGGAGAAAGAGGGATTTGAACCCTCGCGCCGCGCAAGCGACCTACACCCTTAGCAGGGGCGCCTCTTCAGCCTCTTGAGTATTTCTCCATAGTCTGAATTATCCTCTACCAATATGAAGTTCCACGCCTTATTACGACGCAAGTGTTATTATAACCTAAGCAGTCTTAGTTTGTCAACGCCTAGCTTAGATTTTTCTGCCGCCTGAGAAAAAATTTCATTCCAATAAGACTCAGCTTCTCCCTGATCGGTCTGAACATCAACACAATTATTCCCATAAATGTAAGAAGTGATACCACTTCACACAACCGCCAATACCACGGCTCCCGGAATTTGACACTAAAGCTCCCAGAAAATCCTGCCGGAATCAAAACCGAAATACGGCTTGATACTCCGGGTTGAATCTGCAACTGCTCGCCGCCATCCGTAACAGTCTGATATCCCTTATAAAAAATCAGTGGCACTTCTATCTGACTGGCCTGTTCTGTCAAATTAGCCGCCGTAACTATGACAGCATCTTTGTCTCTATGCCAATCCACCACAGAAACAGCATCCGCATCAAAAGTAATCTCATCGATATATTGGCTCAAATCTGAGTCCCCGTTTGCATCTACCGGAATATACTCTCCACTCACAACATCAAAAGATGACAAACCTCCTGCCTGATAAATCCGGTAAACCTCTCCTTCATATAAACATCCGCTCATATAAGACAGGCTCTGCCACAAAGCCAGAAAAATTACTATTCCGGCGAACACCTTCTTTCTTGGCTGATCAAGCTGTCCTTTCTGCATCATAATACATAAAAGATAACAGGACAGTACGCCCGCAATTACGAAAAATCTCCATGGAAACTGCAGGCTTCCCGCCGGCATTTTCAAAACTGGCAATAAATTTGTCAGCCAAGTGTACGGGAAGAAATAAGTCGTCATGAAAAGACTTAAAACACACAAAAAGAACGCAAAATTTCCCTCTCTTTTTTCTTCTCTTCCCTGCTTATTCTTAATTCCCATACACAAAAAGAACCAGCCTATTATCACAACAATACCTGCACAACCAATCGTAAGAGGGGTAGCTCCTGCAACGCCGGTTTCATTTTTGGTAGAACCGCGCAGAGCAGAATTGACAGTCATAAAGAACTGCGCTACGAAACTTCCTTTTCTCTCTAAAGAATGTTCCGGCAGTTGTGTCCCGGACGTGTTTACAATATATCGTCCACTCACCATATAATCGAGAAGCGGAATCAAAAACCAGACATTCAGGCACACCGTGGCGGCCACACTCTTGACCAGTACCAGAAGCGTTCTCTTTCTCAGAGTCCTCTTCCACAAAATAACTGCTGTTAAAAGGATAAATAAAGCAGTCATCTCCGTTGAGATGATATGGGAGAGAAAAACACCTGTACATCCTAACGTAATCGTTATCCAGCTCCGCTTATGCTCTTCTGATTCCTCGGGAAGCATATAGACCTTCCACAGTCCGTACAGAACCACGGGTAAAAACGTGATTGCAGTATATTCTCCAGCCGCGGCTCTTGTATAGATGTCGTTCAGCCGGTATAGATTGGAAGAATATACAACGGCACACAATAGCCCTATCCTGCGGTTACTCATTTTGGAAAAACAATGATAAGAGAGCAAAACCGTCATCGTATTCATAAAAAGGATATAAACTTTATAAGCTCCTTGAATGGAAACTCCCATAACCCGGAGTATGGCAGGAATATATAAAAAGACATCGCCATAAAACACAGAAGTGGCATAGCCGTGATTATTCAGCCAGAAAGGTTGTATTTTCACTGGAAAAGTTCCATTCAGCAGTCCTTCTTTAATTCCTTCAATTCTTGTCAGATGAAATTTCAGATCCTGTGCACCGTTTTCAAAAAGATAATTCACCATAAGAGGAATGCTGACAAAGAGAATCAATAACAAAAGAGCTTTAAAATACATTTCTGACTCATTACTGACAAAAATCCGATCCTTTGCAGTATACCAGAATAAAAGTATATCTACAAAGAAAAAAATTCCTGCTATTTGAAACAGAAAATTCCGCATAGCAGATTCCGCAGGAACAATCGTTACTTCCCTTATTAAAAGATAATCTCCTTCTACTGCATCCCCGCTCAGTCTTCCTTTTATCATGATAGGTCTGTCAGCATATTTTACCTTAAAGTCACTGGACACACTGTTTGAATCTGAAAGAGAAATATAACCCGCCACATCAAGATCAAACTGGCTGTCCAGATATTGCATCTCCAGCCTCATAACATCCAGATTTGCACATTCATATTGAACCGTAAATGTATACAATCCTTTTGGAAGAACAATCTTTGGAGTCATAATATACTGATAATCATAGGACGGTTCCAGATATGCACCACTTTCTCCATTATTATAAAGCAGGTCTTCCTGTGCATAGTTCAATGTGACTTTTTCCTGTCTATCATAAACAAATGCCCCTCCCACAAGTAAAAGCAATTCTATTATGATAATACAGAACCATGTCTTTTTAGTAAAATTTATTTTCGTCCTCATTTGTTAACCATGTCCTTCTCTTTCGCATCTGTATACCTTTCGCCCTTATTCGGCACAATACTCCCTGACTGCCGTCTCATATAGATTATTTCCCTCGGAATCAATTACGACGATCACCGGAAAGTTTTCTACTTCCAGTTTACGGATTGCCTCCGTTCCAAGATCCTCATAGGCGATCACTTCTGATTTAATAATAGATTTGGATAACAGCGCGCCTGCACCGCCGACTGCAGCAAAATAGACTGCGCCATTTCTAACAATGGCATCCTTCACTGCCTCAGACCTTTTCCCTTTGCCAATCATGCCAATCAACCCCATATCAAGCAGTGTTGGGGCATATTTATCCATACGGCTGGCAGTCGTAGGGCCGGCGGAGCCAATCGGTCTTCCTTCTCTTGCCGGAGATGGTCCCATATAATATATTACATTCCCGCACATTTCAATCGGAAGTTCTCCGCCCTGCGTTAGCGTTTCATACATCCTCTTATGTGCTGCGTCTCTGGCTGTATATATCGTTCCGGTTATGTACACATAATCACCAGCGTGCAGTTTTCGTACATCTTTTTTGCTCATGGGTGCCTGTATATGTTGTTCCATGATAAACCTCCGTTCCCACTTCATCTGCATACTTGATACCATTACAGATCATGACCCCTTTTACAATGTCCGTACCACATGTCTGTTCACATGACAGCAAATATTAACCGCTACCGGTAAGCCTGCAATATGTGTAGGATATGTATTAATATTAACAGCTAATGCCGTCGTTGAGCCTCCAAGTCCTCCGGGACCGATACCGGTCTGATTTATTTTATTAAGCATTTCTTCTTCCAATTCTTTCACATAAGGGATTTCCGAATGCTCATTAACCGGTCTTGTCAACGCTTTTTTGGCTAACAATGCACACTTTTCAAAAGTTCCGCCTATGCCTACGCCTACTACCATCGGTGGACACGCATTTGGCCCCGCATCTCTCACTGCCGTCATGATTGCATCCTTAACGCCCTCTATTCCATCTGCCGGTTTGAGCATAAATACAC
>CAMXBD010000207.1 GCA_947179245.1 uncultured Lachnospiraceae bacterium | reverse complement strand
AAATAGGTATACATAATGAAGTAGAACAAAAGTGACAAAAGCATAACAGATTCGAGGATTCTGATGAAAAAAACATTTCGGGAAAAATTAATTTTAAAATTTACCCATATTGCAAGAAAGAATAAGATGCTGCATTATCCGTGTCTGGCAGCCCTCTCTGTCATTCTGGGGGCATATCATGTCTGCAGGCATTTTGTGACGAATACCAAGCGTTATGCAAGTGTAGCATTTGTTATTATATTTTTTATGAGCAGCTGTAGTTTTTCTTTTGCCGTTTTTGCAGAGAAAACAGGATTTATTAAGGCACAGGAGACATATAGTGCGATCATAGAAGATTCTGATATTGTGCTGGCGATAGAAACGGAAGTGGAGCCAGAGGATCATATGCTTTTAGAAGGTGATGAGAATAGTTTGGAATATAACCCTAAGACGGATACGACGGGGGTGGATGTGTATACGCTTGATGATATCTTGGAGAGCGGAGAGCAATATCAGCCTGAAGGCGGTTCGGAAGATGAGGGAGAGTCTGAAGAAACGGAGGAGGGGTATGTATTTGATTCTACGGACTGGCGGCTGATTCTGATTAATAAACAACATCCTATACCTGCGGACTATGACTTTAATCTTGGCAGGACAAAAGATAATATACAATGTGATGAAAGGATCATTGATGACTTATTACTCATGATGCAGGCTGCTAAAAACGATGGGATTAGTCTGGCGATCCAATCTCCTTACAGGACATTTGACAGACAGGAGTCTAATTTTAATAAGAGGATAAAATATTATATGGGACAGGGAATGTCTTATATGGATGCCTATAAAACTACCTCGCAGGTGATTACTGTTCCGGGATGCAGTGAACATGAGGTCGGACTTGCGCTGGATATCACCAGTGATACCTTCCAGCCCCTGCTTCAGGAATTTGCAGATACGGAAGAAGGTAAGTGGCTTGCTGAACATAGCCATGAATATGGATTTACATTACGATATCCGCCTGACAAAGAATATATCACCAGTATAGAGTTTGAGCCGTGGCATTTCCGTTATGTCGGCAGAGAAGCCGCTAAAATCATGTATGAGGAGAATATTTGTCTTGAGGAATTTTGGGACAAGTATCTCTAAGAAGGAGAAATAATGTACAGAATATTAAAAACAGAAGGCAGGGCTAAACGGGCGCAGCTGGAGACGGTGCACGGCACTATCCAGACGCCCGTCTTTATGAATGTAGGCACGGTTGCTGCTATTAAGGGCGCTGTATCTACACAGGATTTAGAAGGAATAGGGACGCAGGTAGAATTGTCAAATACATATCATCTGCATGTGCGGCCCGGCGATCAGGTTATAAAGAAATTAGGCGGTTTACATAAGTTTATGTCATGGGACAAACCGATTTTGACGGATTCGGGAGGATTTCAGGTTTTTTCTCTGGCAGGTCTGCGGAAGATTAAGGAGGAAGGTGTTTACTTCAATTCTCATATAGACGGCAGAAAAATTTTTATGGGACCGGAGGAAAGTATGCAGATTCAATCTAATCTTGCATCTACCATAGCTATGGCATTTGATGAGTGCCCGTCTAGTGTGGCGGACAGACGTTATGTTGAGGATTCTGTGGCACGTACCACTAGATGGCTGGTAAGATGCCGGGAAGAGATGAACCGGCTGAACGGGCTGGAGGATACAATAAATAAGAATCAGCTTCTCTTTGGTATCAATCAGGGAGCGGTCTATGATGATATCAGAATCGACCACGCAAAGAGAATATCGGAACTTGAATGTGATGGATATGCGCTCGGCGGACTTGCTGTGGGCGAAAGCCATGAACAGATGTATCATGTCATTGAACAGACAGTTCCGTATCTGCCGCAGAATAAACCTACATATCTAATGGGGGTTGGGACGCCGGCGAATATATTGGAGGGCGTAGAGCGGGGAATAGATTTCTTTGACTGCGTATACCCGACCAGAAACGGCAGGCACGGGCATTTGTATACAAATCAGGGTAAGATTAATCTCTTTAATGCGAAATATGAGCTGGACGACAGACCGATTGAAGAGGGATGCAGTTGTCCGGCATGCCAAAGGTATTCGAGAGCATATATCAGGCATCTGCTCAAAGCGAAGGAGATGCTGGGGATGCGGTTATGTGTCCTGCACAATCTCTATTTCTATAATACGATGATGGAAGAAATCAGAGAGGCTCTGGATCGAGGTGAGTTTGCATCATATAAGCGGAGAAAGCTGGATGGTATGCAGAAGCATTAAGAAAATCTAAAAATAATTCAAATAAACAGAAAAAGCTTGTTTTCTTAGAGATTTTTATGTATGATATCCTGTAGACTGTACAGATATATGACATAGAAGACAAGTTAATGATGTATATGTCTGTAAATATATGGAGGAAAAATACATGGGAATTTTATTAACAGCAGAACAGGCGGCGGCAGGCGGTATTGGCGGCGCGTATATGATTAGTCTTATCGCGATGTTAGCGATTATGTACTTTGTTATATTCCGTCCCCAGAAGAAGGAGCAGAAGAGGACGGCGGCAATGCTGGCAGATATGAGTGTCGGCGACGTTGTACTTACTACAAGCGGATTTTATGGTATTGTGATTGATATTACGGATGACACGATTATCGTTGAGTTCGGCAGCAATAAGAACTGTCGTATCCCGATGCAGAAGTCGGCAGTTGCGCGGGTTGAGAAGCCGGATACAGAATAAGAAAATCAGCGTGAGATAGAGAACCGGGTGTAAACTACCCGGTTTTTTCCATTTTTAATTGTGATAAAGGATAGAAAAAGATTCTTTTGGGAGTTTTTTTTGTTCACATCTCCAAAATGTAAATTGTGATATTGACATTAAACATTATATCGTGTAACATTCTCGAATGTGTAAAACATATTTGCTCATAAAAGGGGTTAAGGAGGAAAAAGGATTATGAAAAGAAGAACATTGAAATTAATTGCATGTGCAGCAATCACAGCACTTACATTATCTGTAACCGCATGTGGTGGTTCTGACGATGCTGCAGCAGCAGATACTACTGGGGTGGAAGATACAGTAGAGACTGAGGATGAGGCAGAACCTGAGGTTGAGGAAGAAGCAGCAAATGATGTTGCGGATGCTGAGGAAGATGTTGCGAACGCAGAAGATGAAGTTGAATCCGCATCTACAGGCGAGTACACAACATTAGAGGATTACTACAATGATCCTACTGTTCAGGCTGCTTTAGACAGTATGTTTGCAAGCATTGCAGAAGATGGTATGTCTGCGGACCTTGAGGTAAAAGGCAATGAGTTCACAGTAATCATCAAGATTGAAGACAGCTCCATGATCGTTGACGGTCTTGCCGAAGCTCTTGATGCAGCATTAGAGGCACAGGCTGACACATTCAAAGAGCAGGTTAAGCAGTTTGACGAAGTAGTTGAAGAAGAAGGCGCTTGTACAGTAATCATGCGTTACACAGACCCTGATGACAACGTTTTAGCTGAGAAGGCTTTCACAGCTAACTAAGAGATATTCTAATCAGATATGTCAGATAATTAATATGAAAAGGCGAATCAGAGACGGTTCGCCTTTTTTTATTGTATGGCAATCTTTTAATAAACCACCTGCTATGCAGGTGTGACGAC
>CAMXBD010000206.1 GCA_947179245.1 uncultured Lachnospiraceae bacterium | reverse complement strand
AGATCAACAGAGAGTTTGACAAAGTGTTTAAAGAGTTGTTCGGTGGCGGAAAAGTAACGCTTGAACTGATAGAGGAAGAGGACGTACTGGAGGCAGGAATACGCATTATTGCCCAGCCGCCCGGAAAGAAACTGGTTAATATGATGCAGATGTCCGGTGGTGAGAAATCCCTGACCGCCATCTGCCTGCTCTTCGCAATCCAGAATTTAAAGCCCTCGCCATTCTGTCTGCTTGATGAGATCGAAGCGGCACTGGATGAGAGCAATGTGGGTAGATTTGCTAAATATCTGCATAAGCTGACGAAGAATACGCAGTTTATTGTTATCACCCACAGACGAGGCACGATGGAGAAAGCAGACCGTCTTTACGGTATCACTATGCAGGAGAAAGGTGTGTCTACACTGGTAAGCGTTAATTTGATTGATAAGGAATTGGATGACTGATGAGTGAAGAAAAAAAAGGATTTTTCAGCAGATTAAAAGAAGGACTGACCAAGACGAGGAATAATATCGTACATGGGATTGATGCGGTATTCGGCGGATTTTCCAGTATTGATGAAGATTTTTATGAGGAACTGGAAGAAATTCTGATCATGGGTGATATCGGTGTGAAAGCTACCGGCGAGATTCTTGATAAACTGCGGGAGCAGGTAAAGGAGAACCATATCAAAGAACCCGTGGACTGTAAAGAGTTTCTGATCCGTAACATCAAGGAGCAAATGCAGGTTGGCGAGACGGCATATGATTTTGAGAAAGAACAGTCGGTGGTGTTAGTGATTGGTGTCAATGGCGTAGGCAAGACAACTACGGTAGGTAAGCTTGCCGGTAAACTTAAGGCACAGGGAAGAAGAGTTCTCCTTGCGGCGGCGGATACCTTCCGTGCGGCGGCAGGTGAGCAGCTTAACGAGTGGGCGAATCGTGCAGGGGTGGATGTTATCGGAGGTAATGAAGGTTCTGATCCTGCCAGCGTGATTTATGATGCGGTGAATGCCGCTAAGGCGAGAGGCGCGGATGTGCTGTTGTGTGATACGGCGGGGCGTCTGCATAATAAAAAGAATCTGATGGAAGAGCTAAAAAAGATCAACCGCATCATTGACAAGGAATTTCCCAATGCACACAGGGAAAATCTGGTGGTATTGGACGGCACGACCGGTCAGAATGCTCTGCAGCAGGCGAAAGAATTTGGAGAAGTGGCGGACTTAACAGGTATTATTCTGACGAAGATGGATGGCACGGCAAAGGGTGGTATTGCGGTGGCTATTCAGTCTGAATTGCAGATCCCGGTGAAATATATCGGAGTGGGTGAGACGATAGATGACCTGCAGAAATTTGACGCGGATCAGTTTGTGGATGCGTTATTTGATGTGACACACGAGGTTGAGAAAGGAGCAGGGGAAGAGCAATGAAAGAACTTTCGTTAGATAAATTCGAGGAGGCATATGAGGTTGTCAAGGAAGTTGCCTCAGAGACGAAGCTGGTGTACAGTGATTATTTTAGTGCACAGACAGGCAATAAGGTTTATTTAAAACCTGAGAATATGCAGCTTACAGGTGCATATAAACTCAGAGGCGCATATTATAAGATCAGTACTTTGTCGGACGAGGAGCGGGATAAAGGTCTGATTACAGCATCTGCCGGAAATCATGCCCAAGGGGTTGCCTATGCGGCAAAGTGCTACGGAGTGAAAGCCGTTATTGTAATGCCTACGACCACGCCGTTAATCAAAGTTAACCGCACAAAGAGTTACGGAGCGGAAGTGATACTGCACGGCGACGTATATGACGAAGCATGTGCGCATGCATATCATCTGGCGGAGGAGAGAGGGTATACTTTTGTGCATCCTTTTGATGATCTGGATGTGGCCTGCGGACAGGGAACCATAGCTATGGAGATTATCAAGGAACAGCCTCTTGTAGATTATATTCTGGTGCCCATCGGAGGAGGCGGACTTGCTACCGGCGTGTCCACTCTGGCTAAATTGTTGAATCCCAAGATCAGGGTGATCGGCGTGGAACCCGCCGGAGCAAATTGTATGCAGGAGTCCATACACGCGGGCAAAGTTCTGACACTTGATCGGGTGAGTACGATTGCCGACGGAACGGCAGTGAAGACGCCGGGCACAAATATTTTCCCCTATGTGAGCCGGAATATTGACGATATCATTACTGTGGAAGATGAAGAACTGGTAGTGTCATTCCTTGATATGGTTGAGAATCATAAGATGATCGTTGAAAATTCGGGTCTGCTTACGGTAGCAGCGCTCAAACATCTCGATGTAAAGAATAAGAAGATTGTGTCGATTCTAAGCGGCGGCAACATGGATGTGATCACGATGTCTTCGGTGGTACAGCAGGGACTTGTAATGCGCGACAGAATCTTTACGGTTTCTGTTCTTCTGCCGGATAAGCCGGGAGAACTGTCCAGAGTGTCCGATGTAATCGCTAAACAGAGCGGTAACGTTATTAAACTGGAACATAATCAGTTTGTATCTATCAACCGTAATGCGGCGGTGGAACTGCGTATCACACTGGAGGCATACGGTACGGAACATAAGAATCAGATTATAGATGCTTTGAATAAGAACGGATACCAGCCGAAGCTGGTGCGTGTGGGAATTTAATAGTGTTACAGAAACTAGGGGAGAGAGTCAGGCGGTATGGTCTGGCTTTTTCTTGTTAGTACCATGAAATGATTTGTATCTGTGACATGAATTTATACAAAAAAGGACATGCTATATAATATGAAAAGAGAAAAAAGCAAAAAAGAGAAGAAAAATAAAAATTTTTTAAAAAAAAGCAAGACAGAATGGCTAAAGAAATATATTATTATAACAGTGGCAGCTTTTGTCTACGCAGCGGGGGTCAGTCTGTTTATTGATCCTAATAATATGGCACCCGGAGGCGTGACAGGAATAGCAATTATCTTAAACAGGCTGATTCCGGTCAGCACGGGGACACTGATCCTGTTGCTTAATATACCAATTCTTGTTTTTGCCATATGGAAATTCGGGATTGGGCTGACAGTTTCGACTATCTATGCGACGGTGCTCATTTCCACATTTACCAATATTTTGGCTTATTTTCGAGCGGCAACTTATGATAGACTGTTGGCAGCGATTGCAGGAGGTATCTTGTCGGCAGTATCTATTGGCATCATATTTAAGATGGGTGCCACGACGGGCGGTATGGATATTATTGTTAAGGCACTGCGGCTTAAACTGCCGCATTTGAAAACAGGGAATCTGTTTTTTATTGCAGACGTTATTGTGGTGACTTTGTCGGGAATCGTTTTTGGAGATATCGATGCGGCATTGTATGCGGCGATAGCAGTAGGATGTTCTTCAATTACCATGGATGTGGTGCTTTATGGTAAGGATGAAGCGAAACTGTTATATATCATCAGTGATAAACCGCAGCAGATTACGTCGCGTATTTTGGAGGAACTGAATATAGGCACAACATTGATCAGCGGACGCGGAGCGTACAGCGGAAATGACAAGCAGGTGATCATGTGTGCCATGAAGAAAACAATATTTCCACGCGTTGAGAGTATTGTGAAAGACGAAGATGCAGATTCCTTCATGATTGTCACAAGCGCATCGGAGATTTTCGGGGAAGGTTATAAGAGCTATTTTAGCGAACGGATCTAAATCTATATAAAGATACAAACAGATAATATGAGAAGAATTATATTGAATATGAGGAGAGCTTATGCGGGAAAGTAATTTTCAAGGTA
>CAMXBD010000205.1 GCA_947179245.1 uncultured Lachnospiraceae bacterium | reverse complement strand
CAAGAATGAGTGATGATTAAAAAGTAAAGTGATATATACTTAAATTAAAGTTATTTATTAACTAAACAAACTCGTCCGGGTAAACCCGGAGCGAGAAACAAAAGGAGGATACTATTATGAAACTGAAAAAAGTGACAGCGCTTACTTTAGCAGCAGCCATGACTTTTTCAATGGTAGGATGCGGTGGCAGCGATGCACCGGCTGACACATCTGCAGATACATCTACGGATGCACCTGAAGCAGATGCGACAGATGATGGTGCGGCAGACGATGGCGCGGCAGCAGATGACAGCGCAGCAGATGATGAGGGCGGCGCAGCAGCAGGCGGACTTACCTATGCATCTATCACACTTGGTGAGGATAACATGGACATTACGACGACCATTAAATTTATCCATCACAAGACAGACCGTGAAGAGGATGGTACGATCGCTGATCTGATCAGCAAGTTCAATGAAATGTACCCGAACATCACAGTTGAGACAGAGGGAATCACAGATTACGCGGAGGATTCACTGCTTCGTCTTTCTACAGGTGACTGGGGCGACGTAATGTTTATCCCGGCTGTAGATGCAGCAGATCTTCCTACTTATTTTCTGCCCTATGGTACAGTAGATGAGATGAGCGAGCTGGTAAATTTCGCAGATCAGTGGAAAGATGCAGCAGGCAACTGCTACGGTATCGGTTACATGGGCAATGCACAGGGCATTCTCTATAACACAAAAGTATTTGCAGATGCAGGAATCACGGAGCTTCCGAAGACTCCCGATGAGTTTATTACAGCGCTTCAGGCTATCAAGGACAACACAGACGCTATTCCGCTGTACACCAACTATGCAGCAGGATGGACCATGGGTGGTCAGTGGGATGCTTTCTTAGGCGCTATTACAACAGGTGATGAGACATGGCTGAATCAGAAGTTCCCTCATACAGCAGAGCCTTTTAAGGATAATGGGGACGGTACAGGCGCTTACGCACTTTACAAGATTCTTTACGATGCAGTTGAACAGGGTCTGATCGAGGAAGACTACACGACAACAGACTGGGAAGGCTGTAAGGCAATGATCAACAATGGTGAGATTGGTACAATGGTGCTTGGTTCATGGGCGATTGCTCAGATGAAGGAAGCGGGCGACCATCCGGATGATATCGGATATATGCCTTTCCCGATTACGGTAAACGGACAGCAGTATACAACGGCAGGTCCGGACTACTGCTACGGTATCAACGTAAATTCTTCTGATGATAACAAGGCAGCAGCTATGACATTTGTTAAATTCATGGTTGAAGAGTCCGGCTGGTGTGATCTTGAAGGCGGTTATCCGATTTCCAAGACAGCTCCTACTTCTTTCGTATTCGAAGGTGTAAACGTTGTATCGAACGTGACATCACTGGCAGGCGAAGAAGATGTTATGAATGATATGAATGCTGAGTCTGAGCTGTCCTTCAACGCAGGCGGTGACTCCAAAGTTCAGGCAATCGTAGAGGCAGCAGCTACAGGTTCTGAGAGCTTCGATGATATTATGGCAGACTGGACACAGAGATGGAATGATGCACAGGATGCACTCGGTATAGAGGTTCAGTATTAATCCGGAACTGTGAGGGTGAGTAGATTAATTATAATGTAGTAATTGATGTAGGTATTGATCAATGATATTTGAGTCGGGGATAGTTTCCCCGGCTCGAACTATCAAGAGGATAGGTTGAAAAATAAAATTTTCAACCCGGAATTTGCGCTTACGCCCAAACTCGCGGGCTGAGCAGGATTGGAGGATAGTATATGGTGGCACAGGCAAATACAGCAGGAACACAGAAAAAAAGTTTCTCACAGTGGATGAGAAGCAGAAAAGGACAGCAGGCGATCATCATTGTGGCTTTCATGATTATTCCGCTTGCTTTATTGTTTACTTTTACATACCTTCCCTTCGGTAAGATGGTGGGATACAGCTTTATGCAGATGAAATATACAGGGGCGAGAAAGTTTGTCGGCTGGAAGAATTATGCCAGCGTGTTCAGCAGAAAAGACTGCTTCAGGGCATTAAAACTCAGCTTGTACTACATGGGAGGTTCCATTGTACAGCTTGTATTAGCGCTCTATCTTGCAACTGTTTTAAGTTTTAAGGTAAAAGGCGGTAACATTTTTAAAGGATTTATGTTCTTCCCTTATCTGATCAATGGTATCGCGATCGGTTTTATCTTTAAGTTTTTCTACACCAGAGGATTCGTATTTGACACCGTGCTTCAATGGTGTGGATTTGAATTAGACAATCTTCCGTTCTGGCTGAGAGACCAGAGCATCAACAATATATCATTGGTAGGAACTTCAGTATGGCGTTATTTCGGACAGAATATGGTACTCTTTATTGGCGCGATCATGTCCGTGGATGCTGAACTGTACGAGGCGGCGATGTTGGATGGCGCTAATCGTTTCCACCAGTTTATCTACATTATTCTGCCGAGCATCAAGACGATTGTAACACTGAATGTTATCCTGTCGATCACGGGATCACTGAGCGCTTTTGAACCGCCCTATGTTATTACGGACGGAGCCAACGGCACGGCGACTTACTTTATCGTTATGCATGAGATTGCACATACACAGCAGAAGGTCGGTCTGGCATCGGCGATGGCGGTAGTACTCCTGATGATTATCTTTGCGGCGACAATCCTGCAGAAACTCTTCTTTAAATATGTGTTCAGGAATGCTGAGGATGAGGATTTCAACGCAACCAAGCGTCGTGACAAGAAACTCGCAAAATATGCGCAGAGAAAGGCAGGGAGATAAATGACAGCTTTACAGAAAACCGGTAAATTTATACTTATCTTTTTAAAATATTTTTCACTTGTATTCTTTTCATTTGTGGCAGTACTGCCGATCGTGTCCTGTGTGATCACTGCATTTAAGACAGAGACAGAGTATGCGCAGACTAACGTTATGGAACTGCCGGAAAGCTGGCTGAATATCCAGAACTTCATAGATGCATTTTCGAGAGCTAATATGGGCAGGGCTTTTATTAATTCCCTTATTATTCTGGTGAGCGTCCTGACAGTGTCGGTGCTGATCGGAACATCGCTTGCCTATGTGCTGAACCGTTTCCAATTTCCGGGCAACGGTATTATCAGAAGCCTGTTTTTGTTTGCAACCCTGCTTCCCGGTGTGGCAATGCAGATCGCAGTTTATGAGATCATGTTTAAATTAGGGCTGATCAATTCACTGGTAGGCTATATCATTATGATGTGTGGAACGGATGTTATTGCAATTTATATTTACATTCAGTTTTTTGAAAATATCAGCGTTTCTTTGGATGAGTCAGCGATTATTGACGGAGCATCCTATTTTAAAATCTATTATAAAATATTGCTTCCCCTCCTGCGCCCGGCAATTGTTACGGCGTGTATCTTAAAGGGTGTGGGTACTTATAATGAGTATTATTGCGCTAATCTGTATTTGCAGAATAAGAAGATTTACCCGACCGTGGCGACTTCGCTCTATACTTTCGTAGGACCTCTTGGAAGTCAGTATAATATGATCTGTGCCGGCGTTATTATTTCGCTCCTGCCCGCACTTATTGTGTTTATTCTTTTCCAGAAGCAGATTTACAGCGGTATGACGGCAGGGTCTGTAAAGGGATGATGCAAAGCGTGTGACAGAGTAAAAACTCCTTCGATAATCATAAAGTGTTGTGAAGTTGAACAAAAAAAATTTTTAATTTGGGTAAAGGTGACAGTTTTGCCGATAGTCTGTTGACAATATAAAGA
>CAMXBD010000204.1 GCA_947179245.1 uncultured Lachnospiraceae bacterium | reverse complement strand
AAATCTGATTAAGGCTTATGACCTCTGCGTCGGTCTCGTTTGCTCTGTGATGTGTATAAGATACATAATGTATACTATATTATAGGTTACCCGAAAGCGGATAGACTGACTGACGGGATACCCAAAATGATATATTCTGACGCTTGAAGAGTGATTCGTATTTCCGGATGCGGATACTGCTGAGAGGAAAGGCTTGCTGAAATACATATGCTTTATGGATGAAGTGCGCCTTAACAGGTGCATTTTTTTATCCGTGAGTCCATCGGAAGATCACATGCCTGTCAGACTGAAATGGAGGTTTATGATGAGAAAGAAAGCAGCAGCAATTATGATGGTCATGGTGATGGCGCTGGCGACAGTCACCGGATGTGGAGCGGGAGTGCAGGAAAGTTCCGAAACTGACAATGCAGCAGTAGAAAGCGAGGCAGCAGAGGATGTTGACGCGGATGGAGCAGAGGAAGCGAATGATCCGGGTGAATCGGAAGATGCAGATCAAGTGAGTGAAGCAGAAGGTGTGAATGAATCGGAAGATGTGAATAGTGCGAATGAACCGGAAGCTGTGGATGAGACGGGCGACGATGTGACGATCAGAATCGGATCGTTAAAAGGTCCTACATCCATGGGACTTGTATACCTGATGGATCAGGCGGATAAAGGCGAGACCGCAAACAATTATGAATTTACAATGACGGCAGCGGCGGATGAGCTGTTACCGGCTATGATATCGGGAGATCTGGATATTGTTCTGATTCCTGCCAATGTAGCGAGTGTGCTGTATGCAAAGACAGAGGGCGGCGTGTCTGTAATCGATATTAATACGCTGGGTGTCTTGTACATGGTATCCGGCGATGATACAATACAGGATATGGAAGATTTAAAAGGCAAAACTGTTTATCTGACAGGCAAGGGAACCACGCCCGATTATGTATTACAATACCTTTTGAAAGCAAATGGGCTGGCGGAGGCAGATGTGACCTTGGAGTATAAGTCTGAGGCGACGGAAGTAGCAGCAGTGCTTGCGGAGTCACCGGAATCGATCGGCGTATTGCCACAGCCTTTTGTGACGGCAGCATGCGCGCAGAACGAGGAACTGTCCGTGGTGATGGATCTGACCAAGCAGTGGGACGCGGTTCAGGACGCAGCCGGAAGTGAACAGGATGGGATAAAGAGCCGACTTGTGACCGGTGTGACGGTAGTGCGGAATGGTTTTCTGGATGAGCACAAGGCAGCGGTGGACAAATTTCTGGAAGAACATGAAGCCAGTGCGGCTTATGCCAATGAGCATGTAGAGGAAGCAGCCGAACTTGTGGCGGCGGCAGGTATTATCGAGAAAGCGCCGGTGGCGGTCAAGGCGATGCCGCAATGCAACATCACCTACATCGATGGCGGCGATATGAGAGAAGCATTATCGGGCTATCTGGCAGTGCTGGCAGAGCAGGATGCGTCCTCCGTTGGCGGTGGTCTTCCGGGAGAGGACTTTTACTATATTAATGAATGATAAGGAGTAAGGCGTGAATCATACGATGCATAAATATATGAAAAGTACGGTTATCATACTGTTTTGGCTTATAGTATGGCAGATAGCGGCAGTCCGTATCAACAATCATATTCTACTGGTGGGACCCGTGCAGGTTCTGAAAGCTTTTGTGCAAAATGTGATGCAGCCTGACTTTATACAAACTGTTATAAGTTCCTTTGCAAGGATTGGGCTGGGATTTTTCCTAGCCCTTTTTGCCGGAATGATATTGGGAATGGTCAGCTATCGTTTTTCAATCGTGGAGGATATACTGGCTCCTGTGGTACAGACGATAAAATCTATTCCGGTAGCGTCTTTTGTGGTGCTTCTTCTAATCTGGTTCGGTTCGCGCAGATTGTCTTTTTTCATCAGTTTTCTGATTGTGTTTCCCAATGTCTATGTGAATGTGATCGCAGGACTAAAGAGTGCGGATGTCAAGTTATTGGAGATGGCAAAGGTATTTAATCTTGGCAGAGGAGAGCGTTTCTTCTATATATATAGACCGGCGGTAATGCCATACTTAAACAGTTGTCTGAAAATATCGCTTGGTATGAGCTGGAAGTCCGGTGTGGCAGCGGAGGTGATCGGGCTTCCGGATCATTCCATGGGTGAGCGTTTATATATGTCGAAGATATATCTGGATACGGCGGGACTGCTTGCGTGGACATTGACGATCATTCTGGTCAGCTTTCTTTTTGAAAAAGTGGTGCTTAAGCTGGTGAAACTATATGCAGAGTGGAAACCGTATCCGAAATCCCATACAAAGAAGTGTAAAGAAGGAAGAAGCAGTATAAACGAATGCACGCGGCAGAGGCAAAAGCCGATACGAACAGAGAAAAAATACGCGGACGAAACAGCAGATGTGATCAGAATATCGCACGTAGATAAATCCTACGGTACGCTTTCTGTTTTGCAGGATTTCAGTATGTCCATGGAAAAGGGAAAACGGTATCTGATGATGGCGCCTTCGGGACAAGGTAAGACTACGCTGCTTAAAATATTGACCGGATTGGAAAATGCTGATCGTGGAGAGATTACGGGTATGCCGCAGAGCGTCGGAGTGGTTTTTCAGGAGGACAGGCTCTGTGAGGAATATGATGTTATCTGCAATATTATGTTAGGAATAAACGGGCAGACTAAAGAATATGTGATGAAAGAAGCAGTAAAAATTCTCCCGGAAGATTGCTTGACTAAACCAGTCAAAGAACTCAGCGGCGGTATGCGGAGGCGGGCGGCGCTTTTGCGGGCGGTACTGTCGCCCTCGGATATGCTGATTCTTGACGAACCTTTTACGGGGCTGGACGAGGAGAACCGCATCCGCTGTGCAGAATATCTTTTGGAAAATCTTAGGGGAAGGACTCTGCTTGTCACGACACATCGGGAAGACGACATAGAATTGTTAAAGGGAATGAAAGTCACACTAGTATTTTCCAAAAGTTTGTGCTATAATGCTTAAATGACTGTGACTAGGAGCATATTAAGTTACAATTAAGGGCTTCTACCAGATAATATTAATATAATTATGGTGAATGCGCGTTGCAGAGGCAGTTAAGGAGGAACCCATACAATGAGTTTACAGGTGGAAAAATTAGAAAAGAACATGGCGAAGCTTACGATCGAAGTGAGTGCAGACGATTTGGAGAAAGCAATTGAGAAGGCTTATCAGAAGCAGAAGAAGCAGATCAGCATTCCCGGCTTTAGAAAAGGTAAAGTACCGCGCCAGATGGTAGAGAAGATGTACGGCAAGGAAGTGTTCTATGAGGACGCAGCCAATGAACTGATTCCTGATGCCTATGATAAGGCATTAGAGGAGTGCGAGGAAGATATCGTATCTTCTCCGAAGATCGAAGTGACACAGATCGAGGCTGGCAAACCTTTTGTATTTACAGCAGAAGTGGCACTTAAGCCGGAAGTTAAGCTGGGTAAATATAAAGGCGTTAAGATCGGCAAAATTGATGCGGAAGTCACAGAAGAAGATGTGATGGCAGAGATTGATAGAGAACGTGAGAATAATGCGAGAAACATTACTGTAGAGGATAGACCGGTAAAAGATGGCGACATGACAACGCTTGATTTTGAAGGTTTTGTTGACGGTGAGGCTTTTGAGGGCGGCAAGGGTGAGAACTATCCGCTGACTATCGGTTCCGGAGCATTTATTCCCGGATTTGAAGAACAGCTTGTGGGAGCTGAGATCGGTAAAGAAGTAGAAGTAAAAGTTACTTTCCCGGAAGATTATCAGGCAGAGAATTTAAAAGGCAAAGATGCTGTATTTAAATGCACGATCAAAGAGATCAAGGAAAAAGAACTTCCTGAGTTAGATGATGAGTTTGCCAGTGAAGTGTCTGAA
>CAMXBD010000203.1 GCA_947179245.1 uncultured Lachnospiraceae bacterium | reverse complement strand
GTACATGCACGGGATGTAATATACAGCAGCCGGAAGCCGGAGAAGAAGAAAGTGAGTATGCCGAAATTGTGCAGAAAGAGACAGCAGAACAGGAAGAAACCGGTGTCACAGATACGGAACAGGCAGCAGACCCCGATGAAAATCCTGCGCGCAGGGATCCAGAGAACGCAAAACTTCTATGCCTTCAGAGCGGAGATACGGAAACGTTATTAGGACTCTCTTTTGGTGACAGAATCGATTATACCCGTTTTGAATGTTGCGGTTCGGGAGGATTAGGTCCGCTATACTGTGAGATTGGTGCGCGGGATGGCAATCGCGTGTATTTTCATTTTCAAGGAAAAGGACACGGATTCGGCGGTTTTCTTGCGACAAATACGAATCTGGGATTTCTTGGGCTTGAGCCGGGAGAGGATAAGCTGGAGAGATTGGCTGATCTTTTTGGCGAACCGGACGAGACAGGTGAATACGATAAAATCGATTCGATTGAAACAGTGATGTGGCATTTTGAAAAGGCATCGCTTGAGGTGAGGGTAAGAAACGGATATATAAGCAGTGTGGAATATCTGGCGGCGGATGGCGTTGCCGATGGTGTGGAAATGCCATGGGAAGAGACTGATCTTGCCAAGGATAGTCAGGGGAATTATGATTATCTTGAGAATATTTATCAATGGGTGGCAACTTGTGGTTCTGATGCCGATGATACGGAGGCTTCCTACCATCCGTATGATGATGATTATGATGTTGGTTATGTGGGGACATTTATCGAAGAATATTTGCAAAAGCAGGGAATCCGTAAAACAGAGCCGGACGGAACGGTTTACAATCGGCGTGGGAAGCCTTTGGTGGAATATTACATAGAGGAAACAGAGAACAAATATTGTTTTGTGGTACATCTGTGGCGCGACTACTGGCTTGATTATGAAGCGGGTACCAGCGAGTATAGGGATGCCGTATATTGTACGACACACGTTCTGGAAGAGGCGGATCAAACAGGAACCCTTCTCTATAACATTGATGAAGGGAAAGCAATTACACGAGAGAGATTGTATGATGCGGAGGGGATGTGTAAGGCGGACATTTCTTATGTGAGTATGGCAGGAGCGCCCTTTTCTATGATAACGGATTATTGGTATATAGATACCGGATACGATGCTGACAGCGGTGTGCTGTGCAGAAGCCAGAAATTCTGGTTTGATGAAAAGCAGGCTGAGTTTGACGAATCGGGCCAGTTTGTTCGATATTACGGCATTTGTGAAACAGACGGAAATGATGATGGTAATTTGTCTCTGGGAGGAATGACGGTTTATGACGGGTATTTTGACCATCCGTCCACTTGTTCTTATGATGAAAAGGGCAGATTACAGACCATTGAGGAAGATTTACTGCCGGAGGATAAAGAATACGAACGTGAAAACTCCGGAGAGGTGGAATTTCAATATGATGAGAAGGGCGTTTTGGAAGAGGCAGTGTATGGTATGTCCCCATGGACACATGGAACAACTGACAGCAGCGGGATGATCGAATATGACGAAAAAGGCAGAATGATTCTTAATGATTATTACATTACGCATGGCGGACATACGGATATTTTTGTTTATAAAGAAGATTCTAATTTGCCGTGGGCGTGTTTAAATTGGTGCAGTTTTGCGCCGGGATTTACAAACGTTTATTTATTTCGGTAAGCAGTGAGTCGGTCAGGCATGCTTGCAAAGATTCTTTGCGTGACATTTTACGGGAGTATTGCTATGATTTCTCCAGAATAAAAATCGAGCGTGTGAACGAGAAATTTCCTAAAATAGTATAAGTGGAAATGAACAGGGAGAAAACATGGCTGATGTAGGGAAAAATATTAAGAAAATCAGGAAAGAAAAAAATTTTACGCAGGAAGATCTGGCGGAGCGCCTGCATTGTACACGACAGACAATCAGCAATTATGAGAACGGTAAGAGTGCGCCTGATATTGAACTTCTGATCGAAATTGCCGGCGTACTTGATGTGGAGGTTAATGATCTGATTTATGGTCTTAAGAAAAAGGAGAATCGACGCAAACAAAAGGCGGCAGCTGTTATCATTTTGGTAACGGCCATAGTCATGCTGGCTGTGATTGCGCTCTTGATGCCTGCGGCAAAAAACGCGCAGAAAATATTTAACATGTATCCAAATTTTCTTTTACGTGTAACGTTCCGCCCGATTGCTTTGACATTGTTTGGCTGGGGACTTGTAGAAACGCTCATAGAACTGTTCGAGATACCAATGGAGAAAGTAATGTACAAGAAGTTTGCTCGCTTTGCGTACTATGTCCTGCTTGTGTGCATGTCAGTATTGATTTTTGTAACGTTGTGGATGGGAGTGGAGATGGTCTGTGAGTGGTACATGTCGGATAAGATTATGAAAGTACAGGATTCCTTTTCTTCTTCCGACATACCGCATCTGATTCCGGGTGCGCTTGAAAAGGCAGTATTGAATATTTATATTTTCGGCAATGGAGCGGAGACATGGTATTGTCCGCTCTTAGGAGTGGCGTTTGCTGTTTGCAGGAAAATAAAAAACTAATAAAGGCGTGCCGCTGACTTGGAGGAGAACATGAAGTTATTCAAAAGAATTGGCATAACGATTATGCTCTTACCGTTTATTGTGATAGCGGGTATCATAATATATGAAATTGTTGGTATGTGTGTGAATCATGCAGCTACAGATCGGCAGACGGAGAAACTGCAAACTGACCTGACAGAAAAAATTTCAGATATCGAGATTATCAATGTTAATTCTGAGACAGGAAATGCATCAGGGACGGGAAATCATGTGGAATCTATGTCTACAATAATGTTTTCGACAGGAATGACAGAAGGCGAAATAAAAGCGGTATTGCCGGAGGAATACAATTTTGATAGGGAAAGTTGTGTTCTAAGGAGAGAAGAGGATGGTTCCTATTCGATTTATTTGGAGACTCCGGCGCCGTTTCCGGATAATATAGAAGGGCATTAATCATTCAACATGACAGAATATATCTTTTATGAAAAGGTGATATGCAGGAAAAAAAGATAGTGAGATGGTTGAAAGCCGTTCGGATCATGAGGTGGTTGCAATGAGAGATAATATAATACTTGAAACAGAGAGAGTATATTTACGAGAGATGACGCAGGATGATTTCAAGTCTTTATGCAAAATTATGCAGGATAAAGAAACCATGTATGCTTATGAAGGAGCTTTTAGCGATGCAGAAGTGCAGGAGTGGCTTGACAGGCAGATTTCACGATATCAGAAATGGGGATTTGGCTTGTGGGCGGTAATCCTTAAAGAGACAGATGAAATGATCGGGCAGTGTGGACTTTCCATGCAGCCGTGGAAGGATGAGGAAGTACTTGAAATAGGTTATCTTTTCAGGCGGATATATTGGCATAAAGGCTACGCAGTGGAAGCAGCCAAAGCGTGTAAAGAATATGCCTTTGAAATATTAAATGCTAAAGAAGTCTGTTCTATTATCAGAGATACAAATATAGCATCTCAGAATGTAGCAATTAGAAATGGCATGATTATAAGGGACCGTTGGACGAAACATTACCGGGGCGTGGATATGCCTCATTATCGCTATGTGGCGGTCCGCTAATTTGTTAGAATGACTTGTGCTGGTGTAATGTATAAATTTCCGTTTGCATTTTTAGTGCATAATTTTTAATTTTGGGATATTGACAAGGAGCAAAAAACAGTGATAAAATAAAAGTCCACCGTTGAAAAAAACTTGTACTTGGAATAAAAAGTTAAAAAAATTCTAAAAAAGGTATTGACGGTCGGCGGTGGGTGTGATAATATACCAACGTTGCGTGTTTGAAGAACAACAAATAAGCAACACAGAACCTTGACAAATAAACAGTAATGCAACCCTGAAAATTCAAGA
>CAMXBD010000202.1 GCA_947179245.1 uncultured Lachnospiraceae bacterium | reverse complement strand
AAGCCATGTCTAAGAGAATGCAAAAAGCATGCATTCTCCGCCTTGCGGACATGGAGTTACACTAAGATTGTAAAGAACACAATCTAAGTATAACTAAGCCATGTCTAAGAGAATGCAAAAAGCATGCATTCTCCGCCTTGCGGACATGGAATTGTTGCACTAAGGTTATACAGAGAGAGGAGTTACTATGATTAAATTATCAGAGGGCGGCGCATATCTGCTTCACGGAACTGAGATTGTTCTGGATGGGTCAGATGCAGCAGCAGAGATTAAGAGTAAGACAGGGCAGGAAGTTACCAAGGAGGAAGCAGCGAAGAATACGATGGCTTATGGTATTCTTAAAGAGCATAACACTTCCGGAAATATGGATAAGCTGAAAATCAAGTTTGATAAGCTTACTTCCCATGACATTACATTTGTGGGTATCATTCAGACGGCAAGAGCGTCGGGACTTCAGAAATTCCCGATTCCATATGTACTGACCAACTGTCACAATTCTCTGTGTGCGGTGGGCGGTACGATCAATGAGGATGACCACATGTTCGGACTGACCTGCGCGAAGAAATATGGCGGTGTCTATGTACCTCCTCATCAGGCGGTGATTCACCAGTATGCAAGAGAGATGCTTGCCGGCGGTGGTAAGATGATCCTAGGCTCCGATTCCCATACCCGCTACGGTGCGCTGGGTACGATGGCAATGGGCGAAGGCGGACCGGAATTGGTGAAACAGTTATTATCCCAGACTTACGATATCAATATGCCGGGTGTAGTGGGTGTGTATCTGACCGGCGCACCTGTCAAGGGCGTAGGACCTCAGGATGTAGCGCTTGCTATCATTGGAGCAGTATTCGGTAACGGCTATGTAAAGAATAAGGTGATGGAGTTCGTTGGTCCCGGCGTGGCGTCTTTGAGTGCAGATTTCCGTATCGGTATTGATGTCATGACAACTGAGACGACGTGTTTATCCTCTATCTGGCAGACGGATGAGCAGATCAAAGAATTTTATGATATTCACGACAGAGTGGAGGAATACAAAGAATTAAATCCGGGCGAAGTGGCATATTATGACGGCATGATCACTGTGGATCTGTCCAAGATCAGACCGATGATCGCTATGCCTTTTCACCCCAGCAATACTTAT
The DNA here is from genome assembly GCA_947179245.1 of uncultured Lachnospiraceae bacterium. GTDB lineage: Bacteria > Bacillota > Clostridia > Lachnospirales > Lachnospiraceae > UBA3282. The sequence continues at coordinate 2,756 of CAMXBD010000202.1, read as the reverse complement.
ACCATTGATGAAGTTAATGCCAACTTGAAGGACGTGCTTCACGATGTGGAGGAGCGCGCGAAGGTCAGCTTAGACGGTGCTGTGCCTTACTCTTTACAGGACAAAGTGGCAGACGGTAAATTCATGGTAGATCAGGGTATTATCGCGGGCTGTGCAGGCGGCGGATTTGAGAATATCTGTGCGGCGGCGGATATTTTAAGAGGTTCCTATATCGGTGCAGACGGCTTTACATTGAGCGTATATCCTGCTTCTATGCCGGTATATATGGAGCTTATTAAGAATGGCTGTGCGGCGGCGATTCTGGAGACGGGTGCAGTCTTAAAGACAGCATTCTGCGGACCGTGTTTCGGTGCGGGTGATACACCTGCCAACAACGCATTCAGCATCCGCCATTCTACGAGAAACTTCCCGAACAGGGAGGGCTCCAAACTGCAGAATGGACAGATTTCTTCCGTGGCGCTTATGGATGCCCGTTCTATTGCGGCTACGGCAGCCAATAAGGGAGTACTCACACCAGCGACAGAATTTGACAGTGAACTCAATAAATATAAATATCATTTTGATGCTAACATTTACAAGAACCGTGTATTTGATTCCAAAGGCGTGGCGGACGAGAGCGTAGAGATCCAGTTTGGCCCCAATATCAAAGACTGGCCTGCTATGGGCGCGCTGCCGGATAATCTGGTGCTGCGTGTGGTATCCGAAATTCACGATCCGGTGACTACTACGGATGAGCTGATTCCTTCCGGAGAGACATCTTCTTACCGCTCCAATCCTCTTGGGCTGGCAGAGTTTGCTTTGTCCAGAAAGGACCCTGAGTATGTGGGACGTGCCAAGGATATCCAGCGGGCGGAGAAAGCGAGGATGCAGGGCGAACATCCTTGTGAGGCACATCCGGATGTGAAACCTGTCATGAATGTGATAAAGAAGATTTTTGCGGACGCATCCCATGAAAATACAGGATTCGGCTCTACCATTTTTGCAGTGAAGCCGGGTGACGGTTCCGCTAGAGAACAGGCGGCAAGCTGCCAGAAAGTACTCGGCGGCTGGGCGAACATTGCCAACGAGTATGCAACGAAGCGTTACCGCTCCAACCTGATCAACTGGGGTATGCTTCCTTTCTTGATCAAGGAAGGTGAACTGCCGTTTAAGAATCTTGATTATCTGTTCTTCCCGGATATCAGGAAAGCTGTGGAAGAGAAGGCGGATGTAATCAAGGCGTATAAAGTATCTGCGGAAGAAGAGCAGTTGACGGAGTTTGAGCTTCGTCTGGGAGAATTGACAGATGAAGAGAGACAGATCATATTAAAAGGCTGTCTGATTAATTATAACAGAGTAGACTAAAGGAATCGGAATTGGTGTCCGATATATAGAGTACGAGGGACGGTTGATCTTGGCCAGACGATTGTTTCTTGAATCTTAATGATGTACAGACCATGGACGGTGTTTTTGAGGGAAAAGGATTTTCTTTGAGGATGCCGTCCTTTCTATTGCCATGCATCAGGGAAGGTGCAGTCGGTGGCACAGACAGGCATAGATGGGGATCTGGGCAAAAGGAGGGAAAAGTGAGAATTGATTCCAGTGTAGTTAGTATGGAATCCACCAGAAAATATTCTTCTGTGACAACCAAATCCGCGAAAGCCTCCAGTGTGCGGCTTACGAGAGTTCCAAATCTTGCCAATGGCGGTTTGGAAAGCCTGTTTGGCAATCTGGTAAGCTCCGGTGACAATATGGAACAGACGGAACAGAGTGAGAAGAATGAGGAAAACACGGCAAACTTAGAAGATATCACGACACATTTTAAGAATCTTTCTAACACCACTAAGATCAAAGGAAGAGAGACACCAGAGGATACGCTTCTTACGATCAGGCAGCAGTGTGTGAAGTTTTTGATGGAACTCTTTTTTAACTTCCGTGGACAAAGATATCGCGAAGAATCTTGGAATACTCTGTCGGGTAATGTGAGTACGTATCGTGTCGATACATTTACGAACGAATATTATCATCAGGAGGAAGAACATACTACATTTTCCACAACCGGTATGGTGAAAACGGCAGACGGAAGAGAGATATCCTTTAATCTGGACGTCGGTATGAGCCGCAGGTTTGAAGAATATTATATGGAAAAACATACTATCGAAACAGCTTACTGTGATCCGCTTGTAATCAATCTGGATACGAATATCGCTCAGGTGTCAGACCAGAAATTTTTCTTTGATCTGGATCAGGATGGTGTCGAAGATGAGATATCTACACTGAAATCCGGCAGCGGTTTTTTGGCGCTGGATCTAAACGGTGACGGTGTGATCAATGACGGCGGAGAACTTTTTGGTACGAAGTCCGGTGACGGATTTGCAGATTTAGCCAAGTATGATTCAGACGGTAACGGCTGGATCGATGAGGCGGATGACATATGGGAGAAACTTCTGATCTGGATAAAAGATGAGAACGGAAACGATAAGTTGTATCATTTGTCTGACTTGGGAGTAGGAGCTATTGGGTTAAATAATGTGTCTACACAGTTTGCCCTAAACTCTGAGCAGGATAATCACAACAATGCCATGATCAGAAATACAGGCATTTTCTTATATGAGAATGGTACTGTGTCTACAGTGCAGCACTTGGATCTTGCCCGTTGATAGCATAAAATAGGGAACACACACATAGGAATAAGTATGTGGGGTGTCGCATGAATGAAAATAGAATCGTCTTAAAAGGAACAAACAAAAGAGATGCAGGATGCTTTCTTTTGTTTG
>CAMXBD010000201.1 GCA_947179245.1 uncultured Lachnospiraceae bacterium | reverse complement strand
TCTGTGTTCCGTATTGTTTGGTAAGATTTTTTGTTTCAATTACATATTTGCTCATTGCGAAACCTCCTTTTCATATTTGCTATTCTATCACGCTAACCTTGCCAAAACCTTGCCGAAACCTTGCTTTTTTCATGTTTTTACAGTTAAGCGAAATTTGACAAACTGAAAAATCCCCGTATTATTACAGGGATTTTGGAAGCAATATTGTAAATATAGTTTCCTTATCAGGAGTGCTGTCAGCGGCAATCGTTCCTTTATGAGCTGCCACAAGTTCTTTTACAATAGATAAACCCAGTCCGTTTCCTTTTGCAGACCGTGACTGGTCGCATTGGTACATCCTCTCAAAAATATGCGGGAGATGATCGGGGGATATTCCTTTGCCATTATCTGCTAATGTAATCCGGGCTTGCCGGTTATTTTCTGAAATACGGAATATCACTTTATTTCCTTTGCTATGAATAAGCACGTTCTGCAGCAGATTGTTGAGGATACGGCTATAAGCATTTACATCTATACGCATGAGGTATTCCGTTTCCGGAATGTCAAACTCATACTCAAAATCACTGTTTTCTAAAACTGAAATCCAATCAGCAATGATGTTCCGGGATGCTTCATTCAAATCCAAATCCTCAAAGTGAAAAATCTGTTCTCCGGAATCCAGTTTCACCCACTCAAAGAGATTTTCCACAAAATGCTTCATGTAATGGGCTTTCTCAAATGCGACATGGACGTATTCGTCTTTTTCTTCTCCTGCCACTATCTTACATTCTATTGCTTCCAAATAACCGACCAAAGAAGCAAGGGGAGTTTTGACATCATGGGAAATACTGGTCATTAACCGTTTGTACGCCTGTTCAGACTGTTTTTGTTTGATGAGCTGCGTCTGGCTGTTCATTGCAATTTCATTAATGCCATAGCAGATTTTTCTTGTCATATCATTTTTCTTAGTCAGCATACGGCGGTTTAAGTTCCCGGATTTTATATCTTCAAGCGCTTCCTCGATAATAGACAATTGCCCCCGTACACGCCTGATTTTTGTGAAAAGAAATAGGATTACCAACAAAGCAATGCAGAACATAATCAATAAAAATGGGTTAATACTCATGTCAAGCCTCCCTGTTAAAACGGTAGCCAACGCCACGGACAGTCAAAATGTAAAACGGATGTTCCGGATCTGGTTCAATCTTTTTCCTCAATTTGCTGATAAATGACATGATATTACTGTCGTCAAAAGCATATTCTTCCGCCCAAACCTGCGTATAAATCTGCTTTTTTGTAAATACCTTGCCCTTATTTGATGCCAGAAAAGAAAGCAGGTCAAATTCTTTTCCCGTAAGCTCAATCTGTTCATTCCCTTGAAAAACAATGCGGTTAAGGCTGTCAATTGTCATCCCCTGAAACGTCATGCAGTCTGTTTTAGGACTGGAAACAGGATTAAGCAGGGTATAACGCCGGATTAAGGAATTTACCCGTGCCATAAGCTCGTTAATGCTAAATGGCTTTGTCAGGTAATCGTCCGCCCCCATCCGCAAGCCGGACACTTTATCCTCTTCTTCGCTTTTTGCGGTCAGCATAAGGACAGGAACATTACTTGTCCGCCGTATTTGCTGCAATACTTGAAAACCATCCAGATCAGGCATCATAATATCAAGAATAATAAGTGAACAGGTATCTTTGTTTTCCTCCAATATCCGCAACCCTTCTATGCCGCCATTAGCGACAACCGCAGCAAGGCTCTCCTGCTCTACGCATTTTTTCATAAGCGCACAAAGTTCTTTGTCATCATCAATAACCAAAACCTTATTCATGCTTCCCTGTCCTTCCTGCTTTTGTGCGGGCATCAGCCGGCTTCTTGGCATCTTTTGGTATCAGCCACAAGCGGCTGAATTTTGCCACGCCCGGTATGCGGTTTTCCTCACACAGCTTTTGTACCCGTCTTTCTGAAATCCCCCACTTCTTTGCCGCTTCTGGGGCAGAAATATACTCTAACATCTTCATTCACCCTTCCTTTAATCTCTGCCATATAATTATATGCGGTCAGGCGAATCATTTCAAGTATTTAAGACCTGCATCATGGAAATGTGCATAACTGGCTATGGAACTATGGAAAACCCCATTCACAGCCTGTGGAAAAGCAAAAACAGCTTTCCCACATCCTGCAAACAGGGTTTCCCACAGTTCCATGAACGCAGCCAGTTATACGACATTTCCACAATGCCTGCGCCTACGGAATCCATTTCTCTATCTATTTCTTTGCTGGAAACATCTTTTTACAAATCTATTCCCGCCATTCTTACGAAAGCGGCTTTTCGCCCGATAAGTTCCAACTGTTTTTCTTTTGTCAGGCTCTCAAACACACCCTTATACCCTTTTTCCAGCAATGGAGTACCTTTTGCGATAAGAAACAGCTTCATATCAAGCCATTCCTCCCATAATGCTTCAAACAATGCCCTGCTGTCCGTAAAAGTTGCATCTTCCTCAAAGCCATGCGGCGGCGTATAATATTTGAGCATCACAAAACCATATCTGCCTACATCAAGCACTACAATATCCGCCATTTCGTACAGCTCTGCAAATGCATCATCCACCTTTTGACATTTTGCACGTTCTTCATCTGTGATATAAATTTTCTTCTCCATATTGCTTTACCTCGTTTCTTATAAAATTTTACCATATTCATTTTATAAGAACCACCTGCACACCAGCTTTTTATTCCTCTTGTTTTTGGCAAAACCCACTTTAATAACAATTCACCTCTTAAAATGTCATAGTCCGTAGCACTACTGTCATAAATACCTTCCACAGTTGTCCTGTCTCTGACCTTCCCGGCATACTCCTGTGCACCTGCTACATGATTTATATCGAGTTCAAGTTGTTTAGCAGCAGCCACTTCTGCTTTACTCAGTGTTTCTCCGTGATTTAACTTATTCCTAATATATGAAGCCAGTTTCTTCTTTTCATTATTAGAAACATTATTAGTTTCTTTACCCAGCCGCCCCATTATATCATTGGCAACTTTCTCACAGATATTCCCGCTCGGGTCCACATAATATACCGGATTATTCCTGCAATAAGCATACAGGTTCAGACCGTCCACATTATAGCTGTCTTCCTGCGTGAACCGCCCGATGACCGGGTTGTAGTACCGCGCACGCAGGTAGTACTGCTGGCTTACCGGGTCATACTGCTGGCCGTTGAACTTAAAGCGGTTATGGACTTTTTCTTCACATGTGGTCAGGTTTCCCCATGCGTCGTATTCGTAGCGGTTGAGAATCTCCTCATTTTCACTATCGACCACATGGGTAATACTACCCATCTCGTCAGATGCATAGTGGTAGTAGGTTCTTGCACTCTCTGCATCAGATGCTAATAATACACTGGTACGGATATACCGGATCCTGTCTTCCTGGCTCTCCTCTGCCACGACCTCGTCACCACGGAAGATAAAGGACACAAGCCTCCCGTTCTCCTCCATCTCATGGCGCAGCCCTTCCGCGTCGTAGCGGTTGATCTGGATATTGCCGTTAAAGGTCTCTACTTTGGTATTGCGGTTGAACGCATCATACTCATACCGCGCTTTATCGTCTTTTAACAGATTGCCTGCATTGTCATACTCGTATTGTGATGTCACGCCCCCTTTCGTGTGCGCCGTCAATCTGTTGCGTTTGTCATACTGGTGCAGTTCCTCCGCGCCGTTGTACAGCCGTCTTGTGCGGTTTCCTGCCTTATCATAGAAGAGTTCCTCTGTCGCGTCTGGGTACTCCACCTTCGCAAGTCTCCTCATGCTGTCATAGCCGTATCTTGTCGTGCCGTGTTTCTGGTATTTCTCCAGCCGGTCTCCGTTCCCGTCATAGGTGTAGTGGTTCTCCACAATGGTTTCCGCACCCAGCAGGGTCTTTAGTCCCGTCAGGTTCCTGTCCGCATCGT
>CAMXBD010000200.1 GCA_947179245.1 uncultured Lachnospiraceae bacterium | reverse complement strand
ATATAGTATATTATTGTATAGACTTTAGAAATAAAAGACGACTGAATTTAATAAGCAGAAAATAGCATTCAGAAAAAAAGGAGCAGAGCAATGACAGGATTCACTATTTTAGCAATTCTATTAGTGGTTATCGTTGCGTTTGTCGCGGTAATCTTAGTCAGAACGGCGCTTTTTAAACCTTATCCGGAGCCGGGGATGGTGGAAGAAAAGGCTGAGCTAAACGAGGAGAAGATTATTAAAGATATGTCCGATATGATTAAATGCAGGACAGTGTCCTATCAGGATAAATCTTTGATCGACTGGAAAGAGTTTGAGAAGTTTCAGAAGCTTTTGCAGGAACGATTCCCCAATGTACATAAGTCGTTTACTTTGAAAAAGATCGGCGACACTGGTTTGTTATATCACATGCAGGGAAAGAAGAGTAATGCACCCAGAGTATTGATGTCCCATTACGATGTAGTTCCGGTAGAGGAGAAGGACTGGGATAAACCGGCTTTTGATGGTCTCGTGGAAGATGGATGCATATGGGGAAGAGGGACGCTGGACACCAAGGGGACACTGTGCGGTGTGATGGAAGCCATGGAACAGCTTTTGTCAGAAGGATTCTGTCCGGAGCATGATCTGTATCTGTCCTTTTCGGGAGACGAGGAAGTGGAAGGCAGAAGCTGCCCGGCAATTGTTTCTTATCTGGAACAGGAAGGAATCCAACCTGCTTTTGTATTAGATGAAGGAGGTGCAGTCGTTGAAAAAGTATTTCCCGGAGTAACAAAGCCTTGTGCCGTGGTTGGTATCGGTGAAAAGGTGGGTATGAACGTTGAACTTATTATGAAAAGTGAAGGCGGCCATGCATCCACACCGCCGCCGCATACCATACTCGGACAGCTTTCTGAGGCAGTGGTGAAGATTGAGAAGCATCCTTTCAAAGCGCAGTTTACCAAGCCGGTAAAGGAAATGTTTGATACGCTCGGAAGATATTCGAGTTTCGGAATGCGCATGATATTTGCCAATTTGTGGTGTTTTCTGCCAGTGTTGAATACATTCTGTAAAAAGGCAGGCGGCGAACTGAATGCCATGATGCGGACTACTTGTGCGGTGACAAAAATGGAAGGCAGTAAAGCATTCAATGTGCTTCCGCCCGCGGCATCTGTAGGCATGAACCTCAGACTTCTGGGTGATGATACGCCGGAGAGTGCGGTAGAATATCTGAAAAAGGTAATCGGCAACGATAAGATCGAGGTCAGTATCCAACATGCTATGGAGGCTTCCGGATATTCGGATACACAGTGTGAGGAATGGCAGACACTTAAGAAAGCGATCCACACCACATGGCCTGATGCCATCGTGTCCCCTTATCTGATGATGGCATGTTCCGATTCCAGACATTACAGCCGGATCACTGACCGTATTTATAAGTTCTCGGCAATGGCGCTGTCCAAGGAAGAGAGGGGCATGATTCACGGTAATAATGAGAGGGTTCCCGTGGAGACTATGCTTAAGACGGTGGCGTTCTATATCAGGCTGATCAGGGCTTTATAGGAAAATATATATTGACAGGAAAGGTACAGTAACATCGTGCAGATACTTAAGAGTAATAAAGCGCAATATGAATATGACATCCACGCACTCGTGAAGGCGTTTTATCCTGAATGGGATTTGAAAGTCCTGACACCGGAATCGGTGGTGAAGGATAGGCGGATACGGGAGATTATTCCGGTGATGGAATTGGAATTTGGTGAGACAGAAGTAAAATTCACAATCTATTCTTACGAAGATGAGTCGGCTCATACGAAAGAACCGCATATATATACATGGTGCAATACCGACGCAGTGGAGCCGGATGAATACAAAAATGAGTTCAAATGTTTTCTTTACACAGCTTTGCAGGAAGAGACGGGCATATCCCTTCCGTGGGGAAATCTGACCGGTATACGTCCCACGAAGATTGCCATGACCATGATGGGAAACGGTGAGAGCAGACAGGACATAGCGGCATTCCTGCGTGAAAAGCATTTTGTCAGCGAGGATAAGATTGAGCTGGGGATAGAGATTGCGGAGAGAGAACGGGAAATTTTGAACAGGCTTCATTATGAGAACGGCTACAGCCTTTACATAGGGATTCCTTTCTGTCCCACGACATGTCTGTACTGTTCTTTTACATCTTATCCTATTGGAGTGTGGAAGGAGCGGGTGGATGATTATCTGACGGCACTGGAACAGGAGATGGATGCCGTGGCGCAGATGTATCGTGATAAGATACTGGATACTGTTTACATCGGTGGCGGAACGCCAACTTCACTGTCCGCACAAGAATTGGACAGATTGATTACGAAATTAAAGAATACTTTTGATTTTGGCACTGTACAGGAATTTACAGTGGAGGCGGGACGCGCAGACAGCATAACGGAGGAAAAGCTGCGTGTGCTTCACAGACATGGCGTCACGAGGATATCCGTCAATCCGCAGACGATGAAGCAGGAGACGCTTAAGCTGATTGGCAGACAGCATACGGTATCACAGGTTATAGACGCCTTTCGGCTGGCACGTAAGGTAGGATTTGACAATATCAACATGGATATCATTCTGGGACTTCCTGAAGAGACTAAGGAAGATGTGGAGGCGACGATAGAAGCTATTCTTGCTTTGACTCCGGATTCCCTGACAGTTCATTCCCTTGCGGTCAAAAGGGCATCAGGTCTGCATAAGTGGATTGAAGAGAACGGTGTCACCGCCTACAACAACACGGAAGCAACCATGCAGATCGCGGCGGCAGGGGCAAAGGCTATGGCAATGGTGCCGTATTATCTCTATCGCCAGAAGAATATGTCCGGCAATTTTGAGAATGTAGGGTATTCCGTAGAAGATAAGTATGGTATCTATAATATTCTTATAATGGAGGAGATGCAGACGATCGTGGCGTTAGGGGCTGGTTCAATTACCAAAAGAGTATATCCTGATGGGAGGATTGAGCGGTGTGATAACGTGAAGGATGTGACCCAGTATATTGAGCGGGTGGATGAGATGATTGAGCGGAAGCGCAGATTGCTGGCAGAAAGGTGAAAAAGACATGAAAAAGTTAGGTTTAGTCGGTGGAACGGGACCGGAATCGACACGCATTTATTACAAAGAAATAAACCGGTTGATCAATGAGAGAACAAACGGAACGGCATTTCCGGAGATCGTTCTTGAAAGCGTAAATTTATATAGGGCGCTGGGGTATGTGGAAAGTGAACAATACGAAGAATTAAGCCAGTATCTGTCAGATGCATTGGACAATCTTGTAAACGGAGGCGCTGAAGTGGTTGCGCTGACTGCCGGAACGATGCATGTTGTATATGATAAATTGAAAGAAAAAGTGAGAGTGCCGTTTATCAGCATCCCGGAATCGGTCTGTGAGGCTGCCATACGGCATAATTATAAAAAGGTCGGTCTTTTGGGCACTATATTTACTATGGATAAAGACTTTTTCAAGAGACCTTTTCTTGCTAAAGGTATAGACGTAGTTGTTCCATCAAAGGAAGACATGGTACTTGTGAATGAGAGGATTTCCAAGGAGTTGGAGTATGGAGTCGTAAAAGATTCCACAAGAGAGGAACTTATTAGCATCGTAACAAAGATGAGAGATTTAAACGGAATCGAGGCGGTTATTTTAGGATGCACAGAACTTCCGTTGATATTAAATTCAAATAATTGTCCGGTCAACTGTCTGGATATTATGGGACTCCATATTAACAGACTGGTTGAACTGGTTATGAATTAGAATGTGATGGCTGGCGATAGACACCAGATGAGCAAAAGTATATAACGGTAAAGTAAAGATAACGGAGGGCGATAATGATGAAGATTGCAGTCACTTACGAGAATGGAAATGTATTTCCGCATTTTGGGCGTACGGAGCAGTTTAAAGTCTATAAATGATCTCTCGGAATTCTGATTGATCATGCCAGCGGAACTCTGGCATCGTACT
>CAMXBD010000199.1 GCA_947179245.1 uncultured Lachnospiraceae bacterium | reverse complement strand
TCGGGGTGACAGGATTCGAACCTGCGACCTCCTGGTCCCAAACCAGGCGCTCTAGCCAAGCTGAGCCACACCCCGAAAAAAGCACCTGTGAGCATTCCATTTACAACGCAAGATATATTATATATCATGCTCTTTTCGATGTCAACTGATTTTTTATATTTTTTTATTTTTTATTTTCCAAATAATTAATCGTGTAATGCGCCTCGCCTGCACTGTCTATTTCCATAATAATATAGCTTGGTTTACGGTTCTCCTGTCGGGGATAACTAACACTGCCCGGATTGATTAATGTTACATCTGCCCCTATATCCACAACCGGCTTATGCGTATGCCCGCACATCACGATATCGGCATCTCTCATTCTGGCTTCCTGTTTGATCACTTCACTGTTCATGGAAATATAATAGTTATGCCCATGGGTCAGCCATACTTTATAGCCCCCCAGCATAAATTCTGTTTCTTTAGGCAGGTCTGAGAAAAAATCATTGTTTCCCCGCACCATTTGAACCGGACAACCTGCCGCCTTAGAAATCAGCAGTTCGCTTCCTTCTACGTCTCCGCAATGAACTACCATATCAAGCGGTGCTGTCTTATCCACCACTTTCAGGAAATTCGTATTGTTGCGGTGAGTATCACTCACGATCAATATCTTCATAAATGTTATATCCTTTTCTTCAGTTCTTTTTTCATTGCTTCCAAGGCTCTGCACCTGTGACTGATCTGATTTTTCTCTTTCTCAGAAAGCTGCGCCGTAGTACAGCCGTATTCCGGCACATAAAAAATCGGGTCGTAACCAAACCCATTATCACCTTTTTCCTGATAATCAATTCTTCCCTCTATCACACCGCGGGTCGTAACCACCTCACCACCCGGCAATGCTGCCGCTATGGCACAAACAAATCTGGCAGTTCGCTTCTCGTCAGGCACTCCCGTAAGCCGCTCGATCAGATTCTTATTTTTCACACTATAAGGCATGTCTTCGCCCAGATACCGCGCCGAATAAATCCCCGGTTCCTTATTCAGATAATCTATCTCCAGCCCGGAATCATCTGCCAGAACGACAGCATTCCGGTATGTCCCATCGTCATGCCCCTGTAATATGCGCGCTACCGCTTTCGCCTTAATAACCGCATTTTCCTCAAAAGTCGTGCCATCTTCCACGATATCTATATCTATCCCGGCTTCCTTCATGGAAAGGATCTGTACGTCTGTCTCCTTAAGTATATCTCTTATCTCGCGCATTTTGCCTGCATTGCCTGTAGCAAATATAATCTTTCGCATCATTTTCCCTGCTCCTCATATGCTTTGATGACTGCCTGATATATTCCTTCTGCAATACGCTGTATATAATCTTCGCGCTGTAATAGGATGTACTCCTGTCCGTTGGTCAAATATCCTACTTTGATGGTAGCTGCCGGTACAGTGGCATTATTTATGACTACATCTTCGCCAGCCGCCTCCAGCAATCCGTTCGCTTTACCGCTGATTGCAGTAACAACCTCCCGCTCCAGTATATCCGCCAATTCCACGCTGCCGAATCCGGGAATAAAGAATCTACTATTATATATTGCCTCTGTGCCGTATTGCTTGCTGCTTTCTGCACTGCCTACCTCTATGCGGATCAGCATATCCGCCTTGGTATCTGCTGCCAGTTCCACGCGGCTGTCCATACTCGGATTACTGTCGTCCATTCTTGTATAATAGACTTTGATATCAGTTTCATCCAATTTCGCTTTCAAAGCCTTGGCAATTTCCAAAGTAATATCTTTTGCATTGACCCCATTCACCGACACACCCATATCATTCAGACCGTACGCCGGATCAATTACGATGATCTTATCATATGATTCTTTTGGTGTCATGAACTCAACATATAAGGTATTATCTTCAAATATGCTATGATACTCATATACATCTGTCAACTCAAACCGCAGGCAAATCTTGTCTTTCTCCACGTCAAAGTGGCCTGTCAACACATCCGTACAGTTACCGTAAACACCGTTTTCCTCATAAAACGTTTCCCGTCCGTCCATGTCCTTAGGCTCAATGTTCACCCACAATTCTCTGTCCATATAGTGATTCTCTATCGTAACTTCCTCTACCCGCACATCTTCCGGCATGGGAATGCAAAAGTAATTTGTATTTTGATTTCCACGGTCAATGTTTATGTGGTTTTTATCTTCCAGAACCGCAATGCCGACCGGGGCTTCAATAGTGCTGTCAGTATTTTGCGCAACTTCATCCTGCGCCACATCCGCCACTACAATGATCTTACTGGCAGAATAGTACAGAATTGCACTCATCGCCGTCAACACAAACACCAGACAATATATCGCTGTTCTTTTCATTAATTTATCTTGCTGCATAATTTATCTTTTACTCCCACTCGGCTTTGGACCCATAAATTGATAGAAATAAGTCTTCATCATGCCATTGTATATCTTCCTATTCTTATCTGCCTTCCTGCCAATCGCCTGCTCCGCCTGCTCATAAGCAGTAATCAGATACATAGACCAACTGTCAAGCGCCCTGTAACGTTCCCCGATCATACTATAAAGCGCCGGCATATTTCCCTTGTCCTCCAGCCGCTCTCCGTAAGGAGGATTCGTGATGATAAATCCATACTTCTTCGGGTGACTCAACTGCTCCACGCCTCTGCGCTGAAAGTGAATCATCTGCTCCACACCTGCCAGTTTAGCATTTGCCCTTGCGACAGATACCATATCATCATCAATATCGTATCCCTGAATATCCGTCTCCACACTCATATCCACCAGAGACTCCGCTTCATCCACAGTTCGATACCAGCATTTTCTGTCTACAATATGCGTCCACTCTTCTGCCGTGAAGCTCCTGTTCATTCCCGGCGCCATGTGCGCCGCCATCATAGCCGCCTCAATCGGAATCGTTCCACTGCCACAAAACGGATCAACCAAAATACGATCCCCTTTCCACGGTGTCAGCATAATAAGTGCTGCTGCCAGATTCTCTGCTATAGGAGCTTTTGCTGTTAATTTCCTGTAGCCGCGCTTATGTAAAGATTCCCCCGTAGTGTCCAATCCCACCGTTACCTCATCTTTCATCAAAAAAACCCGCACCGGGTAGGAATCACCGCTCTCTGTAAACCAGTCTGCATGATAAGTAGTCTTCATGCTTTCAACCATGGCTTTCTTCATCACAGACTGAATATCTGAAGGGCTGAACAGCTTGCTCTTGACACTTGCCGCCTTCGTCACCCAGAACTTACCGTCTTTAGGTATATATTCTCCCCACGGAAGCGCCTTGGTTCCTTGAAAAAGTTCTTCAAAAGTCTCTGCATGAAAACTTCCCACCTTAATCAGAACACGCTCCGCCGTACGCAAAAAAATATTCGCACGGCATAATGCCTGCGCATCTCCCGCGAAAGTGATCCTTCCGTCCTCCACCGAGACTATGTCATATCCCAGATCTGTGATCTCTCTTTTTAAAACCGCTTCCAAGCCAAAATGGCATGGTACTATATATTCTAATTTTTCCATGAAAACCTCATCACATAATGCAGTTTCATTCCGCAGTCATTTTGCACCTTACATCTTGGCACTGCTCAGTGCCATCTCGTACATTTTATAACAAAATACATCAAATAACAATCGCAAAAAACGGTACAGCCATAAATGACCATACCGTTTTCTGCATAAGCGTTATTAAGCGAATGCTTAATAGTTGTTTTTCTGGTTGTCCTGTGCGTTGCTGCCGGAACTGTTCTTAGAATTGTTCTTCTGGTTATTCTGGTTGTTCTGGCTGCTGGAGTTGTTGGCCTTATCCTGCTGCTTGTCATTCTGTGCGTTCTGGTTATAATCATTCTTAGACATCTCAAATACCTCCTGATTAATTTTAGTTACAGGAATAGTATTGCTACATCCAAAATAAATTATACAGCCGTCACATAGGTCTTTAGTACTATATTTTTTATATAAAATTACCAAATATCTGCATGGGACTTTAGTACTATTTTGAATTGCATTTTTTCTCAATTAGTATATAATAATAATTGTAGATAGAAACAACCCTTCAACTTCTATCTACAGACC
>CAMXBD010000198.1 GCA_947179245.1 uncultured Lachnospiraceae bacterium | reverse complement strand
AAAAGGAATGTGAAAGCTTGATATTTACTGGCTTAAAGATTCCGAGAGATTATTATAATATTAAAGGAGGTAAAGTCGCGGAGGCGCAGGTTGTAGGTACGGATGGCAAAGGACACGGCGCTATGCCAGGAATGAACCTTACATGGGGAGTGGATACGCTGATCTGCGGCGGGATCGGCGCAGGCGCACAGAGTTCACTGATGGGAGCCGGAATCCGTTTTTATGCCGGTGTATCAGGCAATGCAGACGAAGCTGTGGAAGCCCTGCTTGCCGGAACACTTACTTATAATCCTGATGTTCATTGCAACCATCAGGGACATGACTACAATGGAGAAGGACATTCCAGTGGTGAAGACAGACATGGCTGTGCAGGGAGTGATAAATTTTGTTAATGCATTTATGGCTAATATATTAGCTTCTTATTGTTTCTTTATGAGATTTGGGATAAAATATTATCTATGAATACAACATTTTCTTTTTTGTCAAAAACACCGGGAGAGATACAGAAACTTATTGCAGAGCGTATCCGCATCATCCGCAGAAGACGGAAGATATCTCAGAAGAGACTGAGTGAATTATCGGGAGTAAGCTTAGGGTCTGTGAAAAGATTTGAGCAAAGCGGCGAGATTTCTTTTCTCTCTCTGATTAAAATTGCAACCGCGCTGGAGATCGACAACGAGCTGGAACATTTATTTGAAGATGTTCCGCCGTTGTCTATAGAGGAGATTATCCGTGGACAAGATTAAGCAGTTGAATGTGTTTTATCACGAGAGAAAGGTCGGAACTCTGGCGTTGTATAAAGAGCATCTGGCAGCCTTTGAATATGATAAGGACTGGATTGAAAACGGATTTCCGATCAGTCCGTTTTCTTTGCCTTTGGAAAAAAGGATATTCATTCCCAAAATAGATCCGTTTGGCGGTCTGTTTGGTGTATTTGCAGACAGCCTTCCTGATGGAAACTGACGTTAGAAATTACAAAAGATTTTTCAGAGGTATTGAAACTATATCGCTTGATGTGTTTCAATGTGTTTGCTCACAACAGAGATGATCATTCCAAGAATTTTTCTTATTTATATGATGAACAGGAATCACGCTTCATATTTGCGCCTGCTTATGACCTCACTTACAGCAATTCTCTAAACGGGGAACATGCTACAACCGTTAATGGAAATGGATCGAATCCGAGTATAGAAGATATATTGGCAGTTGCGGCGGGGATAGGTATCAGGGAAGTGCAGGCAAGAAAAGTTGCAAGTGATATCAGGGACTGTGTATATGAGATGTTGGCAGAGTATTGTAGATAGAAATGTCCTTATTATTGGACTTTACAACTGGTTATCATTTTACAATAAATATCTGCTTCTTGAAAATCCCCCCAAAACAGTGTAGAATCGTAGCAGTAAACTATATGAAGAAACTAGGAGGAACTATGGCACTCAGTAAGAAACCGGTTACCGGTATGAAAGATATTCTTCCGGAGGAGATGGAGATACGTGACTATGTCATCGGAGTTATTAAGGAAACCTACGGAAATTTCGGCTTTACATCTATCGAGACGCCCTGTGTGGAGAACCTTGCAAACTTAAACTGCAAGGCGGGCGGCGAGAACGAGAAATTGATTTTTAAGATTTTGAAGCGTGGTGAGAAACTGCGTCTTAGCGAAGCGCAGAGCGAGGATGATCTTGTGGACGGCGGACTGCGCTATGATCTGACAGTACCGCTTGTCAGATATTATTCTAATCATGCCAATGAACTGCCCGCGCCCTTTAAGGCATTGCAGATGGGTAATGTGTGGCGTGCGGACAGACCCCAGAGAGGACGTTATCGCCAGTTTATGCAGTGCGATATCGACATCTTAGGAGAGGCGGGGAATCTGGCGGAAATCGAGCTGATACTTGCCACCACCACGACGCTTGGAAGACTGGGCTTTAAGAATTTCAATATCCGTATCAACGATAGGCAGATTCTCAAGGCAATGGCGGCTTACAGCGGTTTTGCCGAGGAGGATTACGATCAGGTATTTATCATTCTGGACAAGATGGACAAGATTGGTATAGAAGGCGTGGAGTCTGAACTGTCAGAGGCAGGATACGATCAGGCAAGCGTGACAAAATATATGGAGCTTTACAGAGGTTTGGAGTCGGCGGACGATCCCATCGCTTATATCGCGGACAAACTGTCGGAGAATCTGCCCGCAGATGTGATGGAAAGTTTCAAGGAAATTATTGACAGTGTGGAGGCTACCAAGGGTGATTTCTTTCAACTGGTATTTGATCCCACACTGGTGCGCGGAATGTCCTACTATACGGGAACAATTTTTGAGATAGACATGCCGGAGTTCGGCGGAAGCTGTGGCGGCGGCGGAAGATACGACAAGATGGTAGGCAAGTTTACGGGGAACGATGTTCCGGCGTGCGGCTTTTCCATCGGATTTGAGAGAATCATATTATTGCTATTGGAGAGCGGGTTTAAAGTACCCAAGGCGGGCAAAAAGATTGCATATCTTATGGAAAAGGGCTTACCCTCCGACAGATTGTGTGAAGTGATGGCGCAGGCGCAGGCGGAGCGGGAGAAAGGCAATCAGATTTTGGTGGCGCGTATGAACAAGAATAAGAAGTTCCAGAAAGAACAGCTTACCGCGCAAGGATACGAGGAGTTTAAAGAGTTTTACAAGGAAGAATTAAAAAGATAAAGTGAATGAAAAATAATAACGAAGAGAAATGAAAAATAAAGAGAGATTTCTCATAGGAGGATAAAGTAATGGCGGAGTCCATGAAGGGGTGGAAAAGATCTCACCGTTGTGCAGAGCTTTCCCTGCAAAATGTAGGCGAGGAAGTAACCGTTATGGGATGGGTACAGAAACAGAGAAATAAAGGCGGAATCATATTTGTTGATTTAAGAGACCGTTCCGGTATTTTACAGATTATTTTCGAGGAGAATGACTGTGGAGCAGAGGCCTTTGCCAAAGCAGAGAAAATGCGCAGTGAGTTTGTGATCGCTGTGACCGGAAGAGTTGAGAAACGCTCCGGTGCTGTGAATGAGAATCTGAAAACCGGTGAGATAGAGATTCGTGCCGCGCAGGTGCGTATTTTGTCAGAGTCAGATACACCGCCGTTTCCGGTGGAAGCCGACTCTAAGACCAAAGAGGAGATCCGCCTTAAATACCGTTATCTGGATTTAAGACGCCCCGATTTGCAGGACAAGATTATCTTGAGAAGTAAGATCGCTTCCGAGATGAGAGCCTTTATGGCAAAAGAAGGATTCTTGGAGATCGAGACGCCGATTCTGTGTAAATCAACACCGGAGGGAGCAAGAGATTATCTCGTGCCCAGCCGTGTACATCCGGGAAGTTTCTATGCACTGCCGCAGTCACCGCAATTGTATAAACAGCTTCTCATGTGTTCCGGTTATGACAGATATTTCCAGATTGCCAAATGTTTCAGGGATGAGGATCTGCGTGCCGACAGACAGCCGGAGTTTACACAGGCGGATATGGAATTATCTTTTGTGGATGTAGACGATGTAATAGAAGTGAATGAAAGATTAATTCAACATGTCTGTAAGGAAGCCATCGGGCTTGACGTGCAGATTCCGTTACCGCGCATTACATGGCAGGAGGCTATGGACCGGTATGGTTCTGATAAGCCGGATACCCGTTTTGAGATGGAACTTACGGACGTATCTAAGGTAGTTGCAGGATGTGGTTTTGGTGTGTTTACTTCTGCACTTGAAAATGGCGGTTCCGTTCGTGGTCTGAATGTGAAGGGACAGGCGGCTATGCCTCGTAAGAAGATTGATGCACTGGTGGACTTCGCTAAGGGATACGGTGCAAAAGGACTGGCATATTTAAGTGTGCAGGAGGATGGCACATATAAATCTTCTTTTGCCAAATTTATGACGGAGGAAGAACTGGACAAACTGGTACAGGCGATGCAGGGTGAGAAGGGTGATTTGCTTCTCTTTGCCGCTGATAAGAAGAATATTGTTTACAGCGTGCTTGGTGCGCTTCGTGTGGAACTGGGTAAGCAGCTTGGGCTGATTGATGAGTCTAAGTTCAACTTTCTGTGGGTAGTGGAATTTCCGCTTTTAGAATGGAGTGAGGAAGAGAACCGCTTCCTGGCGATGCATCATAGTTTTACTATGCCGATGGAGGAAGACTGGCATTATATT
>CAMXBD010000197.1 GCA_947179245.1 uncultured Lachnospiraceae bacterium | reverse complement strand
GTGACAAAAAGAATCCTGCGATTATGCGGGTTCTGGCGTTTCGCAAACGCCTATTGTAGAATAGAGATGTGAGAGGAGAAGTACAATGGAAAAGAGAGCAAAAGGAAGAACATTGATGTCATACGCGCCGGACATTAAGGTGGTAGATTGTACATTGCGCGATGGCGGTCTTGTAAATGATTTCTTTTTTACAGATGAATTTGTCAAGGAACTGTATCAGGCAAACATCAAAGCTGGTGTTGACTACATGGAGTTTGGTTATAAGGCGTCCAAAGAGATGTTTGATGTGAACAAGTTTGGCAAATGGAAATTCTGTGATGATAAGGATATCCGTGCTGTAGTAGGAGATAACAAAACGGATATGAAGATTGCGGTGATGGCAGATGTGGGACGGTGTGATTTCAAAAAAGACATCTTGAATAAGAAGGACAGCCCGGTAGATCTGGTCCGTGTGGCAACCTACATCAATACAATACCGGCGGCTGTTGAAATGATTGAGGATTGTACCAAAAAAGGCTATGAAACTACAGTCAATATCATGGCAATCTCTAAATCTAATGAGACAGATCTTGATGCTGCTTTAGAGTTGCTTGGGCAAAGCAGCGTAGGTACAATTTATTTGGTGGACAGTTATGGTTCCCTCTATCCGGAGCAGGCAAGACGTCTGGCTGATAAATATCTGGAGGTAGCAGCTAAATATGGCAAAAAGGTTGGAATACATGCCCACAATAATCAACAGCTCGCATTTGCAAATACTGCGGAGGTCGTTATTATGGGAGTCAGTTATCTGGATGCGACGGTAAGCGGTATGGGACGTGGCTGTGGCAACTGTCCGAGCGAATTATTGCTGGGATATTTGAAAAATCCTAAATACAGAATCAATCCAATCCTGAAGTTTGTTGAAAAATATATTGTACCTCTCAGAGAATCCGGCGTGGAATGGGGATATGATGTACCTTATCTTCTGACAGGTATCTTGAATCAGCATCCGAAGACTGCGATTCAGTTTATGAAAGAGAAACGGACGGACTATAACGATCTTTATATGGAGCTTCTGGATAACTTCTAAAGAAATATGAAGCGCAGCATACAGCGAAGAGAAGGTGTGATTGGAAATATGAAGAAATTAAGTGATTTGGATGAAGAGCTTTTTAATCTGGACGAGGAAACTGACGACGATCATGAGGAAGACTATGATGGTTATGAAGAAGACGTTTATGATGATGAGGCTGTAAGGATTCCGAAGAAGTTTCTCATTATAGTTGCCGCGGCAGCGCTTGTGATTGCGGTCATAATCATTTTGGTGATTGTTACACAGGTAGTTTTTTCCAGCATTTCCGATGAAGAAGTGGCAGAAACCATGATACAGACAGAGGATATTGTGGTTCAGGAGCAGGATAGCGGCAGTGCGGATGATGTGGAGCAGGAAATCGCAGATGATAATCAGACGTCTGGGGATGAAGAAGAGATAATCCGGAATGATGAGACAAAAGAGCCGGCGCCGGAAGAGAGCGCATCACAGGATCCACAGGATGCTAACATGAGTGCGGAACAAGGCACGGAAGTAGATCTGGCAGAGTTATTGTCTTCTGGAAGCGTGGCAGAGACGGATCAAGTTACGATCGGAATTGATGTGGCGAGATATCAGGGAACTATTGATTGGGCACAGGTAGCCGCATCGGGAATTGATTTTGCTATGGTAAGAGTGGGATACCGGGCTGATGCTTCACGGGAGATATGTGCGGATACCAATGCGAAATATAATATGCAGGAAGCCCAGAAGAACGGTATTAAGGTAGGAGCTTACTTCTTTTCCACAGCGACCAGTGCAGAAGAAGCAAAAGAAGAAGCCGACTGGGTAGCAGATTATATTTCACAGTATCAGATTACCTATCCGGTGGCATATGACTGTGAGGGGTTCGATCAGCCTGACAGCGCACAGTATAATCTGACAAATGCACAGCGGACAGATATTGCCATTGCCTTTTTGCAGGAAATATATAACAGGGGTTATACACCGATGTTCTATGCTTCGATGGGAGAATTATCCGGGAATGCGAAGTGGGATACCACAAGAATAGAGGGGACTTACAGAATATGGGTATCACAGTACCCGTCAGTGCCGTATCCACAGACAGGGAAATCTTCTTACGGCGGTACACATGCCATGTGGCAGTATACTAATCGCGGTACAGTAGCGGGAATCGAAAGACCGGTAGATGTAAACGTGGCGTATTTCGGATATGAAGGCACAGCACAGGCGCAGAATGAGGAGGCGCCTGAGGAAGCGTATGCTGACGTGGAGGCATTGATGAATTTTACGGAGGTCAATGAGAATGTGACTGCCAAGGATTCTACCAATCTGCGGAATATTCCCAGTCAGGGTGAGGATAGTACTATAGTGTATACATTGAGGAATGGAGAGACTGCAGTGAGGACAGGAGTCAGTGACAGCGGATGGTCCAGACTCACTTATAACGGACAGACCGTCTATGCGGTGTCCAGTTATCTTACGACTGATTTAGGGTATCAGGCGCCGGTTCAGGAAGGAGCGGGAAGCGGAGATGGCCTTAAGACTAAATTTACGGATCGCAGTGATCAGGTGACGGCAAAAATCGAAGTAAATCTGCGTGCACTTCCGAGTGTGACAAATCCGGATGCATCGGTCATCGCGGTATTACATAACGGGGAATATGTAACCAGAACCGGAATCAATGAAGAGTATGGCTGGTCAAGAGTAGATTATAATGGTCAGACGCTATACTGTATCAGCAGTTACCTGACAAACTAATTAAACACAACATAAGTTTTTAGAAAATAGAAAGATATATGACAGTTTTACCTGCCATATATCTTTTTTAAATGATCAAGTTTAGCACTTGCATTCATAAGCAGCGCGTCTGCTATAGTGATAGCAGCCATGGATTCGACTACGACTACAGCACGGGGGACGATAATGGGATCATGCCGCCCTTTAATAGAAAGTTCTATGTTCTCTCCCTGCTTGTTGACTGTTTTCTGAGGAGAGAAAATCGACGGGGTGGGCTTCACATAGGCACGGAGGACGATTGGAGATCCGTCGCTGATGCCGCCCAGAATACCACCGGCATGGTTAGTTATTTTTGTAATCTGACCGTTCTGAATACGGAAGGGGTCATTGTTCTCCGAACCGTGATGGGTGGTTACTTCAATGCCATCACCAATCTCTACGGCTTTGATGGCGCCTATGGACATGACTGCTTTAGAGAGATTGGCATCCAGTTTCTCGAATACAGGGTCACCCAGACCGGAAGGGACTCCGGTGATCATGCACTCGATTACCCCGCCGGCAGAGTCATAGTTGCGCATACAGTCGGCGAGATAGGCTTCCGCTTTCACAGATGCATCGGCGTCCGGCATACAGGTTGGTGTCGTCAGAATCGATTGCTTGCTGAACTTGTCCATATCTATGCTGACTGGACCGATAGATTTCGTATAGGCGGTCAATTCTATGCCGAATTCTTTGAGGAGTTTCGCCGCTATGGCACCGGCGGCGACACGCCCGATCGTTTCGCGCCCGGAAGAACGTCCGCCGCCGCGGTAGTCACGAAATCCGTATTTGGCATCGAAAGTATAGTCTGCATGACCGGGGCGATAGCAGTTTGCTATTTCACCGTAGTCTGCAGAATGCTGTGAAGTATTGCGTACCAGCATGGAAATAGGAGTGCCGGTGGTGCGCTCCTCGAAAATTCCGGAGAGGATCTCTACGGCGTCATCCTCTTTACGCGGAGTAGAAATTTTGCTCTGACCGGGCTTACGTCGATTCAAATAAGTCTGAATATCGTCAGCATCTAAAGCCAGCCCGGCCGGGCAGCCATCAACCACGACACCAAGCGCTGTACCATGGGATTCTCCCCATGTTGTAATCTGAAAAATGTTTCCGAAAAACGAACCTGCCATATTTGTATTCCTTTCAAGTAAAATTAATATAAATGTATACTCAATTAGACAATATGCATGAAGTTTACTGTAAAATAAATGCAGGATAACTTGCATGATAGAAATATCGAGCGATATATATAATCTGCATTTAATATTTTTAGTGTTCATGATATATCCTGTATCTTATACACATATCCGAGCCCACGAGACCGCGGCTGATATCGTATGCAGTCTTCAGCTAGAAAAAAAAACAGGGGGGGGGGGGGG
>CAMXBD010000196.1 GCA_947179245.1 uncultured Lachnospiraceae bacterium | reverse complement strand
GTTCTAATTATTGTGTCAGAGAGTCAGAAATCAATATTTCCCGACAGCCCCTTTTATACCTTTCAAAAAATAACCATCTCTTACATTTTTTCCTATAATTCATTGATCGTATCCGTAATCGCCATATCCCTGATCCGCTTCGCAGGGGCATACACCGCCGCGGCACATGCCATCGCAAAGATTGCCGTAACAATCAGAATCGGCTCCATCGGAAGCTTCCAGTTTCCACCAAAATGCGTCGTTATAATCTTAACAAAAATCAGCCTGTGGAAATACAATCCGACAGCACATCCAATAAAAAGCCCGCATACCGCATAAGTTACCGCTTCTGCAGTAATCATCTTCGTCATTTGATGCACGCTCATACCGACGGCTCTCATCGCACCATACTGCTTTATTCTCGCTGATACGCTCATAGAAATGCTGTTCATAATGTTAATGACCGTAATCAGCGAAATAATCGCCAAAAATCCGTAAATTGCAGTCCGAAACACCCAGAAAGATGAATAGACCATCAAATCCTCTTCCCGTCGGTCTTCAAAGTCATTTTCACCTGCCAGAAGCCTGATTTCATCTACTGTTTCTTCCGTGATGTCCTTCGTAAACTGTGCATTCAGCAAGAGATAATCTTTCTCACCCGTGATGCGTGTAAAAGCTTCTTCTGTACAGACCACAGTCGGACGTTTCCCACTGCTTCCGATTCCTTCTGACACAACACACGCGATTTCCAGCTCCGTATCTCCTATTTTAATCTTATCCCCGGTATTTAAGCTGCTGTTCTGGGCAAAAATGGTCATGACATAATCTGACCCCTCTGTAATCTTTGACAGATCACCGCTTACGACAGATTTTTTCGACCACGAAAACATACGTTCATCGTAGGAAATCAAATCAACACGTCCTGCATTGCCGTTGATTTCGGCAGCCACATCATAACTCATCATATTACCGAAAGCGATCTCCACCCCCGGCAGCTCACTAATTTCATCTGCGAGACTCTTTTCCATAGAATTCGTATTACTGGCACTCACAATAGAAATATCTGGGCTGAAATTACTCGTAGACGGAACAAGTCGTTTAATAATATCAAGACATGCGGCAAATGTCAGGAACAGGATCACCGTGAAAGCAAACGACAGCGATACCAGAATCAGATTCTTCTTCGCTGATACTGCATGATATATGCCTAATGCGCTCTCCACTTTAAATATACGGGTATTTGCTGCATGGGAAATGGATTTTCCTGTCTCATCATTACCCGATACTGCCGCCACAGGAGACACTTTCGCCGCGCGTTTCGCCGGAGCGTGGGCAGCAAGCAGTACCGTTACTATACCGACCAGCACACCGCCCACAACACCGAATGCACTGAAACGGAATGGATAATCGGTAAATTCGCCGCCTATCACATTTTGCAGGAAGGTGCACATAATCCACGTCACCGCGATTCCCAGAGCCAGACCGATGGGAATGGAGATTTTGCACCAGTTGAGCGCTTCCAGACGGACAAACCTCATCACCTGCTGCTTACTTGCACCGATACAGCGCATCATTCCGAAAAACTTTGTTCTCTGTGCGACATTACTGTTCATACAGCTTGAGATCATCAGCACACCGGCAATCAAAATCATGCCAAATATTACTAATGCAGTAGGATACAGAGCATTAACTTTCTGATTATTACTGACACCTTCCAGACCAAGAAGTATGAGATTTTCTTTTATATTTCCGTCACTCAGATTATACTGTGCTTTCAGGTCATCCACCGCATTTTTCAACTTCGTCTTTTGGGCAAATTGAATGTAATATCCCGGTTCTCCTTCCTCCTGATTTGCCGCGCATATACGTCCAGCCTCATCAATGCTCATATAGACACAGAAACCGCTGATATCTTCATTATACGCTGTATCGTCCATGCAGAAGCCGGATACCGAATATTCAAAGTCACCGGCCGGCGTATGAATCGTAATGCTGTCGCCTTCCTGAAAGCCGAAGGATTCTTTTGCATCCATACTCAGCATGACTTCGCTGCCATTTCTTGGATATATACCCTCCTGTTCAAAATTTCTGATATCATCCAGATACGACTGTTCTGCTCCATATACAATGACTCTCTGATCATTTACCGTGTAACGCCATTTCTCTGAATCCTCGCCAGCCGCACGATACCACGCCGCGGCAGCGATATCTTCCCGGCCGGCTATTTCATCCGCTTCTTCTTCTGAGATACCGTTCAAAATAATATGGTAATTACCATGCCTTCTTATCGTGGACTCCTCCTGTCCCTTCGAGATGATCTCTACCATAGAAAAGATGGATGTCACAAGGAATACTGCCAGTATTATGCAGATCAGCGTCAGCCGGTTCTGCTTCCTGCGGGCTTTCGCGGAAATAGGGATCAGACCAAGATAACTCTTCATCATGCAGTTTTTCATTCCGAGCACCTCCCCAAGTCCGTCAGCACGCCATCCGATACCTGTAACACCCTGTCAGCAGTCTGTGCAATCGAACGGCTGTGGGTAATCATGATGATGGTCTGCTTATATTTTCTGGATGCCTCTTTTAATAGGGCAATCACTTCACTGCTGTTCTGCGTATCCAGATTTCCGGTCGGCTCATCCGCAAGGATCAGCGACGGTCTTGTAATCATTGCACGCCCAATCGCCACTCTCTGCTGCTGTCCGCCGGATAGCTGGCTGGGCAGATGGTTTCGCCGTTCCTTTAAATTCAATACACTAAGCAGTTCTTCCAGATATTTCTGATCCGGCTTCTGATAGTCAAGCAACAATGGAAAAACCATATTCTGCTCTACCGTCAATTCAGGAATCAGGTTAAATGCCTGAAAAATGAATCCAATATTTCTCCGGCGGAAAACCGTGAGTCTGCTATCCGGCATGGAAAAAGTATCCTTGCCATCAATCAGCACTTTGCCCGATGTAGGCGTATCAAGCGCACCAATCATATTAAGAAGCGTGCTTTTCCCTGATCCCGATTCCCCGACAATCGCCACATACTCGCCTTTCGGAACCGAAAAGCTGACATTCTTAAGTGCCTGTACGGCTGCTTCTCCGCTGCCATAAGTCTTACAAATCTTATTGACTTCCAATAAATCCATAGTGTAAACACCTCTTTCATAATTATTTTACACTAAGAAGAATAGCACCCGAATACTACAATCAGGTTTCACCCAGATTACAATTTTGTAGTAATAGCGTGAGAAGAACTTCTAAAGCTCACAGCAAGGGCTGTTTCGCTAAGAAGTTCTAAGTCTCACGCAGGAGAATGCCGAAAAACAGGCATTCTCCTCACAGGCAGACTAAAAAATTCATAATAAATACACTTCCCTCGCCTAACCGGCTATCCACTTCGATCGTACCATTATGAGCCTCTGCCACAGATTTTGCAAGCGGCAGTCCAAGCCCGATTCCCTGCGTATCCTTGGAATATCTGCTTCGGTAAAACCTTTTGAAAATATGATGCAGATCTTCCGGGTGGATACCGTTGCCATCGTCTCTTATCATAATACAAATGGCAGACGCAGACTGTTTCCAGTCTATCCATATGTGGTTCCCGCTTTCCGTATGGTCGAGGGCATTTTTGACAATATTGCTGACCGCTTCCATGATCCAGCTCCGGTCACAGATAAAAGAAAGGCTTTCACTTCCCGATAGAATAATTTCCTTCTCTTCCTGTTCGGCACGAAATGCAAAATGTTTCTGCACATCTTCCATCATCTCGGAAATATTCTCAAGACTTTTCTCTATCACAATAGACCCAGCATCAAATTTCGTGATTTTTAAGAGATTCTGCACCAGTGTTTCAATCCGGTCAAGTTCCTGTTCAGACATGCCGGTAAACTCTTTGATCGTTGTTAAATCATTCATCTCAGCTTCCGTCTGCATAATGCCGTTATAAATATTAAGCGCGGCAAGCGGCGTCTTTAACTGGTGGGAAATATCCGATATGGTATTCTGCAGGAAATTTCTCGTTTTCCCTTCATTTTCCACTTTCGCATTCAGAGTGGCTGCTAAAGAATTGACCTCATGAAACAGTCTGTATATTTCTCCATCTTCATCACATTCTATACGGGCATCCCGGTCACCGGAAATAAACTCCCTGATCTGTGTCACAGCATCCTCCAGCACTCTGTCCTGATCCCTGAAATATCTGTAACAGACTACAAGGACTGTAATTCCCATCCCCAGAAAAGCAAGCGGCATATATAACGCCGACCATCTTAGCCCTAAAACCGTATCTTGCACTCCCCAGACCGAAAACACTGCGGAAAATAAAATAAAGACCAGTATACACAACAATATTTGTCCAAACAGTGATTTTATTTTGTGATTTGTTAATATTCTCATCTCTGCAAAATGCCCCTTTATATCAATCTGTAGTATTCCACTTATATCC
>CAMXBD010000195.1 GCA_947179245.1 uncultured Lachnospiraceae bacterium | reverse complement strand
GGTACCTGCATCGGGTCCTTGTGCGCGGCGAAGACCAAATTCCATTATACCGTCGCCGTGGGCAGCATAGCAGACTCTGGCAGCTTTGGTTGCGATCAGGCTCTGGTGGTTGACGATATTTAAGATCGCGGTTTCTACAAGCTGTGCCTGCATAATCGGGGCAATAACTTTTACGAGCGGCTCTCTTGGGAAGACTACTGTTCCCTCAGGAATCGCGTAAATATCGCCGGTGAATTTAAAGTCTCTCAGATAGTCGAGAAAATCTTTATCGAAAATACCCAGTCCGGCAAGATACTTAATGTCCTCATCGTCAAAATGAAGCTCCTTCACATATTGGATCACCTGCTCTAATCCTGCGGCAATGGCAAAGCCGCCGTCACAGGGATTGCTCCGATAGAATGCATCAAAAATTACGGTTTCATTCTGGTCTTTGTTTTTGAAGTAACCTTGCATCATGGTCAGTTCATAGAGATCAGTGAGCAGGGTCATGTTTGGTTTGTTCATTGTACTTCCTCCGTTGGTTTCCTGAAGTTATTTAAATAACTGAGATCAGTGTCTTGCATCAGTGCTATTTTACACCAAATCTGCAGGATGGAAAAGAGATTTGTGCAGTTAGACAAAATAGATTGAATGTACTTTGCTATTTGTTGTAAAATAGATATAATAGTATAGTAAGGGGTAATATACGTTCAGAAAGGTAAGGTAGCTATATGAAAGAAGTGCGTGTTCTGGAAATCAAGCAGAGCGTTTTTGCCGATAACGACAAGCAGGCGGAACAGCTTCGGCAGGAATTAAAAGAAAAAGGAGTATTTCTGCTAAACCTCATGTCGTCTCCCGGTTCGGGTAAGACAACTACCTTGATGCGGACCATTGAGACGTTGAAGGATAAGCTGAAGATCGGTGTTATGGAAGCGGACATTGATTCCGATGTGGATGCAAGAACGATTTCGGAATCGGGCGCGAAGGTTATACAGCTTCACACGGGCGGAATGTGCCATCTGGATGCTGAGATGACCAGACAGGGACTGGACGGATTGGAGACGGAGGGCATTGAGCTGGCGATCCTTGAAAATGTGGGGAATCTGGTTTGTCCTGCGGAGTTTGATACAGGTGCGTCGAAGAATGCCATGATTTTGTCTGTACCGGAAGGTGAGGATAAACCACTCAAATATCCGTTGATGTTTTCAATCTGTGATGTGGTACTGATCAACAAGATCGATGTATTACCTTATTTTGATTTTGATATGGAAAAGTGTAAGGAATACATACACATGCGGAATCCGCAGGCGAAGATCATTCCAATCTGCGCCAAGACAGGAGAAGGCATGGCAGAGTGGACTGACTGGCTTGTGGAAGAAGTCGGGAAGTGGCGTAAAGCGTAGAGCCAGAGATAGAAGGAGCGCTGTACAAACTGTTGGAATGCCACAACTGCTATGATAATAAACTGAAAAAAGAGAAAGAAAATAAAACACAAGGGAGGAAGGTATGGAGAGAAAACTAGACAAAGAACTGTATCCGGATTATGTTTATCCGGAGCACAAAGCTGATCACAGCGAACCTACCCGTGAAAGCATCGTCAAGCTGGGGAAGATGATAACGGACAGGATACCGCAGAAACTGGGAATCAAGAAGATTACTCAGGATGATCCGGAGTACTGGGGATTGGCAGGGTTATTGACTGATGAGGAGGCTGAGATTGCGTTAAAGCTTGGTGTCAGAAAGCCCAAGACGCTGCCTGAGATTGCAAAGCTTACGGGCATTCCGGAGAAAGAGCTGGAACCTAAGCTGCAGCAAATGTCTGTGAAAGGAATTTTGGAGTACAACTGGGAGAATCCGAAACATGAGAAACAGTATATCCTTCCGATGTTTGTACCCGGTTCAGCAGAATTTTTTAATATGAACAGCA
Organism: uncultured Lachnospiraceae bacterium; assembly: GCA_947179245.1. Classification (GTDB taxonomy): domain Bacteria; phylum Bacillota; class Clostridia; order Lachnospirales; family Lachnospiraceae; genus UBA3282. Next base: position 2,529 of record CAMXBD010000195.1, on the reverse strand, counting down.
AGGTGATCGAGGAGCATCCGGAAGTCACATTGTTCTTCGAGCATATGACGAGACTGCCTCTTGAAATGGTCACTCCTTTTGTGGGAGAGGGTGGAAATGGTATCGGTATGCATGTCATTCCGGTGGAAAAAGCGATTGAGATGGAGAGCGAGTCCATTGATCTGGAGCATATTTCCTACTGGTTATCGAAATATGAGGGCAAATATGCGGCGAGTCCCTGCTCCTGCCGTCGTTCGCGTTTAGTGCATGACGAAGGCTGTGCCGATGATCCTGAAGGATGGTGCGTGGCAGTGGGCGATATGGCGGATTACGTGGTGGAGACACAGAAAGACGGACGCTATATCACGAAAGAAGAAGCCCTTGATATTTTCAAGCAGGCGGAAGATAACGGATTCGTCCATCAGATCACCAATATTGACGGAGCAAATAAGATATTTGCGATTTGTAACTGTAATGTCAACGTGTGCTATGCGCTTCGTACGTCGCAGCTTTTTAATACGCCGAATATGTCCCGTTCCGCATATGTGGCACGGGTGGATAAGGATAAATGCGTTGCCTGCGGTAAATGTGTGGAAGCATGTCCGGCGGGCGCGGTGAAGCTTGGACAGAAGCTGTGCAAAAAGGACGGAAGCGAAGTGACTTATCCAAAGATGCCTCTTCCTCAGGAGCAGAAGTGGGGCGAACATATGTGGACGCACAATTACCGGGATGTGAACAGGATCAACTGTTATGACACCGGAACTTCACCGTGTAAGACAGCGTGCCCTGCTCATATCGCAGTACAGGGTTATTTGAAGCTTGCGAAGGAAGGGCGCTACGAGGAGGCATTGGCGCTCATTAAGAAAGACAATCCGCTGCCAGCGATCTGCGGGCGTATCTGCAACAGACGCTGTGAAGATGCATGTACCCGTGCAACATTGGACGAGGCGGTTGCGATTGATGCAGTAAAACGTTTTGTGGCAGAGAGAGACTTACATGCTGAGACACGGTATATTCCGAAACCGACTGTACCGTCATTAAAGGGAAGCTTTGATGAGAAAATTGCAATCATCGGCGCCGGTCCGGCGGGATTATCCTGTGCATATTTCTTGGCGGATAAAGGTTATAAACCTACGATATTTGAGAAGAGTGACAGACCCGGCGGTATGCTGACTTATGGTATTCCGTCATACAAATTAGAGAAAGACCTGATTGACGCTGAGATTGATGTGATCAAAGCTATGGGCGTTGAAATCAAGTGTGGTGTTGAGGTCGGAAAGGACGTTACTATTGCACAGCTCAGAGAGCAGGGATATAAAGGTTTCTATGTGGCAATCGGCTGTCAGGGCGGCAGGAAACCGAATGTTCCCGGAGAGAATGCAGAGGGCGTCTATACGGCAGTGGAATTTTTAAGAGAAGCCGGACAGAAAGAGAAATTCGACTTAGGCGGTGATGTGATCGTTGTGGGCGGCGGAAATGTTGCTATCGATGCGGCGAGGGTAAGTACTCGCTGTGGACAGGGGAAAGTATCTATGTTCTGTCTGGAGAGTCGTGACGAGATGCCAGCCAGCCGGGAGGAGATTCTGGAAGCCACCGAAGAAAATATTACTATCAATAATGGCTGGGGACCGAAAGAGATTCTGACGGAAGACGACAAAGCGGTGGGCGTAGTATTCAAGAGATGTACCCGCGTATATGATGAGAATCATCGGTTTGCGCCAGTCTATGACGAGAATGACACTATGACGGTTTCCTGCGCAAACGTGATCTTCAGCGTAGGACAGGGAATCGAATGGGGAGATCTTCTGAAAGGCACCAAAGTTGAACTTCGACCAAACGGCGGAGCGATAGCTGACAAATTGACTTACCAGACAGCAGAGCCGGATATTTTCGTGGGCGGCGACGTCTATACAGGACCAAAGTTTGCAATTGACGCGATTGCGGCAGGACGCGAGGGAGCAATCTCCTTGCACCGCTTTGTACATGAGCATTGCACACTGACAATCGGAAGAAACAGAAGAGACTTCATAGAACTTGATAAGGATGATATTTTCATTGCAAGCTATGATAACACCGACAGACAGAGACCGGAGAAAGCCGAAGAAGCACAGGCACGCTCGTTCCGTGACTTGTCGCATACATTGACGGAAGAGCAGGTTAAGGCGGAGACTTCACGATGCCTGAGCTGTGGAGCGTCGGTGGTAGACCCGAATAAATGTATCGGCTGTGGTGTATGTACGACCAAATGTGTATTTGACGCGATATCACTCCATCGGGATCTGCCGGGATGTTCTACGATGGTGGCATCGGAAGATAAGCTGAAATATATTCTTCCTACGATGGTTAAGCAGTCGATTAAAGTTAAGTTTGCACCAAAACCAAAGAACTAGGAGATCATATGCATGAGTTAGGAGTCGTATTCCATATTATGGATAGTCTGGAAAAAGTTGCGGCGGAGAATGAGGTGGAAGGCATTTCCAAGGTGGTTCTGGAACTGGGCGAGGTATCTACGGTGATTGAGTCCTATTTGCAGAATTGTTGGAAATGGGC
>CAMXBD010000194.1 GCA_947179245.1 uncultured Lachnospiraceae bacterium | reverse complement strand
CTTCTACAGAAATATTCACAATATTGACATGCATTCCCACTCTTTGTTAGAATAGTAGCATGGGTAAATTATTTGATTAAACATAGGGGGAAATGATTATGTATCATTGCCATATACATTTTTATTTAGCGGGTTGTCAGAAAAGGACAGTTGAGACTATCAAGGGGATAGCACCGCTCAAACAGTTTACACATACATTCGCCTATAGCGATGACTTTGAGGAGACGTTGGCGGCAGAGGCGGATGTGATTTTGCTTGGGCTGCACGAAATGGATGCAGGAGAAGCAGTTCGCAGAGCGGTACGCGGCAAGCGTGATAGAGCAGAAATTATTGTGCTTGCGGATAAGGAGCAGATTTCGCTTTTTACGGGCGAATTGCCGGAAATTAAGGATATATGGACGATGCCTATGACAGATGAGGAACTTGAGTTCCGTTTCTTAAGATGGCAGCAGACCTATAAGATGGGTAAGGATTACTGGCAGACGAGCCACTATTTTGAATCTACGATCAACAGCAGCCCGAATCTCATCTGGTTTAAAGATATAGACGGAATACATAAAAAGGTAAATAGCAGTTTCTGCGAGATGGTCAATAAGACCAAAGAGCAGGTGGAAGGGCAGAAACATGCCTATATATGGGATGTAGAGGAGGATGATCCTGCCTGCATAGAATCGGAGCAGAAAGTTATGCAAAGCAGAAGAACCTGTGTATCCGAGGAAATCGTTCAGACAAGCGGTGGAGAGAGAACACTGATCACCTTTAAGTCTCCGCTGTATGATCTTGATGACAGCGTGATGGGAACGGTAGGTATTGCAATCGATGTGACCCGGGAACGCGAATACGAACGGGAAGTTGTGAGAAAAACCCGTGCACTTGAGACGATTTTCACCAGTATAGATTGTGGTGTTATCTGTCATTCGCTGGATGGAAAGCACATTATAAGCGTTAACGAGGCGGCACTCAAGATTCTGGGGTGCGAATCCAAAGAGGAACTATATGAAAAAGGATTCGATATGGTTGCGTCATCTGTGCTGGATGAGGATAGGGATTATCTTCAGCAGAAAATAGAAGAACTTAAAAATGAAGGAGACAGTGCCAGCGTGGAGTACCGTGTTTGTCATAAAGACGGCACAATACTGCATATAACAGGCAATGTGAAGCTGTTAAGGGAGAATGAAGAACTGTTCTATCAACGTTTCATGCTGGATTGTACTGCCCAGAAGATTCAGGAGAAAAAGAATGCCCGACATCAAATGGAATTGGTTCAGGCATTGTCTACGGATTATAGCCTCGTATGCTTTTTTGACCTTGATTCGGGTCTGGGGAATACGCTGCGGAATGACGACTATGACGGCAGCTTGTTTGGAAATGTATTCAGAGGAAATATTATGTTTAGACAGAGTATGGAACTGTATGCACAGGACTTTGTCTATGAGGAAGACCGGGAATTGCTTCTCCAAAACTTCACGCAGGAGAAAATCAAGGAAGAGTTAGAGGATAAGAAAACTTATTGTATCAAATACCGCGCGGTTCGGGAGGAAATAGTAGAGTACTTTGAAGTGAAAGTAGTGCGGGTGGGAATATGGGACGGACATTATGGCGTAGTCGTCGGATTTCACAGCGTGGATGCACAGACCCGCAGCGAGATGGAGCAGAAAGAAATGCTTACGGAAGCACTTTCACAGGCGAATAAGGCAAGTCAGGCAAAGAGCGTTTTCTTATCTAATATGTCTCATGATATTCGTACACCCATGAATGCTATTGTTGGTTTTACGTCGCTTGCAATCACACATATTGACCGTCAAGAGCAGGTGAAAGAATATCTGGAGAAGATTATGACATCAGGGAATCATCTTCTCAGTCTGATCAATGATGTTTTGGATATGAGCCGTATTGAGAGCGGCAAGATTCATCTGGAGGATAAACCATGTAGTCTGCCGGATATTGTGCATGGTCTTTGCAATATTTTGCAGGCGGATATCCGTGCTAAGAAACTTGAACTATATATTGACACGGTGGATGTGCTGAATGAAGAGATCTACTGTGATAAACTGCGGTTAAATCAGGTGCTTTTGAATCTGGTAAGCAATTCTGTCAAATATACTGAGCCGGGTGGAAGTATCAATATACGGCTCACAGAAGTAAGCAGTGCAGGAAACGAGTATGCAAAATATATTTTCAGCATCAGGGATACCGGTATCGGTATGAGCAAGGAATTTTTGGAGCATATCTTTGAGCCTTTTGAGCGGGAAGAAAATTCTACAATCAGCGGTATTCAGGGAACGGGATTGGGAATGGCAATCACCAAAAATATCGTAGATCTGATGGGTGGAGATATTGAAGTAAAGAGCAGACAGGGCGAGGGAACGGAATTTACAGTTTCGTTTATGTTCCGGATTCATTCTGTCGAAGAAAAAGAGTATAACATATCGGAGTTAAAGGATTGCAGGGCGTTGGTTGTGGATAGTGATGTCAATAGCTGTGAAAGCATCACGCATATGCTGGGACAGATTGGCATAAATGCGGAGTGGACAGTGTCTGAGGAGGAGGCAGTAAGCCGCACGAGGGAAGCTGCCTCACGTAAGGAAAGTTACCGGGTTTATGTGGTTGGCTGGATTCCACCAGAAATCGATGGAATTAGGCTTGCACGTAAGATTTGTCAGGAGACGGATGAGGATGTATTGATCCTTATGTTGACAGCGTATGACTGGGTGGATATTGAGGTTGAGGCAAAGCAGGCCGGAATCAGGGCGTTTTGCAGTAAGCCGCTGTTTATGTCAGAGTTAAAGCAGAGTTTGTATAATGCGCTGCACGGAAATGAGGCAAAGACAGAGGAAGGAAAGGATACGCTGGGCAAGCTTAACGGAGGACGTATTTTGCTGGCGGAGGATGTTGAATTAAATCAGGAAATTGCCGTGGAGATTCTGGGTGATGCCGGATTCACAACGGAAGTTGCAGACAACGGAAAGATTGCGGTGGAGATGTTAGAAAAATCTGAACCGGGATATTATCAACTGGTATTAATGGATATTCAGATGCCGGTAATGAATGGCTATGAGGCGACTAAGGCGATTCGCGGACTGGAGAATAAGGAGCTGGCTTCGATACCGATTCTGGCAATGTCAGCCAATGCTTTTGAAGAAGATAAACAGGAAGCCCTAAAATGTGGTATGAATGGTCATATAGCGAAGCCTATTGATATCGATAGTATGTTTGAAACACTGGGCAGCGTGTTAAAATAGTATAAATAATCCACAAATTCAGCTTGCTATAATTGTATAGTTGTGCTAGAATATCCCTCGGTGGCAAACATGTGTCCGCGAAGCAAAGACAGAGAGGCGTGGTTACAAGATGCAGGAGAAAACCGGTTATTATGTAGTAAAACAGAAGGCTGTTCCGGAGGTTTTATTAAAAGTTGTAGAGGCTAAAGGACTGGTGGAATCCGGCAAGGTTTTATCTGTTCAGGATGCGGTGGATGAAGTGGGGATCAGCCGGAGTTCTTTCTATAAATATAAGGATGATATCTTTCCTTTTCATGATAATGTGCAGGGAATGACGATAACACTTACTTTTCAGATGGATGATGAGCCCGGACTGTTGTCTGACGTATTAAAGATCGTGGCAGATTGCAGAGCCAATATACTGACAATCCACCAGAGTATACCGATCAGTGGCGTGGCGTCTTTAAGCCTCAGTGTGCAGGTTCTTCCGACGACAGGCAATATGTCCGAGATGATTGAAGCAATGGAGGCGAAGACGGGTGTCCATAATGTGAAGATTGTGGCACGGGACTAGCGTGAGAAGAACTTCTAAAGTTCACAGCAGGGGCGGCTTCGCTAAGAAGTAAGATAGAGTATATGATATACATCGAGGGATGAAGAGAGGAGTAATATAATGATTCATGTAGCGGTATTAGGATACGGCACGGTGGGAAGCGGTGTCGTAGAAGTAATCGAGACCAATAAGAAGGACATCAACAAGAGAGCGGGCACGGAACTGAATATTAAGTATATTCTGGATCTCAGAGAGTTTCCGGGAGACCCTTATGAGAGTAAAGTGATACATGATTACGATATTATTCTGAATGATCCTGAGGTTACAGTAATCTGTGAGACTATGGGCGGAATAAATCCAGCATATGATTTTTCAAAAAGAGCGTTGCTTGCAGGTAAGAGTGTGTGCACTTCCAATAAGGAACTTGTTGCCAACCACGGACCGGAACTGATCCGTATAGCGAGAGAACATCATTGCAATTATCTTTTTGAGGCGAGTGTGGGTGGAGGTATTCCGATTATCCGTCCGCTGAACTATTCTCTGACAGCGGAGAAAATAGATTCTATAACAGGTATTTTAAACGGAACGACCAACTATATTTTGACTAAGATGGACAAAGAGGGGGCAGATTTCGAGGAAGTACTGAAGGAAGCACAGGAAAAAGGTTATGCGG
>CAMXBD010000193.1 GCA_947179245.1 uncultured Lachnospiraceae bacterium | reverse complement strand
TCAGAAGTAATAATCATATGTATGCTCAAATTATTGACGATACAGTTGGAAATACTTTGGTTTCAGCGTCTACTCTCGAAAAGTCTGTAAAGGCTGAGCTGGAGAAAACCAATAACGTTGATGCAGCAGCATATTTAGGAACAGTAATCGCTAAGAGAGCAATTGAAAAAGGCATTAAAACTGTTGTCTTTGACAGAGGCGGCTTTATATACCAAGGTAAGATTGCAGCATTAGCTGAGGCGGCCAGAGAAGCTGGCTTAGAATTCTAGGAAGGGAGAAGAAAATCACATGAGACGTACAATCATTGATGTAAGTCAGTTAGAGTTGACTGAAAAAGTAGTAACGATCAAACGTGTTACTAAGGTTGTTAAAGGTGGTCGTAACATGCGTTTCACGGCTCTTGTAGTAGTCGGTGACGGCAATGGTCATGTTGGTGCAGGCTTAGGTAAAGCAACTGAAATCCCTGAAGCAATTCGCAAAGGTAAGGAAGATGCAATCAAGAATTTAGTTTCTGTTGCACTTGATGATAATAACAGTATCACACACGATTTCATCGGTAAATTCGGTTCTGCTTCCGTACTCTTGAAGAGAGCTCCGGAAGGTACCGGTATCATCGCAGGTGGTCCTGCCCGTGTCGTATGTGAGCTTGCAGGAATCAAGAATATCCGTACGAAATCTTTAGGCTCCAACAACAAGCAGAACGTTGTACTTGCTACAATCGCGGGCCTAAGCCAGTTAAAGACTCCTGAAGAAGTAGCTAAGAACCGCGGTAAGTCCGTAGAAGAGATTCGCGCTTAAGTTACCGTAAGTTAGTAGACGGTCAGAATATTTAGGAGGAAAAAGAAATGGCAGCAAAGAAGGAAACAGCTAAAACATTAAAGATTACTTTAGTTAAATCTACCATTGGTCAGGTTCCTAAGAACAGAGCTACAGTTGAAGCTATGGGACTTAGAAAAATCAATCAGACAGTTGAATTGCCTGATAATGCGGCAACCAGAGGTCAGATTCAGAAAGTAAGACATATGGTTAAAGTAGAAGAAGCGTAAAAGGAGGTGTCAGAATGGAATTATCAAATTTAAGACCCGCCGCGGGGTCAGTACACAGTGATAATTTTAGAAGAGGTCGTGGACACGGTTCAGGCAACGGTAAGACAGCCGGCAAGGGACACAAAGGTCAGAAAGCTCGTTCAGGAGCACCCAGACCGGGCTTTGAAGGCGGTCAGATGCCATTATACAGACGTATTCCTAAGAGGGGATTCACATGCAGAAACTCCAAAGAAATCGTCGCAATCAATTTAAGTGCCTTGGAAGCATTTGACAATGGTACAACAGTTGACGTGAATGCATTGATTGAAAAAGGGATCGTAAAGAATCCTCGCGATGGTGTTAAGATTCTTGGAAACGGAGAATTTACTAAGAAACTCGATGTGAAAGTGAATGCCTTCAGTGCATCTGCGAAAGAGAAGATCGAGGCACTTGGTGGAACAGCAGAGGTGATCTAATGTTTACAACCTTAAAGAATGCGTTTAAGATCAAAGAAATCAGAAAAAAGCTTTTCTTTACATTTATGATGTTAGTTGTGATCCGCCTTGGATCACAGCTTCCCGTTCCGGGAATCAATAGAAACTTTTTTGCAGATTGGTTTGCACAGCAGACCGGTGATGCGTTTAATTTCTTTGATGCTTTTACAGGTGGATCATTCCTGAATATGTCTGTCTTAGCATTGAATATTACGCCGTATATCACGTCGTCTATCATCATGCAGCTTATGACGATAGCGATTCCTAAGTTAGAGGAGATGCAGCGTGACGGTGCGGATGGAAGGAAGAAGATCGCATCTATAACAAGATATGTAACAGTAGCTCTTGCGCTGATTGAGGCGAGTGCTATGGCAATCGCTTTTGGTCGTCAGGGACTTTTGCAGACATATAATGTGATGAATATCATTACGGTTGTTGCCGCTTTGACGGCAGGTAGTGCATTTCTTATGTGGATCGGTGAGAGGATTACTGAAAGAGGTGTCGGAAACGGTATCTCCATTGTGTTGACGATCAATATTTTATCGCGCATGCCGCAGGATATCACACAGTTATTTGAGCAGTTTGTAATCGGCAGATCTATAGCAAAAGGTGTGGTAGCAGCAATTATTATCATTGCGATTATTGTGCTGATGGTTGTGCTTGTTATTATACTGAATGATGGTGTCCGGAAGATTCCCGTACAGTATGCAAAGAAGGTACAGGGCAGAAAGATGGTTGGCGGTCAGACGACGAATATTCCTCTGAAGATCAATACGTCTGGTGTTATTCCGGTTATTTTTGCATCATCCCTGTTGCAGCTTCCGGTGATTATATGTTCATTTTTCAATATCAACGGTACAGGTGTGTGGGGTGAGATTTTAAAAGGATTAAATTCCAATTATTGGTGTAATCCGAGCCAGCCGATTTATTCAATAGGTTTGGTGGTGTATATTGTGCTTGTTATTCTTTTTGCATATTTCTACACCTCTATTACTTTCAATCCTTTAGAGATTGCAGAGAATATGAAGAAGCAGGGTGGTTTTATTCCGGGTATCAGACCGGGCAGACCTACCAGTGATTATCTGAATAAGGTACTTACCTATATTATTTTCATCGGTGCAGTCGGACTTACGATCGTATGTGTTGTACCGTATTTCTTCAACGGAGTATTCGGTGCAAGCGTATCTTTCAGCGGGACGAGTTTAATCATTATCGTGAGCGTTGTTTTAGAGACGGTCAAGCAGATTGAATCTCAGATGCTGGTTCGTAATTATAAAGGATTTTTAAACGACTAATGTATATGAGTATTGTAGGGACGAGCATGAACACTGGCGCGTCCCTTACATTAATTTAGCGAAGAGCAATTCTTTATGTAGAGAATTGCCCGGCAAATTTCGAGTTCGCGAAGCGAATTTCGTAATCGGGCTTTGCCCGGTTTGGGAAGGAGAAGACAGCAGAAATGAAAATAATTATGTTGGGTGCACCCGGTGCAGGCAAAGGAACACAGGCTAAGATGATTGCAGAGAAATACGGTGTTCCGCATGTTTCTACAGGTGACATTTTCAGGGCAAACATCAAAGACGGCACACAGTTGGGAATGGAAGCTAAGAAATATATGGATCAGGGCTTGTTGGTTCCGGATGAACTGACGGTAAAGATCCTTCTTGATAGAGTGGCGAAAGAAGACTGCAAGAGAGGATACGTTTTAGACGGATTTCCGAGGACAATTCCGCAGGCTGAGGTGTTAGACAAAGCGCTCACAGAGCTTGGTGATAAGATTGATTATGCGATTGATGTAGATGTGCCCGATGAGAACATTGTCAGAAGAATGGGCGGCAGACGTGCATGTCTTTCCTGCGGAGCAACTTATCATATAGAGCATATACCGCCCAAGGCAGAAGGAATCTGTGATGCATGCGGTAAGGAACTGGTACTCAGGGATGATGATAAACCGGAGACAGTGCAAAATCGTCTGAGTGTCTACCATGAGCAGACACAGCCGCTCATTGATTTCTACGGAGCTAAAGGTGTATTAAAGACAGTGGACGGAACTAAGGATATGAAAGATGTGTTCGGCGCTATCGTAGATATTCTTGAGGGAGCAGTATAGGATGGCAATAACAATTAAATCTCCGAGGGAGATAGAATTGATGAGAGAATCGTGCCGGCGGCTTAGTCTGGTACATGATGAACTGGCGAAGATCATCCGGCCGGGAATTTCCACTAAGGAAATAGACCGGGTATGCATAGAACTCATCCGAGGATACGGCGGCACACCGAATTTTCTGCATTATCACGGATATCCGGCATCAGTATGCGTTTCCGTGAATGAGGAAGTGGTACACGGTATTCCCAGAGAGGATCATATCATTAAAGAAGGCGATATCGTCAGTCTGGATACCGGAATGATCTATCAAGGGTATCACTCCGATGCGGCGAGGACTCATGCGGTTGGGCAGATCAGTGCCGAGGCACAGAAACTGATCGATGTGACCCGGCAGAGCTTTTTTGAGGGAATCAAAATGGCGAGAGCAGGAAAACATCTGCATGATATATCCAATGCCATTGCCGCTTATGTTACACCTTTCGGGTATGGCATTGTCAGGGATCTCGTGGGACACGGCATCGGGAAAGAACTGCATGAGCAGCCCCAGATTCCCAATTATGCCCAGAGAAGAAGAGGACCGAAACTCCGTGCAGGTATGACATTGGCGATAGAGCCGATGATTAATATGGGGACATCTGATGTAGAATGGCTGGATGATGAATGGACGGTCATCTCCGCAGACCACTCCTTGTCCGCACATTATGAGAACACGGTGCTGATTACAGACGGGGAACCAGAGATATTGACACTGCGGAGCACAGGCTAATCGTTTTCCGAGTTCGCGAAGCGAATCTCGTAATCGAACTTGTTCGATTTGTTTTTTGCGAAGCAAAATACTTTTATTATATAGAAGAAAGGCATCGACATGATAGGAATGCTTGCAGTATCGAGAGCGGGTCATGACAGCAAAACAACCTATGTCATAATAGAGGAAGATGATGAATATGTATATTTAGCTGACGGCAGAACAAGAACCGTGGACAGACCAAAGAAGAAGAATAAGAAACATATTCAAATCATTAAGAAAATACAGATGGAGAAGCCAGAAACCGGTTTTAAGGATTTGGAAATCAAGAAAGCAATCAAAATGTATCAGGAGGAAGCAAATGTCAAAAGCTGATGTAATTGAAATCGAAGGAACAGTC
>CAMXBD010000192.1 GCA_947179245.1 uncultured Lachnospiraceae bacterium | reverse complement strand
GTATGGCAGAAGCAAATTGGTATGTTGTTCATACTTATTCCGGATATGAGAATAAGGTAAAAGCCAACATTGAGAAGACGATCGAGAACAGACATCTGGAAGAAGAGATACTGGAAGTCAGAGTACCGATGCAGGACGTTATGGAAATGAAGAATGGCGCCCGCAAGACTGTTCAGAAGAAAATGTTTCCCGGTTATGTTTTGATTAATATGGTCATGAATGATGACACATGGTATGTTGTAAGAAATACCAGAGGCGTTACAGGATTCGTCGGACCCGGAAGTAAACCGGTGCCGCTGACAGAGGCTGAGATGAAGCCGCTTGGAATTAAGATGGAGAATGTGAGTGTTGATTTCGCGGAGGGCGATACCATTGCGGTAGTTGCCGGTGTATGGAAAGATACGATCGGTGTTGTCCAGAGGATAGATTACGGCAAACAGGTAGCGACCATCAATGTCGAACTGTTCGGCAGAGAGACGCCTGTAGAGATTGGCTTCGCAGAGGTCAGAAGAATGTAATTGATATTTATTCCGCTTTGGCGGATTAGATATACTGTGGGAGTATGATTTTGACTTCGTCAAAAATGATTTCGATGTGATCGAAATCGTAAGAATTTGCTTCGCTAAATTCTTACCAAGACTGAGAAAAGTTAAAGGAATGCGCCCGTACCACATTATTATAGGAGGTGCCATTATGGCAAAAAAAGTAGAAGGATATATTAAGTTACAGATCCCTGCTGGTAAAGCTACACCAGCACCGCCGGTTGGTCCTGCACTCGGACAGCACGGCGTGAATATCGTTGAATTTACAAAACAGTTCAACGCAAGGACAGCCGATAAAGGTGATGTGATCATTCCGGTTGTCATTACAGTTTATGCAGACAGAAGTTTTAGTTTCATTACAAAGACTCCCCCTGCCGCAGTTCTTTTGAAAAAAGCATGCAACATCAAATCCGGTTCCGCAGTACCGAACAAGACTAAGGTTGCTACGATTTCTAAGGCTAAGTTACAGGAGATCGCAGAGACAAAGATGCCTGATTTGAATGCGGCAAGCCTTGAAGCAGCTATGAGTATGATAGCCGGAACTGCCAGAAGCATGGGCATCACAGTAGAAGAGTAATGGAGGATTTGACATGAAACATGGTAAAAAGTATGCAGAAGCAGCTAAGCTCGTAGATCGTGCTACTCTGTACGATACGGCTGATGCGATTGCTTTAGTTAAAAAGACATCAATAGCTAAATTCGATGAAACTGTAGAGGTTCATATCAGAACAGGTTGTGACGGACGTCACGCTGAACAGCAGGTTCGTGGTGCTGTTGTATTACCTAATGGAACAGGTAGAACAGTTAAGGTGTTAGTATTTGCCAAAGGTGATAAGGTGGCAGAGGCAGAGGCAGCAGGTGCAGATCACGTAGGTGGTGAGGAGCTGATTCCGAAGATTCAGAATGATGGCTGGCTTGACTTCGACGTGGTTGTAGCTACACCTGATATGATGGGTGTTGTAGGCCGCCTCGGTAAGGTTTTGGGACCGAAAGGATTAATGCCTAACCCGAAGGCAGGTACAGTAACTATGGATGTTACTAAGGCTGTCAATGATATCAAAGCAGGTAAGATTGAGTACAGACTGGATAAGGCGAATATCATTCATGTTCCGGTAGGAAAAGTTTCTTTCGATGAAGCTAAATTACAGGAGAACTTTGATGCATTGATGGAAGCTATCGTTAAGGCGAAACCGTCAGCGGTGAAAGGTCAGTACTTAAGAAGCATCACACTGGCGACTACTATGGGACCGGGTGTGAAAGTCAACACAGCTAGGTATTAATCATAGCTTACAGATTTGTGATATTGAGAAATAGTTTACAAAAGGCAGGGCGCATTCAGTGCTCTGCCTTTTCTTGCGCAGAGGAGGTTTTATGATATAATGGACTCATGGGTAAAAAGAAAAAGAAACAAAGAAAACGTAATAGAGTCAGTATACGCCGTAATTTCCTAAGACCTTTTATAATAACATTTTTCATCGTGGTCATTGCGGGAGTTTCGGGTTTTGCGACATTCCGGTGGATCATTGAGCCGGCGAGCCGGGGGAACAATCATTTTCAGCTTTCTAAAGAGCAGGTGGTGAATGGCACTAATATGACGGAGGAGGAACAGATTGATGAAATTCTAAGTGCCAATGATAAATACGCAGATATTCTGAATGATCCTGAGTATATGGTGGAAAATAATGTCTATGCCAAGGATGCGGCAAATCCGGATCAGGTTACTATTACTTTTGCGGGAGATATATTGTTTGACGAGAATTATATGATCATGGAGAATGTGAAAGCCAGTGGGGATATTGCCAACGGCGTTCAGCCCAGCCTGATTGCAGAGATGAAAAGCGCGGATATTATGATGATCAATAATGAGTTTCCCTATTCGGACAGGGGAACCCCGACAAAGGACAAAAAGTTTACGTTTCGTGCGAGACCCTCTACGGTTTCCTATTTGAATGATCTGGGCGTGGATATTGTTTCGCTTGCCAATAATCATGCATATGACTATGGAGAGCAGGCGTTTGTCGATACGATGAGCATTCTGGAAGAGGCGGGTATTACTTATGTGGGAGCCGGACATAATTTACAGGAAGCCCGCAGACCGGTCTACTATGTTATTAATAATATGAAGATTGCGATTGTGGCGGCAACCCAGATCGAGAAGCTGGACAATCCGGATACCAAGGGTGCCACGGATTCCTCGGCGGGAGTGTTCCGGTGCTGGAACGGGGACAATCTGTTAGAGACAGTTCGGGAAGCCAAGGCAAACAGTGATTTTGTGATCGTTTATATTCATTGGGGCACTGAGAATGAAGCGGCAATCGATTGGGCACAGGAGAAACAGGCGCCTGAGGTAGTGGCAGCGGGAGCGGATCTTATTATCGGGGCGCATCCTCACTGCCTGCAGAGAATCAGTGTTGTTCAGGGAGTGCCGGTAATGTACAGCCTCGGCAATTTCTGGTTTAATTCCAAAACAGTAGATACCGGAATGATCAAGGTGACTCTGGACCAGAACGGACTGCAAAGCTATCAGTTTATACCGTGCAAACAGGCCGGAAGACAGACAATGCTTTTACAGGGGGAAGAGAAGAAGAGAGTGATTAACTATATGCAGGGATTGTCCGGCGGAGTGCATATCGATGAGGAAGGATATGTGACTTGGTAAATAAAAATGGTAATAAGTGAAACTTTTCCGGATGTTGATTCGTATTAGTTATAGACAAGGGTATAAATTGCTGAGGCAGGACAATACCGCAGAAGGAGGAAATCAATATGGGAATCCGTACGGACATAATGGGCAGCGGCTATATGACAGATAATTATTATAGGACTTATACGCGAAAGAGCGGGACTGCGAGTGCATCGGTAAAGGGAAGTGACGCGTCGGCAGAAGAGGCAGGCGGGTCATCGAAGAAGACGGAAGAAACGGAGGAGCCGAAGTCTTACAGGGAGCAGATTCTTGAGAAAATGGAAGAGATGGCACAGAATATCAAGAATGGGACAATTCAGCCGAAGTTCAAGATAGGCGCGCAGGAATATACGATTAAAGAGTGGGAGAAGCTTCTGGAGAAGTTTGATGCTGCGGAGGAAGCGCTTCTGGAGGAAGCGGAAGCCCATGTTGAAGAAATCAAGAAACAGGCGGAAGAGGAAGCAGCGAGGCGGGCGGCTATGTATGGAACGCCGGAACCGGCAAAAATGACAGAAACGTCGGAAACTGCCGGAAACGCGGCGGGAACAAAAGAAGTGACAAATGTGTCAGAAACTACTGCGGGAGAAGCAGATGTGAAGGACGCGGCAGCGCTGCTTACCGATGAGGTCACTAAGTGCAGTTATCCGACTGATGATCCGAAACAGAAGCATTGGTATATTACTGCTTACGGGCAGGATGGTATTTCCTGCAAAGAAGCCTATTTTGACGGTACGAGATGGATTAATAAAGATTTGTGGAGCTTTTCTTATACGGAGAAAGGTCAGTACGAGAAAGTCATGTCGTTCCTGAAGCGTTTTCCGCAGGATGCAAATCTGCGGTTTGCGGCTCATGAGAATTTCTGGAAGGACTTTCTTGCAGGAAAAATCGATGAAGATGATTTTGTGGCTTTCTTTGAGACGACAAAGGATGGTGTCCCGGATTACACTTACGAGAAGGATGGCTCTACCTACATAGATAGAGACAAGGTCAAATATGCAAAGTATATGAATGGTTTTGGCGTGCAAATGTATACGGCGGAAGAGATGGAGCAGATTCAAAGAGCGATCATGAATGAAAACAGAAAAGGTCTGAAGAAGTTGTCCGATTATGGCGGCGCCATGCAGATTCCGGGTGATGTCAGCAAGCAGGCAGATTCTCAGGAGGATGATCTTCAAACGCAGATCGTGACGAAACCGGACGGTTCTACAGTGCTGCAGATCACTACAACATACGGAGTGATGGAACTGGAGATTACACAGGCACAGAAGTTTGGACTGATGCTGGATGTTGGGCGGAGTTTCGACGGGAGTGCCAGATCCGGCAGATTAGTTTCCGGGACGATGACAGATAATAAATGAAAATTCTAATTAAAAGAGAGGGTGTTTCATTGACATGAGGCGCCTTCTCTTTTTTGACTTAACAGATATTTTTGAAAATTATATTTGAGATGGCGGGATTCGTTTTTTGCAAAAAGTGAAAAGTGAAAAGTGAAAAAAGAAATATAGAAAAACAAAATCAGAGAAGCTTGCCTAGGGGCAAAAGGAGTGTGAG
>CAMXBD010000191.1 GCA_947179245.1 uncultured Lachnospiraceae bacterium | reverse complement strand
GAATCTATTGTCAGATAGATGTCATTTCCGGCTGTAGACTCTATTCTGTCGCTCGTCTTAATAACTTTTCCAAGATTATCTACATATACGGTCTCAGAACCTTTTCGTCCCTGAAGTTCCATTTCCATAGAAGCTTCAATACCGGATTTGCCCACCGTATCATTCAGATCATATGTCTCATCCTCTTCCTGAAGCGCCCTCAATTCGTCCTGATCGACCTTGCCAGTATATCCGATGATCTGGGAAAAGTAAATGCTGTCATTGTATTTGCGGATCGTCCCTTCCGCAATAGAAACACCTTCAAGAACATCTGAATTCTCCATTACTACAGCAACCGTTTTCTCGGATACATTGTTTGCCACCGTAGTAGCAATGTATTTCTGATAAGTGTTGGCACTCATGGCATAGCGGATCGTAATGATCTTTAATATTTCTTCTTTGGTATAACCCAAACCGGGCACAAAACTGGAAGAGTCATCTTCATCCGTATAGTCGCCGATTCCATAGTGGGAAGAGGCAGACGTACCGCAAAGATACTCTATCACCTCATCGGGTGTTGCAGTTCTCTCCTTTTCCTGCAATTCATCAATGGTTGGATGCCCGTAAACATCCGCAAGGAAACGTAAAAGCTGAGTCCCTTCTACGTTAAATTGATAATTCCCATTATTATCTACTACAATGTGAAAATCACTTATAATCTGATCTCCGCTCTGCTCGATCATTTTGATCAGCTTGTAAATGGTTTCGTTCAATCTGGCATTCTTGGTTCTGCCGGATTCATATACATCTTCTATAGTAACCGAATACGCCAGCTCGTTAAATGCCAGAAGATTTCCGTTACGGTCAAGAATATTTCCTCTCGTGGGTATGATTGTACGTTCTCTTGTAATACTCAGCTCAAAATTGTTATAGTACTCTTCACCGTGTACAATCTGCAGCTGAAAGATCGTATAGATCAGATAGCCACCCATACCAAATAAAACAAACACAAGCACAAGTAATCGGGATGTGATCATATTCATGAAGTTTTCTTTAAATTGTTCCAGTATATGATCAAACAAACTTTTTGCCACTCCTTAGTTCACTGCGCTCTAATCCGGTATTAATCCAGAGAATGAGCGGATATAAAAATATTGTTACAACGATCGTATATACAATCTCAGGCAGAATAATATGCATAAAATAATACCCGATATCAAACCTGCTCCGCAAAAGGAATAATATTACATAACAGATGATTCCATAAAAGCTGTCGCTTGCGAGGATCAATGCTATAGGCAGTTTAATGTCCTGCGGATAGAATATAGTGCAGAATTTGCCGTTCATATAACCGATATACATATACAGAAGAGAATAAAATCCTATAGAGTCTCCAAAAAATATATCTGCCAGCAGGCCACAGAAAAACCCAATCAAAAGACCGGTTTTTTCACCCCTCATAAATCCGAAAGATGCCGTCAGTACAATCAGCAGATTCGGCACAATGCCACCAAACGCCAATGAATGAAACACTGTGCACTGTAACAAAAAACATATGAATATCAAAACAGTAGTTATGATAACGCGCTTCATAGATGCTCCTATTCTTCTATTGACTGCTTAAGCTGCATGATAACAAGCACTTCCTCCAGATGCTCAAAGTCAACTGCCGGTGTAATATATCCTGATTTCGTCAGATTGTTTGCATCCTGATTGATCGTGCTGATATAACCGACCAGAATCCCCGGAAGATATTTATCGCTGATATTGGATGTGACGATCTTATCACCTTCCACCACTACATTGTCACTGTCAACTAACTGTTCAAATTCAATAACACCTGATGCATAAAGCTTCAGATTACCTGATACGATCATATTGTCAGAACTGGATAACACCATTGCACTGACATTGGAATCGTCTGCAATGATCGCTTTTACTTTCGCCCAATTCGGTCCTACATCCACGACCCTGCCGACCAGACCGCTTCCCGCCATCACATTCATATCGACCGCGATACCGTCTTTGACTCCCTTATTGATCACAAAAGAATAAAACCAATTGCCGGAATCTCTGGCAATAATGCGCGCGCCTGTCTTCTCGTATTCGTCATACTGCGCATCCAGATTATATAATTCTCTTAAATTAGTCAGCTCATAACGATCCTGCTGCAGCCTTGTATTCTCTATCGTCAGTTCATCTACCTGCTGTTTTAAACGCTCATTCTCCGCAAGAAGATCCCTGATCTGTACCAGTTCCTCCGAGCGCCCTGCAAGCCAGCTTCCGACCACACTGATTCCCTCTTCAAAGGGCACCACTGTATAACCCGCCACCACGCTTAACGGACCGCTGAATACAGTTGTGTTGAAGGTAAGTAACACCATTCCGGTGCATAGGATTGTTAAAATAAAAAGGAGATATTTACTTGGTAACGTAAATTTCTCTCCTTTTCTCTTTACGATTGGACTCATTTACTCATTCCTTCTATTGCGTATGCTACCGTTTTATAATTATCATCATTGATGACCTTGGCAAGCCCCAATGCGACACTGGTCATAGGATTCTCGGAAACATTAACATTAAGTCCTGTGCCTTTGCTCATCAACTGTGCAAGATGGCTTACCTGAGATGCACCGCCTGTCAGATAAATGCCGTGACGGTAGATATCGGCAGCAAGTTCCGGCGGCGTACGCTCAAGGATCACCTTTATATTATCTATAATCGTGTTAAAGTGTTCGGTCAGGCATTCATCGACCAGCACTGTAGGAATCTCACGCTCCACAGGAAGACCTGTAACAATATCTCTGCCGTATACAAGTGCTCCGAGACGCTGTTCTTCCAGCTCTAACAGCGATGTTTTGACTACTTCCGCGGTCTTACCACCGATAATAAGGCTATACTCCCGGCGAATAGCCGCTTTGATCGCCTCGTCAAATTTGCGTCCGCCAACTTTGATCAGCTTACTTAGAACAATACCTCCAAGAGACAGAATAGAAATTTCTGTGGTATCAAACCCTACGTTGACAACCATAACACCTTGTGAGTTCTTGACATCTATCCCAAGTCCCAGACCGTCGGCGACTGCCTTATCTACGACCATGACCTTCTTTGCCTTGACGTTGGATTCTTTGATCAGATCCTTAAATGCACGCTTCTCGACCTCGGTCACATCCCAAGGCACGGCAATATAGTAATCCGCGGGCTTTAAATTATTTTTCATAAGGTCGCTCATGAAATATTTAATCAGCATTTCCATATTCTGAATATCTGCTATTACACCGTTACTAAGCGGATAAGTGATGTTGATATTGCTGGGAGCCTTCTCATACATCTCGAAAGCCGAATCTCCGTATGCGAATAAATTCTTCTTATTTTCGATGGCGATCATATTTTTTTCAACAAAAACATCATCATCCGAACGATTGTATATTTTGATATTACTCGTACCTAAATCAATTCCAAATGCGTTGTTAGCCAAGACAGCTACCCCTCTCTTTCCTGTATTGCACTTTTAGAACATGGCATCTGAGCCATTAATCTGCCTTCTTTAAAACTGAAATATTTATTGTCCCCTATGATAATATGATCGTAAAGCGGTATATCTGTCAGTATACCAATCTGCTCAATCCGCTCAGTGACCCGTATATCGTTCTCGCTGGGAACAGGATTGCCTCCGGGATGGTTATGCAGCAGCATAATACCTGCCGCCTGTACCTGTAAAGCCTGTATAAATACCTCTCTGGGCGATACCAAAGATGCATTGACAGTTCCCTTGGAGAGAATACTTTCCTCTATGAGATGCAGACCGGAGTCAAGCATCAGAAGCATGATATACTCTACAGTCTCATGCCTAAAGCGCTCCATATAATAATCCGCCACAGATTCAGGACTGTGAAATGATAACTTCACCTTTGCCTTTGCCTGAGCCATTCTGGTGGAAAGTTCGGCGACAGTCTTTAACTGAATCGCTTTCACTCTGCCAATGCCGTCAATCTTCTGCAATTCCTGTAACGGAATATGATAAAGTCCCAGCAGTCCGTTCCCATAGCGCGCTGTTTCCGCCAGAACAGTCTCTCCGAGGTCCCTCACGTTTATGCCGCGGGTGCCTGTTCGCAGGAGAATAGCTAACAGCTCCGAATCGGTGAGCGCCCTGCTTCCATAGGAAATAAATTTCTCATATGGAAGATTCTGCATCCTGTAATATTCATTGTTCTCATACTTGTCTGTTTTCATTCAATCTCTTTCCCGACAGCTTCTCTCTCCTTAAACGACGGGTGAAGATCATTTTAAATAAAACGATATATGACAACTGCAGCCGCAATACCTATTATGCTTGCAATCGTAATCTTAATGGAAAGCCCAAACGTGATGCTTAAGATTCCTAAATCCAATATAAGCGGTGATGATAATCCAAAGGACTGCCCGTAATTCAACCATGTATTCGGAAACAGGCTTCCGATAAAGCCGCCGATAACAATCCCTGCCAGAATCAGCAGAAAACATGCCCAATTATTCTTACTCATACGAATGAGAATCTCCTTTCCCAACGCTCATTTTATCACAACAGTTTTTTGATGTATACAAAATTTGGCAAAATTTAATAAAACTTTCAAGAAACAGGATTATTCTATACCCTATAAAAGTCAGCGGTAATCAGTTGTTGATCGACTAAATTTTGCAATGTTTTCAAGATTCCAAGCTTAGCATGTGGGAATGTCAGACCTCCTTGGAAATATACGGCATAAGGCGGTGCAATAGGTCCGTCCGCACTGAGTTCTATGGAAGAACCGGATACGAAAGCTCCTGCCGCCATGATCACCTGAGAATCATAACCGGGCATATCCCATGGCTCCGGGGTAACGAAACTATCCACAGAAGCTGCCGCCTGAATACCCTGACAGAACGCAATCACACCCTCCGGTGAACCGAAAGTGACCGCCTGAATGATATCATGTC
>CAMXBD010000190.1 GCA_947179245.1 uncultured Lachnospiraceae bacterium | reverse complement strand
TATTCTACTAGAATTTTCTTGACGTGTCACTAGCATAATGATATAAAATAAATGTTAGTATGTGGCTGATTTGTAATGTAATAGTTCAGGAGGTCGATATGCCAAATACAGAAGAATTGAAGCATGCTATGCCGGTAGCGCCGGTAAAACTGCTCACTACAAAATCTGCTTTGCCTCTGGCAAATAAAGTCAACAATTATCTTGTGGATTTCCGCAAGAGTCTGGATAACAATTTCAAGAAAGATCCCGCTTTCCATGGCTATATGGAAGATAACTACGTTGTAGAAGTCGAGTGCCCGCGTTTCGGAACCGGCGAATCAAAAGGTGTTCTTTCCTCGTCTGTCAGGGGCAAAGACGTTTTTATTCTGATGGATGTCTGTAATCACAGCATCACATATACAATGAACGGCTACGTCAATCATATGTCTCCCGATGACCATTATCAGGATTTAAAAAGAATCATTGCTGCCATCAACGGTAAGGCACATCGTGTCAATGTAATTATGCCCTTTCTCTATGAAGGCAGACAGCATAAAAGGAACGGAAGGGAATCATTAGACTGCGCTTACGCGATCAAAGAACTGATGGATATGGGCGTATCAAATTTCATTACCTTTGATGCCCATGATCCCAGAGTACAGAACTCCGTTCCCATCCGGGGATTTGATAATTTCACCCCGCCCTACCAGTTTATCCGCGCGCTGCTTCGCACGGAAAAAGACCTTATCATTGATAAAGAGCATACTATCGTAATCAGTCCTGACGAGGGTGCACTGGACAGAGGCGTATATTTTGCCAACGTGCTCGGTGTGGATGCCGGTATGTTTTATAAACGCCGCGATTACTCCACCATCGTAAACGGCAAAAACCCTATTGTTGCGCATGAATTTCTGGGTGACAATATTGACGGCAAGGACGCCATCATTATTGATGATATGATATCTTCCGGCGGCAGTATGATAGATACCGCCAAACAATTAAAGAAAATGAACGCCAAGCGTGTCTTTATCTGCTGCACGTTCGGACTTTTTACCGATGGACTTTCCGCTTTCGACGAGGCTTATGAGAAATGTTATTTTGACAGAATCATTTCCACTAATCTCTGTTACCAGCCGCCCGAATTACAGGAAAAGACTTATTATATAGAAGCAGATATGAGTAAGTTTATCGCCTCTATCATAGATTTCATGAATCACGATGCATCGATGGCTAACATCTATACTCCCACCGATAAGATCCATCAGATTCTTGACAAATATAACAATCGTGAAATGAGCGGACTGGATCTGTAAAAAATTGAGCTTCGCTCAATTGCGAGATTCGCTTCGCGAACTCGAAAACACGGAGCACTTTGCTATGAAACGCCCGGTTATCTTTTACTGAAAACCGGGCGTTTCATATATCTAATATTCTCTTTATTTCTCTTACGATCTGGCTAATGGGAAGGTCATAATCACCTTAAACAAATCCCCGTCTAATTGAATCTCAAACGTTCCTTTCTGCGCCTCCGTCAAATTCTTTGCAATGGATAATCCGAGTCCGCTCCCCTCCGTCGTTCTCGATTCATCACCTCTGATGAATCTCTCTGTCAGTTCATCAGGGTTGCAGTTAAGGGGAGATGCAGATATATTCTTAACTGACAATGCAATATACCCCACATTGTCCGGTAAATTATCTATCGTCAGATAGACCCGCGTACCCTCCATAGCGTACTTAAATATATTGTTGAACAGATTTTCTATCACGCGCCATATTCTCCGGCTGTCCGCCTCAATTATCGTATTAGGTGCGTTGACATTCATAACCGTCGTAAGATTCTTCTGCTCAAATTTTTCAGAAAATTCACCAACAGTCTGATTCATCAATTCCGTCAGATTAATCTTCTCAAAATGCAGGTTAATATTTCCGGAAGAGATCTTACTGGCTTCCACAAGATCATCCGTCAGCTGCTTCAGGCGCTGGGATTTCTCATCAAGTACCCGGATATAATTCTGCACTTTCTCATTATTCACCTGCTCCCTCTTAATAAGATCCACATAGTTGATAATAGATGTGAGCGGTGTCTTAATATCATGAGAAACATTCGTAATCAGATCAGCCTTCATACGTTCATCCTTCATGCTGATCTCAACTGCATCCTTAATGCCCTTACCGATACTGTTGACAGAATGCGCCAGTGTCAGATTATCACCGTGAATATTATCCGTATTCACCTGATATTCCAATGCTCCGCTGGCAATTGTCTCGATACCGTTTACAATATCCTGCTTTTCCTTCGTATTCCGATAGAGCAGATTACCCACTAGAAAATCCAGCGCGACTGCAATCAGAAGCGCTATAGCTCTTCTGAATCCATCAGTTACAAACGCACATAAAAGCATAATAAAATTAAACATCAGGAATGCCCCATAAGGAACCCATGTCCGAAGTACAATATTTCCGTTATCATATACTTTCCATATGAATTTTTTAATTTTGTGTGCAAACTTTCGCAAGTAACTGTTTTTCCATAACGTCTTTGCCTTGATCCTTCTGACAAAGCTGTAGTAAAAAAACATGAGGACTGCATCTGCAACGAACACTCCCGCCACAAGAAGCACCTTAAACCACTCTTCATAGATCACGCCGTCCGAAGTCGATACAATATCGACAATGTCTACATTAGCCAGTTCAACAATGACAATGAATATCCATACTGCTAAAACCCAAGCGCCGACTGCAATCAAAAGCATCACTTCTGTAGGTACACTGTCAAAAGTTTCCAGACGAATATACTGTTTTCCTTCCTCGTCAATATCTCTGCCTGCCGCCATTGTCAAATAGAATAATAAGACCAGATACAGGATTAGCGCTGATAGTGCTGCCGCAATCCACTGCCAGAAATAAGGTGTATAATTCTGAAATCCTATTGCTCCCTGCATAAACACATCCGAAACCGGATATGTAGTATCCACATTGATCCATATCTTTACGCTTTCAGGATAAGCATAATCGTAACTATTCAAAATTTCCCTTACTGTTCCTTCGGCAATCGTAGTGTTCGTCTGATATGTCATATCAGATGGACTGTAATAGATATACTTACCCGCTTTATTTACAAGTTCATGATCTGTTCCGTCGCTATCCGCCATGAACTCCGTAACTTTCTCTATGTCATTCTTCGTATTTAAATTACTGTAAATCTGAGTCTCGTCTCCTACAGTTTTCATGATCAGGTATGTCACGTTAGAATTTTTGGGATTAAAATATTCTCCGTAATCTAAATACTCCTGATAATTGTAAGCCAGACTCTTAGCTGCATTCTGTACATTGTGACACAGGTCATAGTAGATGTCCCAGTCGGATACATACTCTTCCAGATTCTTCCCTTCCACAGTCTTATAACGGTTGACCATAATGGCATAAGTATTTATTGCATCATCCGAATCCGTATATCCCGCCTCCGGGTCAACTTCCAATATTTCTGTCTCAGCCTCTCCCGAACCGGAAGGAAGCAGCGCGGCACCGTTAGCGCGATATCCATCCACAAACCCATCGATATCCGTATCTGTCCATATCTGATTGGACGACACATCATTCACAAATGTATAAGACTCTACGTCCGATTTTAAATAATTGGCATCCGAAGTATTATAATATTCGCTCTGAGGATCAATGACAGTCACCCGTGTCTTGTCAGACAAAAAATCCGCCGCCTGTGACCGCGTCATCTCTGTATTTGTCCATTCAAACCCGTAGTTTTCCCATTTCAGCAGATCTCCGAGACGATAATCCGCTGTCACATAGCGGTCCGGCATCCCTATATCACGGTAATTATATGCCGTGACATCTATCGGCTTACTGCTGTCAAAACTACCATCCGTCTCCAGCTGACCGCTCACAACGCCATACCGGATAATATCAGCCACGGCATATCCGAAAATCCCGTTAAAAATATCTGAATCCTCATACACACTGCCCTGATACCAATATCCCCTGTTAAACGCTATAATACTGTTTCTGAATCCCTTGACTTCGACCGTGGAGCCACAGACCACTACAAAAACGGAAAGTATCATGACTCCTAACGCCACATGCTGTAAGATACATAGCAGCTTTCGCAACATACGGTTTCCTTTTTTAGGCTTTCTTCTTTTCTTTTCCTTTTCTTCTTTTCCCATCTCTATCTCCATTCCAAACACTTACATGTTTATCAAACCGAGCGCATCAGACCGGATACCGGATTATACAGCCTACTGCTTCTCAATCTTATATCCGACGCCCCACACTACCTTCAGATATCTGGGTTCCTTCGGATTGATCTCAATCTTCTCACGAATGTGTCTGATATGTACCGCCACTGTGTTATCGGCACCTATCGCTTCTTCATTCCATATACTCTCGTAAATCTGATCAATAGAAAATACTCTGCCACAGTTTTTCACGAGCAGCAAAAGAATATTATATTCGATTGGTGTCAGTTTTACAGTCTCTCCATCCACCGTCACTTCTTTGGTATCATCGTTAATACACAATCCGCCCACTTGGAAAAGTGCATTATTCTCTGCATTCAGATTGCCGAGTGTAGTATATCTTCTCAGATTAGACTTCACTCTGGCAACAAGTTCTAAAGGATTAAACGGCTTCGTTACATAATCGTCCGCTCCTATGTTCAGACCGAGTATCTTGTCATTATCCTCCGACTTTGCCGACAAAATAATGATCGGAATGCTGGAATATTCTCTTATCTTTAACGTTGCATGAATACCGTCTAATTTCGGCATCATGATATCAATCAGAAGTAAATGGATTTGCTGCTCCTTCAAGACTTTTATTGCCTGTTCGCCATCATAAGCCTTAAAAATCGTATATCCTTCCTGAAGCAGATATATTTCTATCGCATCCACGATCTCCTTATCATCGTCGCACACAAGAATGTTCGCCATGTTTACACCTCCGTCCTCCTAAATTCATTTGTTCCGGTGTCATGTTTCTATTTAATGA
>CAMXBD010000189.1 GCA_947179245.1 uncultured Lachnospiraceae bacterium | reverse complement strand
TTTGAAATTAGCTTAGCCATGTGCCCTCACCTATTTCTTTCAACGTTTCTTCAATCAAGCTGTCCTGAACGGTCGTATCGATCGCCGCATCTACAACTTTGCCTGCCATCAAGGATGCCAGAACCACCATTTCGCGTTTCACTTCATCTACTGCCTTGCTCTTCTCCAGCTCAGCTTCCACGCCGGCTCTCTCGATGATTCTCGCCGCTTCTTCTTTTGCATCCGACACGATCTTATTCTCGCTCGCAAGCGCTTTCTTTCTGGCTTCACCAAGAATTGCCTCAGCCTCTTTGTCAATATCTTTCAATTTGGCTTCGTACTCCTCTTTGAGCGCACGCGCATTTTCCATATCAGATGCCGCGGTTTCGAGTTCACTCTTAATCCTGTTCTGTCTATTCTGCATCATGTCTCTCACAGGATTGAATAACAGGTGTGATGCGATTAAAAACAGCGTAAATACCGCAATGATCATCAAGACGGAATCGGCGATCAGCTGCAGATCCAAGTCAAAAAGTCTCGGTTCCATCTCTGCAGATGCCAGTACCATCTGTGTTGCTAATGTACTCAAGCTCTTATCCTCCTTTCTTCACAATGTCTGTACCATTGTAAGCCGGAATAACTTTTCATAATATTGCTAAGTTCTTCCCTGCTCACAGAGAATGCATCTTTGTGCATTCTCTTAGAGATGACTTAGTTGTACTTAGGCTGTGTCCTTTACAGCCTTAGTATAACTTCATCTCTTCTTCATGTCTTTTTTAAGGTACTAAAGGTTTAACGAATAAGAGCAGCATTGCAATCAACAAACCATACAAACCTGTAGTCTCTGCAACGGCCTGACCTAATAACATAGTAGAGGTAACATCGGATTTTGCACCCGGATTTCTTCCTACTGCTGCTGCCGCATGACCTGCCGCAATACCCTGTCCAACACCGGGGCCGATACCTGCGATAACCGCAAGTCCTGCACCAATTGCCGAACATCCTAAAATAAAGTTTGTGTTAAATTCTCCCATTTTTATTTCCTCCTTTTAGACTTAAAAAAATTGAGCTTCGCTCAATTGCGAGATTTGCTTCGCAAACTCGAAGAGAACGAAGAAATTTCCTATACAATAAAAAATCGAATAATTTCGATTATGAGCTTCGCTCAATTGCGAGATATTACTTATAAGATGCTGTGCATCTTCGCGAACTCGAAGAGAACGAAGAATCTACCCTTCTGTTGTACAGGCATCCGTAATGTACGTCATAGTCAACATACAGAATACATATGTCTGAATTGCTCCAGAAAACAAATCAAAGTACACATGCAGCGCCGCCGGCCAGACAAGCGCTATCTTAGAGAGCAGTCCGTATACAAGCGCTGTCATAACAGTGCCAGATAAGACATTCGCAAACAAACGCAATGACAACGAAACTGGAACCGCCACGTCACCAATAATATTAATCGGCGCCCATATCGGCCATGGATCACACAGTCCTGCAATGACTCCCTTTACCTTCTGGTATTTGAATTTGTTGAAATGAATCAACGTAAATGTCATGATACCCATGGCAAACGTCACACCGTAATCCGCAGTCGGTGGTCTTAGACCAAACAGTCCCGAGATATTACTGAGCAGAATAAAAATAAAGATGGTTCCAATATAATTACGGAACTTCGGGCTGAATTTACCCATAACTCCGCCAATCATATTGTCTAACATCTCTACTACAAGTTCTGCGATATTCTGGAATGTACCCGGAACGTCCGACGCATGTTTGACAGCGCGGTTTGCCGCAATGCAGAAGCCGATAATCACAAGCATAACGATCAATACGCATACATGTGTAGTCGTGATCCACACAGTTTGCCCAAACAGCTCATAAGAAAAAACTCCATGAATCATAAAATCAATATCAGCGCCTGCAGATAGAAGAATTCCCTGTCCCATGCTATCACCTCCTCATTCTCTTATGCTATATTTTAAATACTTTCTCACTGATTTTACGCAGCCACGGATTAAGATATGCCGATATCTTCATTCCCATATAGCCGCAAAACATAAATATCGGGTTGGCAAAGTCCGTATAAATCAATACGAACATAACAACCACCAATACAAAATATCTGATCAAATTGTTTGTTCCAATCGTCTTCGCCGCCTGCTTGGATGCCTGATCCATCCCTCTGTCTAAAGACCACCACATATGTACAGATCCCGCAGCAGCAAGAACGACTCCTATCCAAAGTCCTAAACTGTAAGAAACTTCTCTCGAAAAAAGCAACAGCACAATCTGAAACACAATACCATACAGAAAAATACCCAGACACAAATCAAACAAAGTCGGATCGATTTTCTTCTTCATACTCATTCTTCTTCCTCTTTATCACTCTGTTTCTTCGTGCTCCGTCTGCGTGTTACCGCAGGTGTCTCATATATTTTCCTTGCAAACTTGAATACGTTGGTAAACCCTGCCAGCGCACCAACAAAAAAAAGCAACACCGTCCAATATGACGTTCCAAACCTTCGATCAAGAAACATTCCTGCAAAGGAACATATAAAAATAGGAACCAGCATGTTAATAGCAAACTGACTTATCATCATAAGTGCCTGATAAACATTTTTGTTGTACTTCACTGCCTTTCCCTTCTTCAATTTGGAAAATATCGCCTACGTATAGAATTATACTCACTTATAGGAATAATGTCCAGCAAAATTGGATAAATAACATTGACTTTTTATCCTTGTCAGTGTAACGTAACGTATAAGAATAATGGCATATACTAATCATCCGTGTCCAAGCAATATACTTATTGTGACGGCACTTCAATGGCAATCCGCGCAGGAGGTACTATGGCAAATCCGACTCTATATCGCAAAAGACTGATTCCCGACGAATGTATCCTATTGAAAGACGACACTATAGTGCATCGTGACGATAAGATCATCGTGACCGGCTGGAATTCCTTAAAGCCCCGCAAAGACCTTCATCACGGTTACTCCTGTTACTATCTGACAGAAGGTATTAAAGTAAGCAGATTTTATAAAGAAGATAATTCCCTGCTCTACTGGTATTGCGATATTGTGGATTATAACTATGATATTTCTACTGATACATATATTGTCACGGATCTTCTGGCAGATGTTGTTATCTATCCTGACGGCTTTGTGAAAGTCGTCGATCTGGATGAACTGGTCACTGCCAGAGAATCCGGTATTCTCTCCGAAGATATGCTCAAAAAAGCTCTTCTGCGTCTGGATCATCTGCTCAAGATCATTTACGCCGGAGATTTCTCCAGCCTGCAGAAACCTACCGAAGATTATACTAATATTTCCAAGTGACAAAACCGGCATCTCCGCCTTGTTAATAGAAAATGTGCCCGCCGATCGTATATTTCGGTGTGACGCCGTCTACCGGCGTTCTGAAATAGACACAATTACCTACAGTAGTGGTGCCGCTCATAACCTCGTCCGCTGCCCTGTAGCAGTCAGAAGTTGCCCTTCCTTCCGTCAGTGCCAGCGCCAATCGTCCGCTCGCCACCGGAGAGAACTGTTTATTCTGATATATAACACCCGTTATTGTATCCGGATAAACCGAACTTAACACTCTGTTGATTACGACGGAGCCCACTGCAACTTTTCCGGCGTAAGGTTCTCCTCCCGCTTCACAGTAGATAAGATTTGCCAGTAAATACCTATCCCCTTCTGCAAAACTCACCTCTGAAATATCACGCCAGCTCGATTGCGCCGCCAATTCAGCCATACGAATCTCTTCCGCCAGTTTTGCTTTTAATACTGTAATATTCTCTTCCTGTTCTTTAATCTGCTTCTCATAAGCAAGCGCCTGTGCCTCCGCTTCCGATATCTGGGCTGCCGTTGCATTGATGGAACTGGATGTCTGGTTTACCAGCCCCGCCACACGGTTCTGTTCCACCACAACCTGCTCTTTATAATCATCCAGCTCTTCTTTATCTTCTTCCAGCTGTACCAAAGCAAGCTGTAATTCCTCTTCCTTAGCTTCCATCTGCGCCTGAGCATCTTTATATTCCTGAAGCACTTTCTGCTGATAGGCTGATAACTGCTCAATATAATTGTTTCTGTTCAGGAAATCAGAGAAGCTTCCTGCTGACAAAAACATCTCCAGATACAGATAATCGCTTCTCTCATACATGAATTTGATCTGCTGCTTCATGGTCTCATATTGTTCATCCTTGAGTTGTATCGCCTCCTGAAGCTCTGCCTGTACCTGATCGATCTTACCATTCAGCGTGTCTATCTCTGTCTCCTTATCAGCAATCTTCGTCTCAAGATCGCTCAAATTATTACTCACCTGAGAAAGTTCGGTATTTAAAGTTGTCAAAGTGCCTTGGAGGGAATCCTTCTGCTCATTCAATCCTTCCAGTCTGTCTTCCGTCTCATCCAGTTTGGATTCCGTCTCTCTTTTCTCCTGTTCAGCCTGATTAATCTTCTGACGTGTCTCCTCCGTCGCTTGAACGGTGACGGTTGCAAGTCCCAGCAAGAGAACCAGCGTCATTAAGACAGCTGCTTTCCGCACGCCTCTCATAAACTTCCTCCGCATTCATTTACACGCACTACTACTGTTCAATCAATCCCACTCTTCTACAATGTTTCTCTTCCTCTGAGAACTCCGTGTTAAGGAAAGTATCTACAATACTGATTGCCAGATTGGGACCGACAATTCCGCCGCCCATAGCCAGAACATTTGCATCATTGTGCAATCTGGTCATCTGTGCTGTCAGTGTATCTGCGCACAGCGCACACCGGATTCCCTTAACCTTATTTGCCGTAATGGAAATTCCTATACCTGTTGTACAAATGACAATGCCCTTCTCACATTCTCCTTTGGCTACCGCCTCAGCAACAGCACGCCCATAGATGGGATAGTCACAGGAACTTTTATCTGCGCATCCATAATCTTTACACTCAATTCCCTGCTCTTTCAAATGGGCGATAACTATCTCTTTTAAATCATATCCGCCGTGATCACTGCCTATTGCTATCATAATAATACCTCCTGTTATTTATATTG
>CAMXBD010000188.1 GCA_947179245.1 uncultured Lachnospiraceae bacterium | reverse complement strand
AATATATCCATAATAAACAAATACCCAATCATTGCAAGTAATCCAATACAGAACAGCAGCAGTCCGAAGGACATGCTTCGCGCAATCATCGTGCGGTTTTCCGCCCATTCTTCATGAATCATCGCAAACCGGTGATCGTAGTCCACAGATGCAGGATGTTTTCTACGGAATGTTTTGTTGCCAATCTGCTGGAAGAACTCTGCAATACAGGCGGTCATATGTGTCAGCGGAGTTCCTTCCGAAAGCTCATGAGGAAGTTTACTGTCTTTGTACAGTGTCTTCCTGAGAAGGACGACTATTGTGTCCACAAAGCTGTCCAATACACGGCAGAGTACGCCGAACAGAAAGGGCAGTATCTTGAGCAGTACAGGACGGTAGATAAGATTTTCCAAATCCAAATATTTATTCCACCGGTTCACATATTCTTTCTTACGTCGCACAACAAAAACAGATGATCCAGCAACAGAGGCAGCACGAACGTCATGATTCTCTGCAGCTTTGCCCGTTGCGGGCTGCATCATCCACAGTCTGACAATAACAAGATAAACTAATGCACCAATCGCAAGAGATATCACAGCGCCTTTTAGATTTGTCAAAGAGAAATAGGCAATCGATTCGTTTAAATTTGGCACCTGCATGAATCCCTGTCCCATATCAGCCAGTCTGTCCATCACGATATGAGGCGCAAAGCCCATAATGGGAAGAAGAGTAGCGCTGACAGTCAGGGCAAAAGAGCTGGCTTTATTCATATACTTTCCTTTTAAGGAATCGAAGTTATTTTGTATCGATTCGTCTGTATTTTGTTCAACAAAAAGCGCCACATACAGCTTAGTCATGTAAGCGACCGTCAATCCGCCGCTGATCAAAAATGCCCATTCAATTCCACGAAGCATTCCTAAATTAAATATACCGAAAGCCTGACCTTCATGGACGAGTTCAATATATTCCACAATACTCTCATGAATCAAAGTTTTGCTGATATAACCATTCCAGAGAGGTACACCGCCGATACCGAGGGCACCCATCAGGAAAATATAGTTGAGCAGAGGTTTCTTGCGCCCGAAACCGCGAATATCATTTAAGTCCAATTTATGCACATTCATAAAGACTACGCCGGCAGCCATAAACAGAACAAGTTTAATCAGGGAGTGATTGACCATGTGGAGCATACTGCCGCGCACTGCCAGCAGATTTTCCTCATCCAGAAGTCCGGACACACCAACACCTACAAGAACAAATCCAATCTGGGAGACGGATGAACATGCAAGAGTTCTTTTGAGATCAATGGAGAACAGCGCCAGTAGCGCTCCAATCACCATAGTGCATACGCCGAGAATCAGGATCAGGCTGCCCCATGCAGTGTCGCCTAAGAAGATGTAGGCAGTCAGAATCAGAATGCCATACATGCCCGCTTTGGTCAGAATACCTGACAGCAATGCAGATGCTGGAGCAGGAGCTACCGGATGTGCCTTTGGCAGCCAGATATGAAGCGGGAAGGCGCCTGCTTTAGCGCCGAAGCCAAACAACATGCAAATGCCGGCAATCCAGAGCTGTTTACAGCTTGTGCTCAGAGAACTAAGCAGACCGTAAGTAGTATACGCCTTTATCAGATCATTGAAGAAAAGTGTTCCTGTCACGTCATAGAGAAGGAAAATACCCATCAGCATCACTAAGCCGCCTATTACTGCCACTGCAAGATAAGTGGCAGCAGCGCGTAGTGATTCTTTCTTCTCATCATGCGCTACCCACATATAGGAGGTAAAGGACATGATCTCGAAAAAGATAAAGGTGGTGAAGAAATCAGCGGAAAAGAACACACCCTCCGTTGCGCCCAGCGTGAGTAACAAGAACAGATAATATCTGTTGCGGTTGTGGTAATGGGCGAAGTATTCTTTGGAGAAAAGTGTGCTCATAAACCACATAAATGCGGCGATCATGCCATACATAGCGCGAAAACCATCCAGTGTAAAGTGGAGTCCCATACCGCAGATATAAGGAATCTCAACGAGGATTCCCGGAGCTCTAAGCGTTAATGTCTGCACAAAGACATACAAGGAAAATGCAAAAGTAATACCTGTCACAATATCCGCGAAATAACTGCGCGCATCTTTTTGGAACCGTCCTATGATGTAGCTGATAAATGCAGCTGCCATCGGCAGGAATACAATTAAACATATTAGTATATTCATAATCTAAGCCTCACTTTAAATTCTATTAGGAAAATGACCACAATCCCGCAGCCACTTCTTGGAAGAAGTTCACAAGCGGCTGGGAGTAAACACCGAATACTATCATAAAGATCGTAAATATAAACAATGGCAGGAGCATTTTCCAGTTCGGGTCTTTGATACCGTCAAGTGCATGGTAGTCAAAATCTTTGCCGGGAAAGAATGCGCGGACCACGATCGACATCATATAGATTGCAGTCAGCAAAGCAGAAATCAGCAGACAGGCAATGCCGAAATAGGCAATTACATTTCCGCTGTCCACAGCGGCAGCAGCCAGATTCCATTTGCTGAGAAATCCAGCAAGACCGGGCACGCCCATGAGGGCAAGAGCAGATACCGTAAAAATACCGAATATACACGGCATTTTATATCCCATGCCGTCCAGTTCATGTACATAGTTTCTTTCTGTCTGGTGGATGATGGCACCGGCACAGAAGAAGGAAGATATCTTGATCACTGCATGAAATACAAGATGTGACAGCGCGCCCACCAGACCGAGAGGGGTCATGATCACTGCACCAAACAGAATATAGGATAGATTACTGATGGTGGAGTACGCCAATCTTCTCTTAAGGTGTGTTTCTTTGACGGCGCGGCTGCAACCGTATACGATTGTAAACATGACAATCAGCATGACAACGTTCTGTGCCCATGTACCTCTTAAGAAATCTGTACCGAAGCTGTAGTAAGTCAGTCGTATGATTGCAAAGGCGCCGGATTTTACGACGGCAACAGCATGTAGAAGCGCCGTGACCGGAGTGGGTGCCACACCGGCTTGGGGAAGCCATGAGTTAAAAGGGCAGACAGCGGCTTTTACGCCGAATCCCATGAAAGCCATGACATAGACAAATAAAAGTACATTTGTGCGGTCGCCGATTTTAGCCGGATCTAAAATACCGCCTAATACAAAATCGGTAGTTGTTCCATAGACAATAATCATGATCAGTCCAATGAAAGCGAAAGCCGCACCGCCAAGTGAATAGTACAGATATTTCCGGCTGGCGAGAATCGCTTCTCTGGTCAATGTATGCATGACAAGCGGCACGGTAACCAGCGTCAACAGTTCGTAGAAGAAGTACATGGTCAGCAGGTTTGCGGAAAGTGCGATACCGAGAGTGACGCCATAAGTCACAGTATAAAACAGGAAGAATACCTTTTCATGCTTTTCTTTGGTCATATACTCAAACGCATACAGAGTGGCAAAGGGCCACAGTGCGGAGACCAGACCGGCGAAAGTCATTCCCATACCATCTACTTTGAAGCTGATAGACAGATCACCCGTAAAGTGTGCCAGAAGGAAAGTACTGTCCGAATGATGCAGTAACAGATACCATACCAGAATGCTGTTAAGAATAACGACGCATTCCAGAAAAATTTCCCAGTGGCTTCTTTTTTTAAAAGGAAGCAGAGGTACAAGAATACCTGCAATAAAGGGAATTAATATCACTAATATAATCATAATTGTCTTCCTTTCCTATACGATCAGGCTGACAAATTGTGTCAGATAATCAACAAGCTGTGTCGGAAATAATCCGATTAAAACTGACAATATTGTCATAATTAAGATTGGCATCGTCATAAAGAGGGAGGGTTCCCGCTTCCTAAAGTTTGAATAATCATAATCTGCTCCCGGCAGGAAACCGTGAATTGCCATCGGCAGCAGATAACCGGCTGTCAGTAGTGCGCTGACAAGAAGAATAACCGGTCCCAGCCAACGGAATACAGGAATGGCAGCAGATAAACTACCGATTGCCAGATACCATTTGCTGACGAAGCCCCCGGTGGGCGGAATGCCGATTAATCCCAGAGAAACAATGGTGTAACACCACATAGTGAGGGGCATTTCTTTGCCGATACCACGCAGCTCTTCTACCCTCATTTTGCCGGTAGTGTAGATAATGGCTCCGGCGCAGAGGAATAAGGCTGCTTTAATTAATGCGTGGGCGAGCACGTGGAGAAGAGAACCCGTCACGGATTCTGCTTCCATAGTGGCAAGACCGAACAATATATAGGAAAGCTGGCTCACCGTGGAGTAAGCTAATCTTTTCTTTAATACAGGTTCTCTGTATGCAAGCATGGAACCCATAAAAACTGTAATCAGTGTAAGGATCAGCCATGTAGTCTGTACCCATGTTCCGCGTAGGAAAGAGGTGCCGAAAATATAATAGATGACACGGATGATTCCCAATACACCGGCTTTGACGATCACTGCGGAGAGTACCGCGGAAGCCGGAGCCGGAGCAACCGGATGAGCGGCGGGCAGCCATGCATGCATTGGAAACATACCTGCTTTGACACCAAAACCAATGATCATGACCATTGCCGCAATCAAAAGGATTCCGCCATATGATCCGACATTCTCATTTAACACGCCTCCAGCGGCGAACTTAAGCGTGTCACTGTTACGATAGATAAAATAAATACCGAATAATGACATATATGCACCGCAAAGAGAGTAGAATATATATTTTAATCCTGCCATGACAGCTTCACGGCTGCCATTATGGAGTACAAGAGGCATGGATGATAATGTCAGCATCTCAAAAAACAGATAAAAGGTAACTAAGTTTCCCGCAAAACACAGTGCGTTCAGCACGCCGTAAACAATCAGATAAAAGCCATAGTAACGTTTTTCTTTTGTCTCATGTTTCATGTACTCGAAGGAGAAAAATCCGGCACAGATGAAGATGATTAATGACACCAGTGAAAACAGGATACTCATCTCATCAACTGTAAACATGATCGGCAGAGTTTTAGTCAGATAAAACAATATAAAAGACGTATTGTTTGCCAGTATAATTGCGCAGATGACTAATATTCCTGTCACGACAAATCCTGTTCCCGAAATCGCAAGAAGGTGCTTCCGGTTCGTATATTCTTTTCTCACCAGAAGATAAACACCGGTAAGAATCGGTATCAATA
>CAMXBD010000187.1 GCA_947179245.1 uncultured Lachnospiraceae bacterium | reverse complement strand
GCTCATATTCTCGCTGCCGAAACCTTTCGGCGCCACCGTGATCTTCACCTGATCGCCTTCAACCATTTCATAATGAATGACAGCAGGTGTATTATCCTTGGTATTCTCTCGAAGTATCGGGTCTTTCACCACGGATTTTCTCAAGTACCCTTCTGTATATCCCTGTCTGACGCCTTCGTTGACCGCATCTGTTAAAGAGCCGCCCTCAAAATGCACTTCCTGCCCAATCTCCATGAAGATTACTGCCATTCCCGTATCCTGACAGATCGGTATCATATCTTCTCCGGCAATCTTAAGATTATCCTGAAGTTGACATAGAATCTGCCTGCCAAGCGGCGCCTTCTCTTCTTCTACAGCCCGTTTCATGGCCTCGTCCATGTCCCCGGTCAGAAAATGGTTTGCCTCAATACACATCTGTTTAATGTTCTGTGTAATATCTGCTACATCTATTGTTCGCATCTATTCCTTATGTCCTTTCAAAACTACTATCAGCCCACAATTTCATTCTTAACTTCTTCCAATTCTTCCTGAGAAACCTCAAGAGGTTTCCAGCCGATCTTCTGACCGTCCGCCTGATATCTCGGAATCATATGCATATGGAAATGAAAAACGGTCTGTCCTGCCATATCACCATTATTCTGTATCAGATTAAATCCTTCACATCCCAAACGTTCTGTCATCTGAGATACCATTCTCTTCGCCAGCTTCATAGTTTCTCCCGCCAGATCCTCAGGCAGATCATACAGATTTGCATAGTGCTCTTTCGGCAGAATCAAAGCATGTCCCCTTGTTGCCGGTCCAAGATCCAGAATCACACGGAACTTATCATCCTCATATAATGTTTTGGACGGAATCTCTCCGTTCGCAATTTTACAAAAAATACAATTACCAACCTTCATTTTATCCTCTCCTTATCTCATACATATTAGAATTTATGGGTTTACGCCAAATATCAGTACCTGATCCAGCGCTCTTAAAACTTTAAAGTCTCCTTTCATCTTCACATCTCCTGCCATGAAAGAAGCTTGAAACGTATTCTTACCCGTAATAATGTCCATGAAAACTTCTCTTGTCATCTGCATCTCTACATCCACACGGCTTCCCACACCGTAGAAACATTGCAGATTACCTCCGTTCACTTCTATGATAAGCGGTGTCTTCTTCCCTTCTATCACTACCTTATAGCTTCCTGCCAATCCGGGCTGTGGCTTGAAATGCTCCTGAATTTCTTTGATAAATTCTGTAGTGTCTTCCTTCTCATTACTGCCCATCATATCGCGGAACATGCTCGCCAGTTCCTGAATATCTGCCTTCTGCCTCTGCACATAAGTATCATCCGACACATACTGAGAAAGCTGCTCTGATTCCTGCGGTGTAAAGCTGATATTCTTGGTAATAGCAACCTTTTGTTTTACCGCCTGATTACTGGTTGGCAGACATGCCATTCTCTGATTGATCGTACGGTACAGATTCTCCGCCTTTTTCTCTATGATACGAATGTATTCTTCGTTTTCCTCCAATATGGATGTATCCGCAATATACCCGCAAATACCGTCACAGGGCAGTCCGCCTAGAATTTCCCATGCGGTTATCAGATCCAGCTTACCGTCTCTCTCCCCGTATGTGGTTGACATCACAATCGGACACATATAGATCTGGCTGATCTTCTCTTTATCCCCATACAACCAGCAGGAATCCAGAAACTGCTGCATATATCCGCCTATCCCATACCATTCGACTGTGGTTGCCAGAATAACGCCATCGGCATCCTTTAAGCTCTGTGGCAGTGTCGTAATATTGTTCTTCAATTCATACAACTGAAAATATTCCACAGTTACGCGAAGCTCTTCTAACACTTCCTTCATCTTATTGATAACAAAAAGAGTCGGATCATCCATCAGTCCTCTTCCACCGTAATAAATGTTAACTTTCATTGATATATCTATCCTTTCCCGTTCTGACATGAGGGCACAACATTACGATGACTGCTGCCGCCGCAAAGCCCATAAGAACGCCTCCTATGTGTGCCGCATTATTAACATAGCTGCTGGTAAATCCGCAATAAAGAGAAAATGCAATCGCAAAAACCAGTCTCCCTGTTGTAACATATTCCATCCTGCCGTGATGCAGCAGAATCAAGAGAAGCAGCGCTCCTTCCACACCAAAAACCGCACCGCTGGCTCCCACCGAACTGTAATAATCTCCTGACAAAAGCTCATAGCCCATAGAAAAAATATCTCCCGCAATCCCTGAGAGAAAATAAATAATCACATACGGGATATGTCCTACTTTCTTCTCCACAATCTCTCCGACATAATATAAAACAATCATGTTACTGAAAAGATGTCGTATATCCGAGTGGAGAAACATGGAAGTAAACATTCGGTAATATGATTTATCACTCATAATTTCTCTTATGCCGAACGCCCCTTTATTATATAACAGTTCCCCGGTAAATGTACATATCAGAAATACGATCACGTTGATTACCACTAAGCAAACATTTACCCATGGCATTCTGGCAATCTGCTCTCTGCCCCATTTCTCCTGCGCCTGAACTTTCCGGTCAGATGTCCCTGTACCTTCCGGGCAAGCGTCATTGTTCTGCGCATAGCGCGACGGCTGTACAACGAAATCTTCCAAAATCGTCTTCCATCCATAGAAATCCGCCACCTGATTCTCATGAATGATCAAGCGTATTACATTTGTATCGATCATCCAGCAGAAGCTGTCACTGACACACAGTTTCTTTGCCTTCTCCGTATCTGCACTTAAAATCAAGGACAAAATATGAATGTCCCTCTCTCCTCTTGCCCGAAAAAACTCGACAACTCTCTCTTTCATATGCACATACTGATCCTCGGAAATATAAAGTCCCTGCCGATAATCAATGACAAAAATTACTATGACACCCTGATTCTCTTTGCGCCAGTAAAATGTGAACTCCGGCAGATTAGACGGAGTTTTGTTATATCCGTTTTCATAAAACAAATGTTCAATTTGTTCTGATATCATGACATACTCCAAATATTTGTAAGTCAAATAACTACTATTTGAGGTTATCATTTTCAGTATGTCCTGTCAAATAAATTACCTGTAACAATAATTCAGGCTGCCAAAACGAATCTCATCTCCCGGCTCAATTTCCACAGTTTCCTGAGGCTGCATTCGGAGACCATTCTTATAAGTTCCGTTGGTGGAATTCATATCAGTCATCAATACCTTCTCACCTTGTTTATCGAATCGGGCATGTATTCTGCTGACAGAATCATCCGCAAGCACATAATCGACACATCCTGCCATTTTCCCTACGGTACACGGAAATTGTTTCAGCTCAATATGCCTTTTATTCTTCTTATCTACTGCATATAATTTATATTCTTCTGTTCTTCTCTCATCGAAGAAGACTGTGTTGCCGTAGTTTGCGCCCTCTTGCATTGAATCTGCCCGCATATGATAAGGTTTCTCATTATTGTAATGTGCAGATTGGTATAGCATCGGTCTATTCTCCGGCACATCCAGATTCATGTCCCGGCTGATTATGTGTTCCAGTGGTAAGATTTCTTCGTTTACAAAATACTCCCTTGCCGATTTACTTCTGGATTCTTCTGCCGCATCCTGATTTGATTCCTTCCCAGATCCCGTTTTTCCAACCGCTTTCTTCCTACTGCTGATCATTCCTATAAGACAGATCAGCAGACACGCTCCCATAGCTGCCACTGAACCATAGATTGTTAGTTGTTCTTCCTGCGTCAATTCATAGATGCTGCAAACAGCCAACGCTCCTGCAATCCCGATTATTGACAGGATCATAAAAACCGGATAAAATAAGTTCTTTTTTCGAGGCGTTTCACAACGAGGCTCTTCAATCTGTATTTCTTCAATTCCATTATACATTCCCTGTCCATCTGTTATCTGCTCCTGTGGCTCCTCCCATACCGGGACCTGTTCCGGTTCCCGAACTGCTTCATGCACAGACTCTTCCCTGCTCTCCAATACTCTGAGTGCATCCTCAATACAAAAATGGTTTTCTTCTGCCATCTCACAGAGCCGGTAAACAGCCTCTGTTAAGTGTGTGTCTTCTGTATCAATATGCTCTAACAGAAAATCCATAAGTGGTCTGTATGCATCCGCATCCTCCATTTGATAATCAGGATAATACAGCCCTATATATTTATTGTTGGTAATATCATAGTAAATATGCTCCGGCAGTAATACCAATCCAGTTTCTTCCATAAAATATCCTGCCAGCTTCTCACATATTCCGTAAAGCTGACACAAAACTTCTTTTACCTGATCATAAGACATCTGTTTACCCCGGTATAAGCCCTCTAATGTCGTTCTTGAACTAACATCATAATAATAATATGTAACGCCATTGATATGCCGCACAGAGCATCTGAGAATCTCCCCAATCTTACCCGAAGTAAGAATTTTATGCTGATAACTTCCGGAAATCCCTCCCTTTTCGCATCGTAATATCATATAATTATGACGATAATCCCTATAATATTTTGCTTCTAACACAATACCCTCCGTTAATTTTTATTTTCTTTCAATTACTGTTCTTTTCTTATCTGGTTCTAATGATCTAATACATTTCCCAACCATCTGCTCTTTCGTATTATATGCGTGGGATTAATAATTTGCGCTCTTGCACGTGTGCGTATCTTCCATCCCGAACCGCTATGCATCGTAAACGCTGAGCGTATTGGTACTTTTACTTGACACTCACCTGTAACGTCGGTGACGTTACCCCTGCGGTCTGCACTTCCGCGCACTTCGCCTGTCCCGAAATATTTCTTTCCGAACTGCTCTTTCATATGAGAATCGATATACGGTACAACATTATCCTCCTGTTTCTGAATACTGCCACGAAAGCACACCGTATATGCATCCTGAAAAAGCACACACTTGTCATAAGAATAAAAAGACAGATAAATTAAAAAAACAAAGATAAAAACTGTCCATGTGATAATAAAAGAGGCTTCCACCGTCATATAGCCACCCACTCTTTTTCTCATAAACATAATACGACCCCCATTCCAAACAACAGAAATGGTGCAAACGGAACCCGGCGGTCCCCCGTTATCCTTTGAACTGCCATCAAGACCAGCACGACAGCCGACTCGGATACCAGCCCGACCAGAAGAATCAGAAAGCACCTCCACAACCCCGCAACAACTCCGATCATAATAAGCATCCACCCATCTCCATACCCAAATTTTTCTACCGTAACAAAG
>CAMXBD010000186.1 GCA_947179245.1 uncultured Lachnospiraceae bacterium | reverse complement strand
ATACCGGCTATAAGCTGGCGATCTTTAAGCTTCCGGTAGCAGAATTCGAGAATTATAAAGATATTCTTAAATTAATGGATTTTATTATACTGGACTGCAGAAAAGTGGACGTGATGAAGGCAAAAATATATTTTTCACGTCAATATCCGAGAATTAAGATTTGTGTCGGTAATATAGAGAATCAGGA
Source organism: uncultured Lachnospiraceae bacterium (assembly GCA_947179245.1). Taxonomy (GTDB): domain Bacteria; phylum Bacillota; class Clostridia; order Lachnospirales; family Lachnospiraceae; genus UBA3282. Next base: position 5,152 of record CAMXBD010000186.1, on the reverse strand, counting down.
CTTATTTGACAAACTTAAGAAGGATAAGATGTTCCACCTTTTTGAGGGAGCGTTCTATCGTATTCCAGTGACTAAGGGTGAGACCAAGATTGAGCCGCTTAAAGTCAATTATCTGGAATTGATGAATACGGTAAATGATGCGGATTACGAGCTGACGCAGGCCGCGGATATTATCGGACGTGATACGGCGCTTGTCTTTTCACTGTTGGAGATGGTGAACCGCATTGCGGTTAATTCACAGATAACATCTATCCGTCATGCGGCGGCTATTCTCGGACAGAAAGAGTTGAAGAAGTGGATTAACACCGTGATTACCAAGGAACTGTGTGCGGACAAACCGAATGAGATTACCAGAATTTCACTGCTCCGTGCAAAGTTTGCAGAGTGTCTGGCGCCTCATTTCGGGTTGGCGGTGAAGGCATCTGAGTTATTTCTGCTGGGTCTGTTCTCGGTATTGGATATTATTCTGAATGTCCCGCTGGAGGAAGCTCTCAGCAGGGTCAACGTGTCCAAGGATATTTCGGAGGCGCTTATACACCGCAAGGGTGAGCTGGCAGAGGTATATGATTTCATGCTTGCCTATGAGAATGCAGACTGGCAGGAAGTGTGCCGGTGGCTGATTGTGAAGAATATAGATATAGATACCATATACAAGGCATATACAGAATCTGTATGCTGGTATAAGGAGATGTTCTTTTAATAGTTATAAAAGTGCTTTCCGGATATAAACCGGAGACCGCACTTTAAATAAAAAGTGATGATAGGACAGACGACCATCACTATAATAAAAATTCGGCTGATTAATTTTAAGGAGGAAACTATCAATGAGTAGCGAAATCAGAGACATTAATCTTGCCGAATCCGGTGAGAGAAAAATCGAGTGGGTCAAGAGGAACTGCGACCTGCTTCGGACGTTGGAGAAGGAATTTTCCGAAAGCAAGCCCTTTGCCGGAAAGAAGATTACCTTGTCTGTGCATTTGGAGGCAAAGACTGCATATCTGTGTCTGGTATTGGCAGCAGGCGGTGCAGAAATGTATGTGACAGGCTCTAACCCATTATCCACACAGGATGATGTGGCGGCAGCGCTTGTTAAGGCAGGATTGGAAGTTCATGCATGGTATGATGCCACACAGGAGGAGTACGAGACACATATCCGTCATGTGTTAGAAGCAGGACCAAATATTATCATTGACGATGGCGGGGACCTTGTGACAATGGTACATAAGGAGATGCCGCATCTGATTCCGAATATCATCGGCGGATGCGAGGAGACTACTACTGGAATTATTCGTCTGGAAGCCATGAATAAAGCGGGAGAATTGAAGTTCCCGATGGTTCGTGTCAACAATGCGGCATGCAAACACTTCTTCGACAACAGATACGGTACGGGACAGTCCGTATGGGATGGTATCAACAGAACGACCAACCTGATCGTTGCAGGCAAAATTGTAGTTGTAGCAGGTTACGGCTGGTGTGGTAAAGGTACGGCGCTGAGAGCAAAAGGTCTGGGTGCGAGAGTTATCGTCACAGAGATCGATCCGATCAAAGCAATCGAGGCAGTTATGGACGGATTTGATGTAATGCCGATGAAGGAAGCAGCCAAAGTGGGTGATTTCTTTATTACTGTGACAGGTTGTGATGGTGTCATTGACAAAGAAGATTTTGCAGAAATGAAAGAGGGAGCTATTCTCTGTAACGCAGGGCACTTCGACTGTGAAATCGATATGGCATGGCTTAAGGCAAATGCGGTTGAGAAGAAAGAGCAGCGCAAGAACATTATGGGTTATAAGCTGCCGACTGGACAGTGGATTTTTGTACTGGCAGAAGGCCGTCTCGTAAACCTTGCGGCAGGAGATGGACATCCAGCGGAAATTATGGATATGAGTTTTGCGATTCAGGCGCTTTCTGCGAAATATCTTGTGGAGCACGGCAGTGAGTTGCAGGAGAAGCTGATCGATGTACCGGAAGAGGTAGACAGGGATGTGGCAAAGCGTAAGCTTGCGTTCCTTGGTAAAGAGATTGATGTGCTGACACCGGAGCAGGAGAAATATCTGAATAGTTATACGGTTTAAGCGGTTGATAAAATATGTGATTTTATACGGAGTTGCGGCGAAGCGGATGAAAGTTTATCTGTGGGGCGCAGCTCCGTTTTTACTACATAGGAAATTTCCTATGCGAAAGGTATTGACAATTTGTGTTTACAAGCGTAGACTATACATAAAGTTTACATTTGTAAACAATATGCGCAGGATAATAGATACAGATTACGCGTGCACCTATGATTACAAGCTAAGCAAGAATGGAGGATAATATGACGGATAAGAAAATATCGGATGCAGAATTGGAAATATTGGAAGTACTCTGGGCGGCAGGAGATGCATTGAATGCAAATGAGATCCGGACCCGGCTGAATAAGAAGAAGGATTGGGAGCGTACTACTGTGCTGACGCTGATACGCAGACTTTTGGATAAAGGTGTGATTGCACAGGAGAAGAGAGAAGTCTATTATTACTTGCCCTGCGTCGAGCGGAGCAATTATGTGAAGGAAGAGACGAAGAGCTTTCTGAATAAATTTTTTAAGGGAAGCGCTAAGAATCTGGCGGCAGCGCTTATTGAGGATGAGGATTTGAGCAGAGAAGATATTGAAGAGCTGCGGTCGTATTTTCAGGAAAATTTTAAATAGGATTGAGATGAGGGGGTTATCATATGGAACAATTATTTAAAATGATATTGTCATTATCCATATCCGGTACTTTGGTGGGAGGGATTATCTGGCTGATCCGACCTGTAACGAAGAAATATTTTTCTAAGAGATGGAGCTACTACCTTTGGCTGTTAGTGCTGTTCCGGTTGCTGCTTCCGGTACATACAGGAGTAAATCTTATGAACAGCCTGTATATAAGACTTCCGGAGTGGAGGAGTGCAGGGGTGCAGGATAACACGAATGCTCCGGATGCGTCCGGGACGGTATATGAGCTGGATAATGATGGAGAAGATAAGGAAGGACTGGAAGAAACAAGGAGACCGGCAGGAGGCTATGCAGATGGACCGGACAGCGAAGGCACGATTGTGAATATGCCTGTTTTGCTGAAGGTTGCTGCCATTGTCTGGCTGTTTGGTATCATGGTTAGTGCTTTGTGGAAGATATATGACTATCGCAGATTTATGAGGGCAATTTGTAAAAGTGCTGTTTTGACGACAGATTCACAGATTCTGGCACAACGGGAAGAATGCCGGGCGAGGCTTGGAATAAAACGTCGCGTTCCCATTTATGTGAGCACGGAAATAAATTGTCCGATGCTGATAGGATACTTCGGTTCATGTATTGTACTGCCGAAGGACATGCGAGCCGATACCATGCTGATTCTGCATCATGAGCTGGTACACTGTAAAAGAAGGGATATCGGTTATAAATGGCTGTTTCAGCTGGCACTTTGTGTGCACTGGTTTAATCCTTTTATTTATCTTTTTAACCGTATATTTAATTTGGATTGTGAACTTGCCTGCGATGAGGAAGTGATGAAGCTTTTGACAGATGATGGGCGCAGGGCGTATGGCAATGTGCTTCTGGATGCGGCAGAGCATAGTGCTGTTTTTCATAGGAATGTGCTGGCGATGACACTGTTGGAGGAGAAAAGTACTTTGAAAGAAAGATTACAGGGAATTGCCCGTTATCACAGGCGGGGAGCGGCAGCCGCGTTATGTTCTGTGACAGCAGCTATTGTATTATTTGCTGTGGCGCTTATGGGTGGTGTGGTTTCTGCGAAAGAGAGCCAGAGAAGTCTTGTTATGTCAGTTCTGGTCGGTGTGTTTGGGGATGGGAGTGATTTTATCAAACAGGATATCCAGATTGACCGTGGCGGACCGGCATACCGCATGTATGATGACGATGAATTGATTGCGGATAAAGATGAGCATGATGTGTTGAGAGCATGGATTTACGGTGGCGATGAGAGAAGCACAGACTGCAAGGGGTTAATCTTAAACGGCAGTAATACGCTGGGTATTCTGTATGCTAATAAAGACACAACGATAGAAGTACAATCTTTGTTTGACTTGCAGGGTGGCAGATTGAAATTTGTGCATGTTACACCTGAGGGAAAAGTAAATGTTTTAAATGAAACCGGAGAGGACATAACAGAGACTATCACGCTCCCGCAAGGCAAAAACGTACTCAAGATGGTAGGACAGGAGGCAAGGGTGGAAGACCTTTTGTTCACATACGATAAAGTGAGAGAAAAAGATTTCGACAAAATTTTTATGGACGAGGAGGAAGAATATAAATATTATCTGACGGAGGATATTCAAGCTGGTAATCTGGACCGGACTCCGTTACAGGAATCCTTTACAGATATGGAGCCGGAGGAAGTGAGCGAGGTGTTTAAGTATCTTCTGGAGCAGGACGTGACATTGTATGCTGAGGACTGGCAGGCTGTTTTTACCTATTCGGATCAACATCTGTCGGCAGTATATCTGTCGGATGCCTTGGAGGATGGCAAGGCGGACAGTTTCTACAGCAATGGATTTCGTGAGGCTGCAATACATGTGAGTAGTGATGATTGGGTGATGATTGTCACTTCCATGCAGAAGTTATCGTTTAATACGCTGTATTTTGGAGGTTTGTCATTCCTAAATAAGAGCCAGAGCGAGACATGTATCATGCATTATCTTGATTTGGAGAATACACTGACAGACTCACAGTTACAGAGGCTTGAGGATTATGTTTCTGCAAGCGGGTTAGAGAGAATCAAGGAGCGTAATGAGGAGATGAAGGATTTGCGTTCTGAATAAATTGTGTACACAGCTTGGGCGAAACAAGTAGTTTTGTCCAAGCTGAAATTTTGTGTAGATAATTCTGGCGACGTGTAGGAAAGGCTTGACAAATTATTTTGTAAGCGATAACTTATTATCATATCAGATTTATTCTTATAGTTTTATCAATTGTGCGTATCGCACGAACGGCAGTTTCTGCCGGAAGTTCCAATTGTTCCGGGTTTGTGATAAGTTTTCCGAGAGGCGCAGCATCTCATAGGAATGCTCATAATTTCGTGATTGAACTTATTCAATTTAGCTTTTGGGGAGGTGTTGATTTTATAAAAAGTATAGTTTGGAAGAAAAGAAAGTATAAGTTGATTTATGATAACATATAGAT
>CAMXBD010000185.1 GCA_947179245.1 uncultured Lachnospiraceae bacterium | reverse complement strand
GCTTGTCTCATATTTTACATTTTTCGGGGCATTTATATTGGTATATATCCTTATGGGGACGTTGATTCTCAGCATCCGGGATAAAAAGATTCCGTGGAGACTTTTAGGCGGATTTGTAGTTTTGATGGCAGGTTTTGTATGCTTTGAGTATCGTTTATTTGGAATTATGCTTTTTTCCGATGTGGTGACGATCAGAGAGACGATGGTCACGGAAAGTCTTGGAATCACAGGACTTTTAAGTAATTTCTGGGATGTTTTTGTGCACGGCATCTTTCATGCGCAGTCCGTACATACCTACTTTGTGCTTCCGCTGTGTATGATTTATCTTATATGGAACAATGTAAATTATATCAGAAATCATCTGACACGACTGATTATTCGGGACCCGTTCAATCTGACATTTTTGTTTATCATATTTAACTGTGTGGTTTATGCACTGTATTTGTGGGAACCGTTGCGCAGTTTTGTGGAAATGGTTTTGCCGCCGCTGAAAGGTTTTCAGTATAACAGGACAGTATATTTCAATACATTTGCTTGGTATTTTGCTTTTTTCTTTGTTCTGAGAGCCATTTATCACAAGAAACCGTCCATTGCTTATTTGTGCGGAATGATTGCGATTCTGTTTATCGGCAGTAAGCAGTGTGAGTTCAGTGATTTTTATAATACCGTATACTGTAATTTGTATAAGGCTGTAAAACATACGGAGACAAACCAGTTAAACTATGGAGAATTTTACGGAAAAGAACTGATAGAAAGCATTAAAGCCGATATCGATTATCAGCCGGAACAGGGGGCGTGTGCCTATGGTTTTCATCCGGCAATGCTTTCCTATAATGGTATCACGACGATTGACGGGTACTGTGGTTATTACAGTCAGGAGTATAAGGAGGCCTTTCGGGAGGCGATTGCACCGACTCTTGACAAGAATGAGAACTGGAGAGTCTATTATGATGATTGGGCATGCAGGGCATACTTGTTCTCGGCGTCGGGAATCAATACTTATAATTTCGGCGAGAATGCCGATCATTCACCACAGGAAATCCTGATTAATACGGATGCATTGAAAAATCTTGGATGTAATTATATTTTTTCGCGGACGGAAATATCAAATGCTGACGAATCCGGACTTACGTTCGTGAAGGAGTATCATGTAGAAAATATCCCTTACGGTGTATATTTATATAGGTTATAGACAACTACGTTCATTACAGGATTGGCTATAATTATACTTTTACAAGATCATTGTTAGAGTTTTGGGAAGAAAGGACATTATACAGATGAGTAAGAAAAAAGTTTTATTATTTTATCCGCCGGGAGCGCTTTTCCAGAGAGGTGAGGACAGATGTCAGCAGAACATCGATGATGGTTCGGCACAGGCGATGCGCGCCTGCAATGATTTAGGATATGCGGCGGCAATTCTTTTAAAGGGAGGCTATGAAGTTAAGCTTCAGGACTATCAGACGCAGGGAGACAATTTTGATGTTCTTTTAAAGGACATGAAAGAGTTTGCGCCGGATATGATCATGATGAGTATCACCAACACCACCATTTTTGATGATCTGAAAGTAGTCAACGAATTAAAATCCCGCTTTTCACCGATCGTAGTCTTAAAGGGTGCGCTGTTCTTTGATCCAGAGCAGGCAATGCTCGATATGCTTGATTTATCCAATGTAGATTATATGATCGGCGGCGAGATCGATTTCTGTATTGGGAAGATTGCGGATTACTGCTTTAAAGGCGTCGGAAAGCCGGAAGAAATCAATAATATCCTGTATAAGAACGAGGAAGGAAAAATTGTTCCTACAAAATTTCATGTATGGGATGAGGATCTTGATTCACAACCGTTTCCGGCAAGACAGTTGATGAACAATGCCCTCTATATCCGTCCTGATACGAAGGAGCCGATGGCTACCATCCAGACGGCAAGAGGCTGTCCAAGCCAGTGCGTATTCTGCCTGACACCGGAGATATCCGGCAAGAAAGTCCGGTTTAGAAGTCCGCAGAATGTATTGGAAGAAATGATAGAGTGCTATGAGAAGTTCGGAATCAGAAACTTCTTTTTTAAAGCGGATACATTTACAATTAACCCTGATTGGGTTAAAGAAATGTGCAAGTTGATTATACATTCTAAATTATATGGCAAAATACAGTTTACGGCGAATTCCCGTGTGCGTCCACTGCAGAAAGATACGCTGAAGCTTATGAAGAAAGCAGGGTGTTTCCTTGTGGCATTCGGATTTGAATCGGGGAGTGATGAGATATTACAGAAGATGAGAAAAGGCACTACCGTGGCGGAAAACAGACAGGCTGCTAAGTGGTGTCATGAAATCGGGCTTCCGTTCTGGGGATATTTTGTTATTGGTTTCCCTTGGGAGACGAAAGAGGATATTCTGTTGACCAAAAAGCTTGTTATGGAAACAGATCCTGACTTTATTGAAGTGACGATTGCATTGCCGTTTTATGGCACACCGATGTATGAGACATGCAAACAGGAGAATCTGCTTGCTAAATCCGTACTCGGCAGTGATTTCTTTCACTCCAGCGCGAAAGGAACGATGCATCTGTCGATTGATGAAGTCATGAAGCTGCGGAGGAATATTCTGCTTGGATTTTATCTAAGACCGAAATATATATTTAGGAAAATGAAAGAGTGTGTCACACAGCCGGGCGTCTTTGTGCAGTATGTCAAATATGGGATTAAGCTGGTGGTAAATCTCTTTAAGTAAGAAATTTTAATAAACCATTGACAAATATCACCAAAACGGGTATGATATTCAAGTATGCCGCATAGTGAGGTATAAGTATATCCATTTACAGATTGCAGACAAGGCTTTTTGTGAAAGAGATGTCACCGAAACTAGCGAGTAAGATGAACTTCGGTTCATGAATAGGAGGTGCCATATGTACGCAATTATTGCAACAGGTGGAAAGCAGTACAAAGTTTCCGAGGGAGACGTTATCAAGGTTGAGAAACTGGACGTTGAGGTTGGAGCTTCTGTAACATTTGACCAAGTTATAGCTGTTAGCGATAAGGAACTTAAGGTTGCAGGCGATGTAGAGAAAGCAACTGTTACCGGAACCGTTATGGATCAGGGTAAGTACCGCAAAGTTATCGTATACAAATATAAGAGAAAAACAGGCTATCACAAGAAAAATGGTCATAGACAAGCATACACTCAGGTTAAGATCGACAAAATAAATGCGTAGCGTTTATTTCTATTAATGCTTAAGAGTTGTGCGAAGGTGTGAGATGACACAAATCACATTTTATAAGACGACAGCAGGAGAATACCGGGAATTTATCTGTGACGGACACGCAGGATACGCTAATCATGGTGAAGATATCGTGTGTGCATCCATCTCGGTACTCGTCATTAACACAATTAATTCTCTGGAACAGATTACTGGAGAGAAGATGCGTGTGGTGACAGATGAAGATTCAGGAGTAATTCGGTGTGTTTTCACGAATCAGCCGTTGAAGGTGACTTCTAAGGCGCTCATGGATTCTCTGGTGTTGGGACTTACCCAGATTGAGAAACAATATGGGAATAACTATTGTAAATTGACATTTAAGGAGGTGTAATACCATGTTAAATATGAACCTTCAATTTTTTGCACATAAGAAAGGTGTTGGTTCTACCAAGAACGGTAGAGATTCCGAGGCTAAGAGATTAGGTGCGAAGAGAGCTGACGGACAGTTCGTTAAGGCAGGAAATATCTTATACAGACAGCGCGGAACTAAGATTCATCCCGGTGTAAATGTAGGAATCGGTGGTGATGATACATTATTCGCATTAGTTGATGGTGTACTTCGTTTCGAGAGAAAAGGAAGAGACAAGAAGCAGGCTTCTGTATATCCTGTAGAGAAATAAGGCGATTGATTCGGGCTTCAGACATCTAGGTGTTTGGAGCCTTTTTTCTGATAATGTTATTATGATGCTTAACAAATATGTAGTGTAGAAATATAAAATCGGGAGAAAGTTATGTTTGCAGATCGTGCTAAAATCTATGTAAAGAGCGGCAAAGGCGGCGATGGACATGTATCTTTCCGCCGGGAAAAGTATGTGCCCAACGGTGGTCCGGACGGCGGCGACGGTGGTAACGGCGGAAGTGTATACTTTGAAATAGATGAGGGACTTAACACTCTCACGGATTTCCGGCATATCCGTAAATACAGTGCAGGGAACGGACAGGACGGCGGCAAGAAAAACTGTGCCGGTAAAAATGGTGAGGATATTGTCATTAAAGTCCCAGAGGGAACGGTAATCAAAGAAGCCGAGAGCGGGCAGGTCATAACGGATATGTCCGGCGAAAACAGACGTTTTCTGCTTTTAAGTGGCGGCAAGGGCGGCAACGGTAATCAGCACTATGCCACCAGTACGATGCAGGCACCAAGATACGCCCAGCCCGGACAGGCAGCTCAGGAACTTGAGCTGTTATTGGAACTTAAGGTGATCGCGGATGTAGGGCTTGTCGGATTCCCGAATGTTGGAAAATCAACGTTTCTTTCCAAAGTAACTAATGCCAGACCGAAGATCGCAAATTATCATTTTACGACTTTGAATCCAAATCTGGGAGTGGTTGATTTGGAGGATGCCAAAGGATTTGTGATTGCGGATATCCCCGGACTGATTGAAGGTGCGTCAGAGGGTATAGGACTCGGACATGAATTTTTACGGCATATTGAACGCACAAAGCTGATCGTGCATATCGTTGATGCGGCGTCTACCGAAGGACGTGACCCCATTGAGGATATCTATGCAATCAACAAAGAACTCGAAGCCTACAATGCAGAAATTGCAAAACGACCGCAGATCATAGCCGCCAATAAGATCGATATGATCTATACTGAGGATGATCCTGTGGCTAAGATCAAGGCTGAATTTGAACCGAAAGGAATTCCGGTATACGCTATATCGGCTATCAGCGGACAAGGACTCAAAGAAATGTTGTATGATATCAACAATCAGTTAGAGAAAATGGATTCCAAGCCCGTTGTTTTTGAACAGGAATTCTTCCCCGAATATCATTTCGATATAGGAAGCGAGCCTTTTACAGTAATCTATGATGAGGATGAGGATGCCTATGTGGTTGAGGGTCCAAGAATCGAGAAGATGCTGTCCTACACGAACTTAGAGTCTGAAAAAGGGTTTAAGTTTTTTCAGGATTTTCTGAAAGATAACGGTATTTTGGAACAGCTGGAAGAATTAGGAATCGGAGAGGGCGACACAGTAAGAATGTATGGTCTTTCCTTCGATTATTATAAATAGTGAGGTATATTATGACGAGCAAACAGAGAGCCTATTTAAAGAGCTTGGCGAGTACGCTAAACCCTATTTTTCAAGTGGGAAAATCAAGTCTGACTCCGGAATTTGTTATAGCAATCGACGAGGCATTCAATACGAAGGAACTGATTAAAATAGCAGTTTTAAAAAATTGTATGGATGATCCGAATGAGATCGCACAGATGATAGCGGAGAGAACCCGCTCACAGGTAGTACAGGTAATCGGCAAAAAGATCGTATTATATAAACCGGATAAGAAGAAGCCCCAGATTATCCGGCCGAAGGAGCAAGCATGATGTGAGCAAAACAGGAT
>CAMXBD010000184.1 GCA_947179245.1 uncultured Lachnospiraceae bacterium | reverse complement strand
GTGCTTGTACCGGGCGGTTTTGGCGACAGGGGCATAGAAGGCAAAATATATGCCATCACCTATGCAAGAGAAAACGAAATCCCCTTCTTGGGACTCTGTCTTGGTATGCAGTTAGCGATTGTGGAATTTGCCAGAAACGTGCTTTCTTACAATGACGCTCACAGTATCGAGCTGGATCCTTCCACGACCCATCCGGTGATCGCACTGATGCCCGATCAGAATGGTATAGAAGATATCGGCGGTACACTGCGTCTCGGTTCATATCCCTGTGCGCTGGACAAGACATCCAAAGCATACGAACTGTATGGCGAAGAGACGATTCACGAACGGCACCGGCACCGCTACGAAGTAAATAATGACTACCGCGCCGTACTCACTGAAAACGGCATGAAGCTGTCAGGCTTATCTCCTGACGGACGTATCGTGGAAATGTGTGAGCTGCCAAGCCACCCGTTCTTCGTAGCTACGCAGGCACATCCCGAACTGAAATCAAGACCTAACAGACCGCACCCGTTATTTAAGGGATTTGTCAAAGCGGCTTTAGAGCAGAAACAAGTATAAGCATCGACAGCTTGATAGAATAACTTTCATATAGGTATCTGACACTCAAATACATTGTAATAAAGGGCAAAACCGATTGCTTGGTTTTGCCCTCATATTTATTTCATTGCTTGCTCATTCAATATATCTATCTGCTCCGCCAGCCTTCGATTATGGGGAATAAGCGTCAGGCATATAGCTGTCAGCACAATCAGCAGTGCATATATCATAGAGAGAATATCAGTGCCTATCTCCAAAGGATAATATTGAAAATTCTCCGTGCAGCTTTGCATAAATTCTCCCCATGAATTAATTCCCACATCTCTAAGATCCTGTACATAGGAATTTATCTGATAAAATCCCATCAAATATAATATGCATGCCCATTTCCATTTATATCCCATAGCCATAAGCAGCAGACCCACCCCAATAAAACAGCCAACTACTCCTCCTAATATAATAGCTGCTATGTTCATTCCGGTATTTCCTGCCCCATTTCCTAAAATGTACAACCTTAAAACAGAAATAAGCAAATACAGTAGTACAAGAACAGTTTTCCAGCATCGTCTAACTCTCATGAAGCGGGCTGCCTGAGGGTAGTCTTTATAGAGTTCTTCTCTGAGTGCCTCACGCTGCTTCTTGATACTCATCTGTTGCTCTTTTGTAAGCTTCTGAGTCTGCCATGTCGGCGGCGCGCCTGCTTTTTCTCTTCGATACTTCATCTGTCCCTGCGTCATATAGTAGCTTCCACCCAGAATCAATATCAAAAAAGCTGCTAACCCAATACCACTCATTTGTTATTCCCCCCTTATCGTCTGTCCGCCGATGCCATAAAACGCTATCGGATTCATCCCATTACTCTTCCAGCGCATTCAGCTTATCTACTAACGCCTGTACGTCCGCCATTGTCACTTTGCCCGTAAAGCTGATTGGTCCACGCAGAGGCAGATATTCTTCCATTGCCGCATTCATCTCATCCGATATTGCTTCGCTGGCCGCTTCATTCTCAGAAGTCTCCAATGCTCCAAAAATCTCACCCTTGAACAATTCCTGCGCTAATGCCCACGCCTTCGGATCATGTTTCACATCGCCTATGGTCGTATCCGTTGTATACACAAAAGGAAGTTGCACTGTGGATTCCACTGTCACATTCTTAGTCAGTACAATATCTCTGGAAGATTTACCGATCAGGATATCAAACTCACCCGACTCAACATGCCAGTCATGAATCTTCACACTGTAATATGCAAATGCTCTCTTATCCAATGTGAATGTCACTGTCTTAGTCTCACCGGGTTCCAGTTCTACTTTAGCAAAATCACGCAGTTCTTTGACCGGACGGATTACCGTACTCTCTTTATCAGCCACATACAACTGCACTACTTCCTTGCCTGTCACAGAACCAGTATTAGTCACATCCACTGTCACCCGCAGGGTATCCGTGTCTTTCATCTGCTCTTTGTCCACCGTCAGATTAGAGTACTCAAAAGTAGTATAAGACAGACCGTATCCAAAGGGGAACAGCACATCCATCTTTTTCTTATCATAGTAACGGTACCCCACAAAAATGCCTTCACGATATTCTACCATATCACCTTCGCCGATGTAGGACAAGTATGATGGATTGTCTTCCAGTCTGAGCGGAAATGTCTCCGGCAGTTTTGCACTGGGGTTCACCTTGCCGAACAGGATATCACAGACCGCGCCTCCAACAGCCTGACCGCCCAAGTATGCTTCTACAATACCTTTTACTTTGTCTGCCCAAGGCATCTCGACCGGAGAACCATTGTGCAGTACCACGACCGTATTAGGCTGTACTTCCGCAATCTTCTCAATCAACTCATTCTGACAATCGGGCATAGCCATATGACGCCTGTCAAATCCCTCAGATTCAAATTTATCCGGTAATCCGGCAAAAATTACGGCAACATCTGCACTGCGTGCTGTCTCAACAGCTTCTGCGAGCAGTTTCTCATCTGTCTTATCCTCCACATCGTCAAATCCCTGTGCATAGACCACATTACTTATGCCTGCTGCCGCATCCAGCGCCGATGTGATCTTATGGCTGTTGATGTGGGAACTTCCTCCTCCCTGATAGCGCGGAGTCTTGGCATACTTGCCGATAAAAGCAACCTTCTGTCCATCCGACAGCGGAAGCACATTCTCATTCTTTAAAAGAACAATCGTCTCTTCTGCAACCTTACGCGCTGTCTCATGATCCTTATCTCTGTCAAATACGGCGCTCTTATCCCTGTTTTCCTCATAACGGTATACGATATTCAGGATACGCTCTACCGCTTCATCTACCACACTTTCATCCAGCTCACCGCTGATAACCGCACCTACTATTATCTTATCATTAACGCCCATACAGCCCGGCATTTCCAGATCAAGTCCCGCTTTCAAATCTTCCACGCGGTTATTGACTGCGCCCCAGTCGCTCATAACATAACCTTCAAATCCCCATTTATCCCGCAGTGTCTCGGTCAGATATTGATGATTCTGCGCCGCATATGTGCCATTAATCTTATTATAGGAACACATAACCGTCCACGGCTTCTCTTTTTTAACTGCACCTTCAAAAGCTGCCAGATAAATTTCATTCAAGGTTCTCTCATCCACACGGGAATCGCATGACATTCTTCTGGTTTCCTGATTGTTAGCAAGGAAATGTTTGATACTTGTACCCACATTCTTACTCTGTATACCATGAATCAACGCCCCTGCCATCTCACTTGCCACGAGCGGATCTTCCGAGTAATATTCAAAATTGCGCCCACACAGCGGAGAACGCTTGATATTGACAGCCGGTCCCAATATGACGCTTACTCCTTCTGCCTGACATTCATTTCCCAGCGTCTTTCCCATCTCTTTTAACAACTCTCTGTTAAAAGAAGCTGCTGTACCGCACCCTGCCGGAAAGCAAACTGCCTTAATACTCTCATTGACCCCTAAATGATCTGCCTGATCATCCTGCTTGCGCAATCCATGAGGTCCGTCGGATACCATACTCGCCGGAATCCCTAAACGTTCCACCGCCTCTGTATGCCAGAAATCTGCTCCCGAACACATTGCCGCCTTCTCTTCCAAAGTCATCTGTGCTACCAGTTCTCTGATCTTGTCTGCCGTCATTTGATAACCTCCTGCATTTTCCCATATACTATATCTGTAGGCACAAAGTACCAAACAGCTATGATAGTCTCAGTGTAGCACAGTACCACAGAGTTTGCTATAGCTTTCTTCTCCACTTTTTACCCCTGCTTTTTAGACGACATTCACAAAAAAATCATTTCTTTTACCTGCTCTTTGCAGTGTATGCGCGAAACTTCATTTCGCAAAATCCTCCCCCCTGTCCGTTGTTTTCAAAATGGATTTTTCCACCGTGCGCCATCACGACTTTTTGCACAATGCCAAGCCCTCTGATATTCTGCATGACCCGCTTTTTCTTCTGATTATGCATCTGATGCAGTACTTCCGGCGAGTAACCCACACCGTTATCCGAGAAACTGATAAAACACCATCGTCCCTCCTTCCACATACGAAGGGTAATCACCATCGTCTCCCGCTGCTCACTGTGTTGCAGACTATTATGAAATAAATTTCGCAGCGCCCTGACTAACAAGTTTCTGTCCGCCTTAATCCATATTTCTTCCGACTGCCCGGATATGTCCACGTCAATCTCCAGTTCCCCTTCTTTGGCATCACTTAAAAATGCTGCCGCCACCTCGCGCAGCACTACCGCCGGACGCACTTTTTCCATGCGCAGCGCCTGCATGGAATACTCCAGACGGGACGTAAGATTCAAATCTTCGACAAGTTCTTTCATTACGATACTCTGGTGTCTGATTACCGCCATCTGACGCTGTTCTTCCGCTGAAAGATTCTCACTGTTCTGCAATGTATCTGAATATCCCATCACCATCGACAGCGGTGTACGGATATCATGGGAGATTCCCGCAATCCACTCAATTCTCACCTGCTCTCTGTTTTTAGACCATCGCCTTGTAAAGAAAAATGACAGTACCAGAATCAACAGAAAATCAAACAATACAATCCAGAACCATACTTCTTTCACATACTCCATCCACGGAATAGGAAACTCCATATTATATTTCCACATGGAATATTTGGGGAGTCCCACTACCATGATTCTGTCGTCCCACACTCTCAGATAAACCGGATAGTCCTTTAAGTAATATCTACTCATGCGGGCAATATCGGATTGACTGTAAGATTCTTTGATTTCTACAGGTTTTCTGTAGCTCCAGATTACTTTACCGTCTTCATTAAGCAGTATTGCCCACTGATCCAGTTCCTCCATTTTCACCTGAACAGCATCGCTTAATTCATAGCCTTCTTCCGTCAATGTCAACTCTTCCATGACTTCTCCGCCCTGAACATATTCCGGCATATCCCTGTGATACTGGATCGCAATCGTCAGTAAAATTATGACATTTACCATAAGCATCAATCCTGCAATCAGAATGATTGCCATAGCATAATAAAAAGTCTTATGCATTCCCGTCAAATTTCGCCTTATCTCCATAGACACCGCTCCTTCATTACTGTCACCAGAAAGATATGTCAATTCCGGCTTACTGTCAGCAGATCTTCTAAACCAGCTTATATCCAAGCCCTCGTACTGTCAGCAGATGCTTCGGATGTGAAGGATCTGCCTCAATCTTTTCTCTCAGCCGCCTGATATGCACGATCAAAGTATTTTCATACCCGTAATTCCCTTCCTGCCAGACAGCCTCACACAGCGCATCAATCGTCACAATCCGTCCCCTGTTGGCAGCCAGTTTCGTCATGATGGCATATTCTTTGGCTGTCAGGGTAACTTCCGGCTTCTGTTCTTTTTCTATTTTTCTCACTCCGCATTCTTCCTGTATCCTATGATTTTGGCGAACCACACCGCTTCCAAGATCAATCACGCAGTTTTCCAATGTGATCACCTCGTTTTCCTTTCCCGTCCCTTTGATGCGGTATACTCTTTTTAACACCGCCATCACACGCAGGATCAATTCTTTTGCCAGAAACGGCTTCGTGATATAGTCATCCGCCCCCAGACCAAGACCACGAAGCCGGTCCTCATCCTCGTCCCTTGCTGACAAAAACATTACCGGGACTGCCGACTCCTTCTGCAGGTCCTGCAACAAGGCAAACCCATCCCCGTCCGGAAGCATCC
>CAMXBD010000183.1 GCA_947179245.1 uncultured Lachnospiraceae bacterium | reverse complement strand
AAGAACAAATCTTCTAAAGGTAGAAGAGATAAGAGAAGAGCAAACTGGAAAATGAGTGCTCCTACATTAGTAAAATGTAGTAAATGTGGTGCTTTAATGGTGCCTCACAGGGTATGTAAGAAATGTGGAACATACAACAAAAAAGAGATTATTGCAGTTGATTAATCAGTAAATATGAAATTATGCAATCGTACTGGCGGTACTAAAGTGCTCTTAACATTGGCGTAGCGTACAATGTTAGGGCGCTTTTTTTGTTTTCTGGAAAGATATAAAATGGAGTTTCATGGAGGCTTTTTAGAACTTGATTTTTACAGGTATATTTAGTATATTAGTATATAATGTTTTAATATATAGTGCGATATAGGCATGACGCATATGAGAAGTGCTTGAGGTGTGGACTTCTTAGATTGAGAGAAAGGCTGAAGTTGGCGGTATGAGTGAATTTGTAAAAGTAGCGGTGGATGCGATGGGTGGCGATAATGCTCCGGTGGAGATTGTCAAAGGTGCAGTGGAAGCCATCAATGAGAGCAGTAAAGTCAAAGTATATCTGGTTGGCTTACAGGAAGTGCTTGAAAAAGAACTTTCCGGGTACACGTATCAGAAAGAACAGATGGAGATCGTCCCGGCTGCTGAAATTATAGAGACAGCGGAACCGCCTGTCATGGCAATCCGTAAGAAGAAAGATTCCTCCTTGGTCAAGGCGTTGAATCTTGTGAAAGACGGTACTTGCGATGCCTTTGTTTCTGCGGGCAGTACGGGGGCGACTCTTGTGGGAGGACAAGTTATCGTAGGACGTATCAAGGGCGTGGAAAGACCGCCTCTTGCACCGCTCATCCCTACGGAAACAGGGTGCTCTCTGTTAATTGACTGTGGTGCCAATGTAGATGCCAGACCGTCCCATTTAGTACAGTTTGCTAAGATGGGCTCTGTTTATATGGAACATGTTATGGGTGTTAAGAATCCCAAGGTGGGGATTGTGAATATTGGTGCGGAGGAGGAGAAAGGGAATGCTCTTGTCAAGGAGACTTTTCCGCTTTTGAAAAATTGTCCGGATATCAATTTTATCGGCAGCGTGGAGGCAAGGGATATTCCTGCAGGTGCGGCGGATGTAGTTGTGTGTGAGGCTTTTGTGGGCAATGTAATCTTAAAGACTTATGAGGGCGTTGGGGCTACGCTTATCAAGAAAGTGAAAGCGGGCATGATGACGAGTCTTAGAAGTAAGATCGGTGCGCTTTTAGTGAAACCGGCATTGAAGCAGACGCTGAAGGCATTCGACTTAGAGCAGTACGGCGGAGCGCCGCTTTTAGGTTTAAAGGGACTGGTAGTTAAGACTCACGGCAGTTCCAAATCAATTGAGATCAAAAATTCTATTTTACAGTGTATCACCTTTACGGAGCAGAAGATTAATGAAAAGATCAAAGAGATGATCTTGACGGAAGAGGCTGTGACCGGAGAAGATAAGTAGAACAATAGATGAAACGAAGGGGGTAGCTGTGAACATGGAATTTGATAAATTAAGAGAAGTGATAGCGGACGTGCTGAACGTCGATCCCAACGAAGTTACAATGGAGACTACTTTTACGGAAGATCTGGGTGCGGATTCATTGGATGTATTTCAGATTATTATGGGAATCGAGGAAGCATTTGAAATAGAAATTCCGGCTGAGAAGGCGGAACATATTACGACAGTGGGTGAAGCGGTTGCGCTGATTCAAAATTCTATGTCATAAAGAAAGCAAGGAAACCCTTTTTGCAAGAAAGGGTTTTTCTATGTGGAGGATTCTTATGTCAGAGGAGAAAATGACGAGGCTTGAAGAAAAAATCGGATATCGGTTTCGGGATAGGATGCTGCTTAAGCAGGCATTGACGCACAGCTCCTATGCCAACGAACAGAAAATCAATAAGTTTGGGGACTATGAACGTCTGGAGTTTTTGGGCGACGCAGTTCTTGAACTGGTCAGCAGTGACTATATTTATAAGCATAATCCGGATATGACGGAGGGAAAGATGACGAAGTTCCGCTCGTCAATCGTCTGTGAACCTGCGCTGGCGTTTTGCGCCAAGGAGATAGGACTGGAGCAGTATATTCTTCTTGGGAAAGGAGAGGAAGCTACCGGCGGAAGGGGAAGGGATTCCATTATATCAGATGTCATGGAAGCAATCATCGGCGCTATTTATCTGGATAGCGGAATTGATGAGGCGAGAACTTATATTCATCGAGTGATTTTGTCGGATCTGGAGCATAAACAGTTATTCTATGATGCCAAGACTATTTTGCAGGAAGAGATACAGAAGGGGAATAAAGGGACACTTCATTATGTACTCTTGCGTGAAGACGGACCAGAGCATGACAAGACTTTTGCGGTGGATGCAATGATAGATGATGTGAGAATCGGAAGCGGGACAGGACATTCCAAGAAGGCAGCGGAGCAGAAGGCAGCATATGAGGCGCTGATCAACAAGACATATATTTTATCAGACTAAAGAATTACGAGGGACAATATGTATTTAAAAAGCATTGAGGTGCATGGATTTAAATCTTTTGCAAATAAAATTACTTTTAAGTTTCATAACGGAATTACAGGTATTGTAGGACCTAATGGTTCCGGTAAGAGTAACGTGGCGGATGCCGTCAGATGGGTGCTTGGAGAACAGCGTATCAAACAGCTTCGTGGGGCAAGTATGCAGGACGTTATCTTTTCCGGTACAGAGATGAGGAAACCTCTGGGTTATGCCTATGTGGCGATCACGCTGGATAATACCGATCACCAGCTTGCAATAGACTTTGATGAAGTGACGGTTTCACGTAGACTGTATCGTTCCGGAGAAAGTGAATATATGATCAACGGTACGATATGCCGTCTAAAGGATGTCAATGAATTGTTTTACGATACGGGTATCGGTAAGGAAGGGTACTCTATTATCGGACAGGGACAGATTGATAAGATTTTAAGTGGTAAGCCGGAGGAGAGAAGAGAATTATTTGACGAGGCAGCCGGTATCGTAAAGTTTAAGCGCAGAAAATATGCGGCGCAGAAGAAGCTGGAAGATGAGAAACAGAATCTTGTCCGTCTCAACGATATTCTTTCTGAGTTGGAGAATCAGATTGGGCCGTTGGAGAAACAGTCCGAGAAAGCAAAAGTTTATTTGAAAAAGAAAGAAGAATTAAAAACGCTGGATGTCAACGTATTTCTTTTAGAGAATGTGCGCGTGAGACAACAGCTCACTGAGGTGGAAGGCAAGTTACATATTGCAGGCGGTGATCTGGAGGACACAAGACAGAAGTATGAGCAGATTAAAGACGAATACGAACAGATACAGGGGCGGATTGAGCTGTTGGAGCAGGCAATTGAGACAGCGAGGGCGACGCTGACAGATACAGGAGTTACAAGATCCAAACTGGAAGGTGAGATTAACGTCTTAAAGGAACAGATTCATTCGGCAGAGGGAAATGAAGAACATTTACAGAACCGTATCCGGAACATTCAGGAACAAATCAATGAACGCACGGTAGAGAAAGATGAGATCCTGACAGAAAAAAGTAAGATTGATACGAAGCTGGAACAACTGGAGCAGGCGAGAACTGAGGCGAGGCAGTTACTGGAGGAAACACAGGGCAGGATTGAGGAACTTAATAATAATATCGAAAGCGGCAAGAATACGATTATAGATGCTTTGAATAATCGTGCCACGATCAAGTCTAAGCTGGGACGCTATGACACCATGCTGGAACAGATTAATATCCGTAAAGCGGAGTTAAATTCCCGCCTTCTGCGTGCGAAATCGGATGAGGCGGCACAGACGGAGACAATCAAGAAACTGGAAGAGGAATTTGAAGCAGTCAATGTAGTGATCCGCGAATTAAATGAGAAGCAGGAGTCTATGGAGGAGCAGCTTGCCGGGATGAGAGAAGAACTGGCGGGCAGAGATCAGAAATTACGGGATACACAGGTATTGTACCATCAGGAAAAATCCAAATTAGAGGCGTTGGCTAATCTGACAGAGCGCTATGAGGGTTATGGCGGAAGCGTCAAGGCAGTTATGGAGAAGAAAGGACAGGAGAAAGGCATCATTGGCGTAGTGGCGGATATCATTCAGGCAGACGCCAAGTATGAGACAGCAATAGAGACGGCGCTTGGCGGTAATATTCAGAATATCGTCACAGAGGATGAAGAGACGGCGAAACGCATGATTGGCTACTTAAAGAAGGCGAGAGCTGGACGCGCTACATTCCTGCCGCTCACAAGTATCACTCATCCGCAGGAGTTTAAAAATCCGGATGCGCTGAAGGAAGAGGGCGTTATCGGTATGGCAGATGAACTGGTGAAGATCGACAAGAAGTACCGTAATGTTGCCAAGGCGATGCTTGGTCGTATCGTAGTCATTGACAATGTGGATCATGCCGTGAAGATTGCCAGAAAATTTGATTACGGTATCCGTATGGTTACATTGGAGGGAGAACTGCTTGTGCCCGGCGGAGCTATCAGCGGCGGCGCTTTTAAGAATAACTCTAATCTTCTGGGAAGACGCCGTGAGATGGAAGAGCTGGAGAAGAAAGTAAAACAGTATGTCGTAGATATTGATAAGCTTCTTAATGATATCGAGGATACGAAAAGAAGACGTAATAAACTTCGTCTGGATCTGGAAGATATCAAGGGACAGCTGCAGCGCAGGTTCATTGAGCAGAATACCGCAAGAATGAATGTGATGCAGGCAAGAGATAAGAAGAGCGAGACAGAGGAAGGATTCAGTGAGTTAAAGACTGAGGAACAGGATATTGAACTTCAGATCAATGAGATCCGGTTAGGAAAGGATGAGATTGCCAGAGAATTAGAAGATTCCGAGGCATTAGAGAAAAATGTTGAGGCGCAGATAGCAGAATTTCAACAGCAGCTGGAAGTGAAGCGTACAGAAGAATCCGGTCAATCCGCCAAAGTGTCCGAGTGGGATGTGGAAGTTGAGAAGATGCGTCAGAGTGAGGATTTCCAACGGCAGAATTTAGAGCGTGTTGAGAGCGAGATCGCAAGGCATACGGCTGAACTGAAAGAGGTTCAGGAAGGTCTGCATCTTGGCAAGGAGGAAGTGGAGCGCAAGAGGGAAAGTATTCTGGAAATTGAGAAGACCATCGCGTCATCCTACACGGCACAGACTGATGCCGCGCAGAAATTAAAAGAGGATACTGCGGCGAAGGAAGAACTGTCAGCGAAACAGAAAAACTTCTTTACATCCAGAGAAGAATTATCAGAGCGGATGACTGCGCTTGACAAAGAAGTATACCGATTAAGCAGCCAGAAGGAACGGATGGAAGAATCGATAGAATCCCAGATCAACTATATGTGGGATGAATATGAGATCACGCTGTCCGACGCGGAGTCTCTTAAGGATGATACGATGAATGATCTGCCAGCCATGAAGAAAGAGATCACGGCACTCAAAGACTCAATCAAAAAGCTGGGGGATGTCAATGTCAATGCAATCGAAGACTACAAGAATCTGATGGAGCGTTATACGTTTTTAAAAACCCAGCATGATGATCTGGTGGAAGCCGAGAAGACGCTGCTTAATATCATCGAGGAACTGGATACTTCCATGAGAAAGCAGTTTAATGAGAAATTTGCCGAGATCAACAGAGAGTTTGACAAAGTGTTTAAAGAGTTGTTCGGTGGCGGTAAAGGCACACTTGAGTTGATAGAGGAGGAAGATGTGCTGGAAGCGGGCATCCGCATTATCGCACAGCCGCCGGGGAAGAAACTGGTC
>CAMXBD010000182.1 GCA_947179245.1 uncultured Lachnospiraceae bacterium | reverse complement strand
GCCGCCCTCTCACGGCGGAAACAGGGGTTCGATTCCCCTACGAGCTGTTGACTGTTTAATAACAGCCCAACCCGGAAGAGTTCTCGGAGTTCAGTAAGCGTGCTGATTTCGGGAATCTTTTATTTTTGCCCTTGCAAACCGTTTCAAAGAGTGCTACAATATACGAAGTATTAAGAATATAAACTAAGATAAAGAGTGGACTTGCGAGTCCACTCTTTTATATGAGAGAAATACTAGGGGCGAATGGAAGTGACAGCAGGGTATTTCGGGGAGGCGGGAATGTCAAAGAGAGAGACATATGAATCCAGAACAGAGCAGTTGTTAGCGCCTATTGCAGAAAAATATGGTGTGGAGATCTATGACGTGGAATATGTCAAGGAGGGAAGCGATTGGTATCTGCGCGCTTACATTGATAAGCCGGACGGTGTAAATATCATCGACTGTGAGAATGTCAGCCGTGCGTTGTCGGATGTGCTGGATGCCGAGGACTACATACCGGATGCTTATATTTTGGAAGTCAGCAGTCCGGGACTTGGAAGAACACTCAAGAAAGACAGACATCTGGAAAAGAGTCTGGGTGAAGATATTGAAGTCAAGACGTATAAGCCTATCGACGGACACAAAGAGTTTACGGGTGCCTTGAAAGCATATGATGAACATACGATCACTATAGAGGAATCAGGTGAGGAGCGTATTTTATTAAGGAAAGAGATTGCTCTGATCAGACTTACACTCGATTTTTAGAGAGCGCAGCCTAATGCAGCAGAATAAGCGCCAAAATACGACTATGGAGTATTTTGTGCGCATCATATAGGAATTTGGAACCAAGAAATAAACATAGGAGGATAATGGAAAATGAATAAGGAGTTAATGGAGGCACTAGATATTCTGGAGAAGGAGAAGGAAATCAGCAAAGAGATCCTTTTCGAAGCAATTGAAAATTCTCTTATTACA
This sequence comes from uncultured Lachnospiraceae bacterium, assembly GCA_947179245.1. GTDB lineage: Bacteria > Bacillota > Clostridia > Lachnospirales > Lachnospiraceae > UBA3282. The sequence goes on along the minus strand of CAMXBD010000182.1, from coordinate 4,807 downwards.
GCGTGCAAGAACCATTTTGGCAAAGCGGATAATATTAAAGTGGAAATTGACAGAGATACTTGTGATTTCTTATGCTATGCCGAGAAAGAGGTCGTAGAAGAGGTGGAAGACGATGTGCTGCAGATCTCTTTGGAAGATGCACAGGAGGTCTCCAAGAAAGCTAAGATTGGCGATATGCTCCATGTAGAGATCAAGTCTAAGGAATTCGGACGTATTGCAACACAGAATGCTAAGAACGTCATCTTACAGAAGATTCGTGAGGAAGAAAGAAGTGTTATCTACAATCAGTACTATGAGAAAGAAAAGGATGTGGTGACAGGAATTGTGCAGCGCTATATCGGCAGAAATATTTCTATTAATCTGGGTAAGGCAGATGCCATTTTAAATGAGAGCGAGCAGGTCAGAGGCGAGAATTTTAAGCCAACCGAGAGAATTAAGGTATATATTCTGGAAGTTAAGAATACACCTAAAGGACCGAGGATCCTTGTGAGCCGTACCCACCCGGAATTGGTTAAGAGGTTGTTTGAGTCTGAGGTGACGGAGATCAAGGATGGCACGGTAGAGATCATGAGCATTGCCAGAGAGGCAGGCAGCAGAACTAAATTAGCGGTTCGCTCTAACAATCCTAATGTGGATGCGGTGGGAGCATGCGTCGGTATCAATGGTGCAAGGGTTAATTCTATCGTCGATGAGCTGCACGGTGAGAAAATCGATATTGTCAACTGGGATGAAAACCCCGGTAACCTGATTCAGAATGCATTATCACCTGCCAAGATCGTGGCAGTATTTGCAGATCCTGATGAAAAGACAGCTAAAGTTGTTGTACCGGATTATCAGTTATCTCTTGCCATTGGTAAGGAGGGGCAGAATGCAAGACTGGCGGCGAGACTGACAGGTTACAAGATTGATATCAAGAGCGAAACACAGGCGAAGGATGCACCGGGCTTCCGTTACGAAGATTATGTCTATGATGATGAAGAGTATGAAGAGGAAGACTATAGCGGGGAAGGATATGAAGAAGATTACGGCGAAGAAGAATATGAAGCTGTAGAGCCGGAAGAAGCCGGATATGATGAGGACGAGGCAGGAGATGCCGAATACGACGAAGAAGGTTCAGGAGAGGCAGAATAATGGCAAAGAAGATACCCATGCGGCAATGTGTGGGCTGCGGGGAGATGAAGAGCAAGAAAGATATGATGCGTGTTTTGAGAATTGAGGATGGTTCCATCGTTCTGGATATGACCGGCAGGAAAAACGGCAGAGGTGCATATCTGTGCATAAATAAGGAATGCCTGTTAAGAGCCAGAAAGAACAAAGGCTTGGAACGCTCTTTTAAAATGAACATACCGCAGGAAATATACGAGAATCTGGAAAAGGAGTTTGAGGAGGGCGAAGATGCAGGGTAAACCGAATAAAGATCGGGTGTTATCTATGCTGGGTTTAGCCGCCCGCTCCAGAAATGTTGTCAGTGGCGGATTTGCGACAGAGGAAGCAGTTAAGAGTGGAAAGGCATATCTGGTTATCATAGCTGAGGATGCTTCGGATAACACCAGAAAGAAATATAGTAATATGTGTGGATTCTATGAGGTGCCATATGAGTATTATAGTGTAAAAGAGATACTTGGGCACGCTATCGGCAAGGAAGAGCGTTCCTGTCTTGCTGTAACTGATAAAGGATTTGCAGATTCGATACAGAAGCATTTATTAGATTCGGAATAGTTGGAGGTAGTGAGCATGGCAAAAATGAAAGTACATGAGCTGGCAAAAGAGTTAGATAAGCAGAGCAAAGAGTTGATCACTTTTTTGCAGGATAAAGGATATGAAGTAAAAGTAGCACAGAGTTCAATAGAGGATGCCGCCATAGAATTGGTGCGCAAACATTTTGGCAGTGCTGCGAAGGTGCAGCCAGATACAGCGGCAAAAGCAGAACCAAAGGATGTGCCCAAGGCGGCAAAGGCAGAGGTGAAAACCGAAACTAAGCGAGATGCTAAAGAGGTGGCTAAAGCACCGGAGAAAAATGAAGCAAGACCTAAGCCGAAAACAGAGCAGCAAAAAGCGGAGCAGCCTAAGAAGAAAAAGATCATCTTCGTAAGCAATCCGCATAATTCCAAGATGCAGGGACAGCGTTCACCGCAAAATTCACAACAGAGCGGTAATGGAAATAACAGTGGTAATCGTGGCAGCGACAGAAGGCCAGCAGGTAATGGCGGTCGCCCGGTGCAGCCGCAGAATATGCCGCACCAGATCATCAGACCTACTCAAAAGCCTATTCCCGTGACGGCTGAACCCTATGATGTGCGCCAGAAGCAGCAACAGGAGCGCAGATTGGAGCAGAGGCAGCAGGAGAAGCGTGAGCGCGAGCAACGCGAACGTGAACGCGAACAACGTGAACGTGAAAATGCTGGTGCTGTGCGGACGGGCAAAGCACCGCAGGGACAGGAGAGAACAGCAAGTGCGGGAGAAAATCACAGACCGGAAGGTCAGAATAGACCGGCTTATAACAACAATCAGGGCAATCGTAGGAATAGCGGCACTGGTTCGGGTGCTGGGCGCAATCAGGGAAATTATGACCGCACTCAGAGAGGAAATGGCGGGCAGGACAATCGATTTAAGAAAAATAACAATCAGAAGGACTTTATCCCTGAGACACCTATCAAGGACGTGGAAAAGCATAGGGATGACGAGAAGCGCAGGGCAAACCAAGACAGGGATAAACGTTCCAAGAAAGATCTGATTTATGAAGAGGATGATGTAGCAGTAAAGAACCGCAATAAAGCGGGACGCTTTATCAAGCCTGAGAAGAAAGTAGAAGAGGCTGTGGAGGAGCAGATCAAAGTTATCACAATTCCGGAATCTTTGACAATCAAGGAGCTGGCGGATAAAATGAAAATCCAGCCTTCTGTGATTATCAAAAAGCTCTTTTTACAGGGGCAGATTGTGACTTTAAATTCCGAGATCAGCTTTGAGGACGCAGAGAACATTGCCATTGAATATGAGATTATCTGTGAGAAGGAAGTTAAAGTTGATGTAATCGAAGAACTGCTCAAGGAAGAAGAGGAAGATGAGGCTTCCATGGTAAACAGACCACCCGTTATCTGTGTTATGGGACACGTCGATCACGGTAAGACATCGCTGCTCGACGCTATCCGTAAGACGAACGTAACGGATAAAGAAGCAGGTGGTATTACGCAGGCAATCGGTGCATATACAGTTACAGCTAACGGACAGAGTATCACATTTTTGGATACACCGGGACACGAGGCATTCACAGCGATGCGTATGAGAGGTGCGAACTCCACTGATATTGCAGTTTTAGTAATTGCAGCGGATGACGGTGTTATGCCCCAGACAGTTGAGGCGATCAATCATGCTAAAGCAGCGGGAATCGAGATCATCGTGGCGGTGAATAAGATTGATAAGCCCAATGCAAACATAGATCGTGTAAAACAGGAAATGACAGAGTATGAATTAATTCCGGTGGATTGGGGCGGATCGACTGAGTTTGTACCGGTATCTGCCAAATCAGGCGAGGGAATTGAGAATCTTCTGGAGACTATTCTTTTAACAGCGGAAATTCTGGAATTAAAAGCCAATCCGAACAGAAATGCCAGAGGTCTTGTTATTGAGGCGGAACTTGATAAAGGACGCGGTCCTGTTGCGACTGTATTAGTACAAAAGGGTACACTGCATGTAGGTGATTTTATATCCGCAGGCGCAAGCCATGGCAAAGTAAGAGCCATGATAGATGATAAGGGCAGAAGAGTGAAAGAGGCAACGCCCTCTACACCGGTAGAAATCTTAGGTCTGTCTGATGTGCCGAGTGCGGGTGAAGTATTTATTGTACATGAAAATGATAAGAGTGCAAAATCTTATGCGGAAACTTATATGGCACAGCATAAAGAAGAGATGCTTGCAGATACTAAGACAAGAATGTCACTGGATGATTTGTTCAGCCAGATTCAGGAAGGTAATCTGAAGGAGCTGAATCTGATTGTCAAGGCAGACGTACAGGGTAGTGTAGAGGCTGTAAAGCAGAGTCTGATGAAGCTGTCCAACGAAGAGGTTGTTGTGAAATGTATTCACGGCGGTGTGGGTGCTATCAACGAATCGGATGTCTCTCTGGCGTCCGCATCCTCGGCAATCATCATTGGTTTCAATGTAAGACCGGATACCACGGCTAAGGCTGTGGCAGAGCGCGAGGGCGTAGATGTAAGACTGTACAAGGTGATCTATCAGGCAATCGAAGATATTGAAGCAGCAATGAAGGGAATGTTAGATCCGATCTTTGAAGAGAAGGTGATTGGCCATGCGGAAGTGCGTCAGATATTCAAGGCTTCTGCGGTCGGCAATATTGCCGGTTCTTATGTATTGGATGGTGAATTCCAGAGAGGATGTAAGATTCGTATCAGCAGAGAAGGCGAGCAGATTTATGAGGGCGAGTTAGCTTCCCTGAAGCGTTTTAAAGATGATGTGAAAGAAGTAAAAGCCGGATTTGAATGTGGTCTTGTCTTTGAAGGATTTGACAAGATGCAGGAATTGGATATTGTCGAGGCATATATAATGGTTGAAGTACCGAGGTAGATTGAGATGCGTAAAAATAGTGTTAAGAATACCCGTATCAACGGAGAGGTGCAGCGTGTATTGGCAGAGATCATCAGGGGCGGGATCAAAGATCCCCGAATAGCCCCAATGACCTCAGTAGTGTCGGTGGAGGTTGCTCCGGACCTTAAGACCTGCAAGGCGTGGATCAGTGTGCTGGGAGATGAGAAGGCACAGGCGGACACGCTGGCGGGGCTTAAGAGTGCGG
>CAMXBD010000181.1 GCA_947179245.1 uncultured Lachnospiraceae bacterium | reverse complement strand
TCTGACGCCTGTGCTTCGATATGGTTGAAGCAGGTGGAGGAGCTGTAGGGCTCAACAAAATAACATTACTCCGTATCGCCTTCGTTCTCCAACGCCTTTTCCAAAGATGCAGTGATGGCATCTAACAGGATCATGGACGTGTACTTGCTGTCGTCCGGATAAGTGACCCCTTCCAGACTCTGGTTCACGATGATCTGATTAGCAAGATCCTCGAAGGATGGCTGGATCAGAGGATACATGGTCGTCACGGCTTCATCTAAGTTGATGAGGCGTATGGAATTAATATTCTTTTCGTCTACGGTCACCTCAATTTCCACGATGTTGTCATTCAGAATCAGAGAGGTCGTGTATACACCGGGTATGTAGGTGTTGGAGGTGGTCTGTGTCACGGTAGACATTGTTGCTCTTTTTTCCTCTTTCGGCAGGAACATGATAATGAGCAGTACAATGAACAGGATACCGAGAACAGCGAAGATTCCGGTATATATTAACTCTTTTACATGAAGCACAACGATTTTGGTTTTGGAACTCATACAATATCCCCATAGAAATTCTTTTTTAACAGTTTATGTGGGGGAGTAAGGGTTTATGCATAAGGCAGTACATTGCGCTTTAAGCCGGTGTACGCTAACAGGATATAAATTGCATAAATCAGGAAAAACAGCCCTAAAGTAATTCCGAGAATTACAATCGGGTGGCTGGTTCCTATCAGAATACCCGGATCCACTTCCTGCCCCATATGCAGGATAAAGGGAATCGTTATGAGCAGTGGGGGTACGGCGGGCATGGCATAATAAATGGCAAACTGTGTCCGGAGTGTCTTAAGCATTTCACGCTTTCCCATACCGAGTTTGCGAAGCAGGGTAAACTGTTGCCGGTAATGGTTCATCTCACTGAGCTGGTGGATGGTGAGGATCGTGACGGTGGTCATGGTCAGGATCAAGGCAAGGTAATACAGGGGAAGGGTGAACATTACTATGCCGAAGGCGGCGTTAGCCTCAGCCTGTGCCTTGGTGTATACTGCCATGTATTCCCATCTTGGTTCCAGCAGGCTGTCCAGAGAAAGGAACTGTGCTTCGCTCACAGGCACTTGTGTCATTGCGGCATAGTTTATACTGCCGACAGTACATTCTTCCAGTAACTCATCGGGCAGTACCAGAAGAAACCCGAAACCATTGCCGCCTAAGTACAGGCGTTGATTGAAGTTCTCCGTATAGGTATTACCCAGCGCAAACTCTTCTCCATTTAATGTGACAGTTCGGTCGTAATTTTCCAGTAATTCTTTTAAATATGGTGCGCAGTGAAGAAGATATTTTCCGGGTTCTAAGGCAGCTTCCGGATAGCCGAGCATTTCCCTAAGGGCGGCATAGTCGCTATATTTGATTATCGTATCTTTCGGATAATAGCGGTAATAGCCGGCGCTGGTTTCAAGATAATCCGTTATAGGAGAATCTTCTGTCTGATAAATAGGATATTGCAGTTCACAAGTAACCGGGATGTTCGTATGGACAAAGTCTAAATATTCACTTAGGTTGACATTGGTGTCATAACTTGTAATGTATAGATCAAAACTACAGCTCTGTGCTTCACGGTTATGGAAGATACTGCTAAAGATCAACCCCATTCCCTGACTGATTAACACAGCGGTGAACAACAGGGAAATCGTTGCCATAACAATGCCCATGGTGGTAAGTTTTGCCGAGAGTGTCCGGAAGACGAGCAACGTCTGCCTATTGTATTTTTGTGCGGGACGTTTTTCAAAATATGTCGGAACGCCGGAAGAAAAGCTGATGAAAAATCCATAGAGGAACACAATGATGCATGCGGCTCCGGCGAACGCGGGAATCGCATGGCCTATCATGATCAATGCTGTGCCAATCACGCCAAATACGATAGAGACGACAAAGGTTCTTCGGCGTTTGCCGCTTTTCTGAATGACTTCTTCCTCGTTTATTTTTTCATAATAAATAAGATCATAAATTTTCATGGAGCGGATGCGTTTCCGGCTTTTAAACTGTGCAAAAAGATAGATCAGCACAAAGTAAAAAAAAGTCAGCCCCAACGCCCGCAGGGAAAAGGTGAATCCGAAATGATAGGGCATACCATATAATGCCAGTACAATGGCGCGCAGTATCTGAAACAGAAGGTTGCCAAGAAGTGTTCCAAGCACGAGAGCGGCGCTGCCGATGGTCAGATTTTCCATCAAAAAAAGCCGTGCCACCTGCTTCGGTTCAAGTCCGATCAGAATGTAGGTTCCCAGTTCCCGGCTTCTTTTTGTAAGCATGAATCCGGTGGTGTAATGGACCAGCCATCCGATGATGCATACGACGACGATGCTTGCGGAGACAATAGCCGCCGGCAGACTGGACAGACTTGCGGACAGCTCCAAGACTTCTTTAGAAAAAATAAGACTGTTAAAGGCATAGATTAAGGCAGCCGCCATGACCACGGTGACGAAATAGACAAGGTAATCTTTAGCCTGTCGTTTGGCGTTCCTTAAAGATAATTTAGATAACGTCACTGAGATCACCTCCCAACAGAGCGAGAACATTCAGGATCTCGCGATAGAATACAGGTCTGTTCCGTTCTCCCCGAAGCAATTCATTAAAAATTTTTCCGTCTTTTAAGAAAAGTACCCGTGATGCGTAACTGGCACTGTATGCATCGTGTGTGACCATGAGGATCGTGGCACCCATTTCACGGTTCATCTGTGTCATGATCTCCAATAAGTTTTTGGACGCCGTGGAATCTAAAGCGCCGGTGGGCTCATCGGCGAGCAGCAGAGACTGCCCTGCGACCATGGCTCTGGCGCACGCGGCACGCTGTTTTTGTCCGCCTGATACCTGATAAGGAAATTTTCCCAGAATGTCTGTAATACCGAGTCTATCAGATACTTCCCGCACTTTATTTTGCACGGCATGGGAATCTGAATGATTGAGTGTGAGGGCAAGCCCGATGTTCTCCTCAATGGTCAGCGTGTCCAACAGGTTAAAATCCTGAAAGACGAATCCCAGACGTTCCCGACGGAAGCAGGCAAGATCACGCTCACCGAGTTCGGAAATATCAATTCCGTTTAAAAGAATGCTTCCGGCGCTTATTGTGTCGATGGTGGAAATACAGTTGAGCAGAGTAGTTTTACCGCTTCCGGATGCTCCCATGATACCGATAAATTCACCCTCTGCCACGTTGAAGCTGATACGGTCTAAAGCTTTTGTGACATGATTTTTACTGCCATAATATTTTTCGATGTTCTTAACTTGCAGCATAGTTACCTCCTGATGTATTTGTGTTGAATCCATCATACAACGAACACAAATCCGCAGGTATCGAATTGATATCGATTTATCTTACATTTTCGTAAGACTTTCTTTCGCAGGAAAAGAGAGCATTACCTGAGTTCCTTCATGCTCGGTGGAGGTGATCTGCAGGTCGATGCCAAGAAGTTCTGACAGCTTGCGGCACAGATACAATCCCATACCGGTACTGCCGCCTCTGGCACGACCATTACTGCCGGTAAAGCCACGGTCAAATACACGCGGCAGTTCATGGGCAGGAATGCCGATACCATTGTCAGAGATAGTGAGTATAAGATTATGTTCGCGAAGTTCGGCGGATATTTTAACGATAGGAGTGTCCTTTTTGCTGTACCGGGCGGTATTTTGCAGAAACTGTCCCAGTATAAAACATGCCCATTTGCTGTCTGTGTAGACGGGATAGTTTAAATCTCCGGTTTCGATGCGGATTCCGCTTTGTATCAGCAGGGTGCGGTAATTCTCAATCGTTTCGGATACGATTTCTTCAAGGTTTATCTGCCGGATGATGAAATCCTGTTCCGGGATTTCCGCTCTGGCATAGAAAAGAGCACGCTCTACATGGGCTTTGATCTGGGCAAGTTCCTGTGTAAGTCTGCGTCTGGGTTCTGAATCAACGCCGTGGCAGATTAATTCCGCCGCTGTGATAGGGGATTTGATTTCATGTACCCAGCTTTCGACATATTCCCGATATTCTTTTTGTGCAGACTGTGCGTCTGAGACGGCGCCGATCATGGATTTATAGGAGCAGTGCATCAAGCCGAAGAGCCGGCGCTCATAAATGGTCGGAGGCTGTGGAACGCATTCGGCAAACAGATATTTTTGATCCAAGCCGGACAGAATGCTTTCCAGTTCTTTCAAGTGGGAGCGGCATCTGATAAAGTCGATGACAAACACGGTGATTCGGATCAGACAAAGAATCACAAGCAGTAATATGACTATGCCGGACTGTGTACCTGTAGTAAGAAGAATTACTGACACTAATGTCATGATTAATATTTGCAAGATAATTTTTCCCAGATGGTCAGATATAAATTCTTGAAATGTCATATTCCGCCTCATTTTCTGCGCCATTTTTTGCAACTTTCATTTCTGTTTAAGGTGTTTCGTGATAATGCGAATGTTATATTTGATACCCCAGTCCCCGACGGGTTTTAATATAGTCATGCAGTCCCAGTTCATCCAGTTTTCCACGAAGGCGTGTGATGTTGACGCTGAGCGTGTTATCGTCAATATAAATCTTATTGTCCCACAGGGCTTCGATTAGATCTGTCCGGGAAATAATTTCGCCGGCATGCGTCATCAGATATGCCAGAATCTGAATTTCGTTGCGGGTCAGCTCGATGGTCATTTCATTTGCTGACGCGGTGCCCTTGGTGGAATTTAGTTTTAGTCCGTTGTATTCCAGAGAATCCGAGTCGGATTTCGGACTGCTCCGGCGTAGGACAACTTTGATTCGTGTTAGCAGAAGAGGGATGTTGTAAGGTTTGGTAATATAGTCATCGCCGCCCATACTGAGAGCCATCAGTTCGTCAGCAGTAGAATCGTGGCTGGTGACAAAAATAATGGGAATATTGCTATTCCGTCTCAGCTCGGCACACAGGGACAGACCGTCCTGACTGGGCAGTCCTAAGTCCAGCAGAATCAAGTCGGGAGATTCCACAGAAACCTGTTGTAAGATATTATGAAAAGCAGTGATCGGGATGGGATGGTAGCCTTCATTTTTCAGTAGAAGGAATAATTCTTCCCGAACCGCAGGATCGTCCTCGATGATCATAATTTTGTGCATAGTAATCCTCCGTGTGATTGATTTATTGCCGAAGACAGCGGGCTGGGTGAATCTGTCTGCATTTTAAAAAGCTAAAATCCCATTGCGCTCTTTACGATGTCCCTCTGTTCTGTTCCACATAATTTCCCGAGCAGCTCGAAGGCAACGTCAGAAGCCGTCTCCGGACAGTAAGATGTGATCACGTTGTGATCTGTTACAATACGTTCGTTTACCACATGAACTCCAAATTCTTCAAAACCTCCGGGAATCGCTAATGCACCATAGTCATCAGCAGAAATCTCATCAAGCGTTCGGTCTGTAATGATCGGAATGTGGAATGCGCTGTAAACGGTTTTCGTGAATCCGCAGGTTTCCACTTCCACCGGATAGTGGTAATCGTTCCGGGCCCATCCCATCACATCCACAAAAACGCTGAACTCCATTGTTTCAAATCCTTTGGCACAAAACAGCAGTATTTTCATAGTAGGTATGTCCTCCTTAGAACAGTTCAACATGTTTATAGTAAAGTTGCATAACACAATATATGGCAGTTAGCTTCTGGTATAGCCTATAGTATACACTATATATGGAAGATTTTACAATAATAACGATATAACGATCATGCATTTTCTATAGACGGAATGATAAAAAGAATTGCAGTCCTGATCGCACTTTGTTATATATAGAGT
>CAMXBD010000180.1 GCA_947179245.1 uncultured Lachnospiraceae bacterium | reverse complement strand
CCAGTGAAGTGTCTGAATTTGAGACTCTTGCCGAGTACAAGGAAGACGTGAAGAAGAACTTAACGGAGAAGAAGGAGAAAGACGCTAAGAATGCACGAGAAGATGCGGCGATCAAGGCGGCAGTGGAAGTTTCCGAGATGGAGATTCCCGATGCTATGCTTATGACGCAGCAGAGACAGATGGTGGACGAGTTCGCTCAGAGAATCACAATGCAGGGTCTTTCCATGGAGCAGTATTTCCAGTTTACCGGCACGAATTATCAGCAGATGGTGGAGCAGGTGAAACCTCAGGCAGAGGAGCGTATTAAGTCCAGACTGGTGCTGGAAGCAATTGCCAAAGCAGAGAAGATTGAGGCAACCGAAGAAGATTACGAGAAGGAACTTGAGACCATGGCGGAAGTATACCAGATGGAAGTTGATAAGGTAAAAGAGCTTATGGGCGAAAGAGAGAAGAAGAATATTATGCAGGATCTGGCTGTCAGAAAGGCGGCTGAGTTCGTAGCAGACAATGCCAAGGAGAGTAAGAAGTAGAAACGGAGGAATTGATATGGCATTAATACCTTATGTCATTGAGCAGACTTCTAAGGGAGAACGTTCTTATGACATCTATTCAAGATTATTAAAGGAGAGAATCATTTTCTTAGGGGAGGAAGTAAATGACGCATCAGCCAGCGTGATCGTGGCACAGCTGTTGTTCTTGGAATCCGAAGATCCTGAGAAAGATATTCATCTGTATATCAATAGTCCGGGTGGCGTGATCACAGCAGGAATGGCAATTTATGATACAATGAATTTCATTAAATGTGATGTGTCTACCGTATGCATCGGTATGGCGGCAAGTATGGGCGCGTTCCTGCTGGCAGGAGGCGCTAAGGGTAAGAGAATGGCGCTTCCCAATGCAGAGATTATGATTCATCAGCCCGCAGGCGGTGCGCAGGGACAGGCAACGGAGATTGAAATTACAGCAAAGCATATCCTTGCCACAAAAGAGAAGATGGCGAGAATCATGGCGGAGAATACAGGACAGGACTTTGAAGTGATTATGGCAGATACGGAGAGAGATAACTGGAAATCTGCTGAGGAAGCACTTGCTTATGGTCTGATTGACCGTATTATTACCAATCATGCCAGTGCCGTCTAAAAAAGGAGATGAGCATATTCTAAGGTGTCAGAAATGACGCCGTCTAAGAATATCTAGTCATCTTTGTATTAAATTATATTATGTGGAAAAGAAAGGCATGGAACAACAAAATGGCAGGAAAGAGTTCTGACGATAGGGTGAGATGTTCTTTTTGCAACAAAACGCAGGATCAGGTAAAAAAACTGATTGCAGGTCCGGCGGGAGTTTATATTTGTGATGAGTGCGTGGATATCTGCGCAGATATTATCGAAGAGGAATATGAGGAAGAGCCGGAAGTAGAAGAGATGGAGATTAATCTCTTAAAACCGGTTGAAATCAAGAAGTTCCTCGACGATTATGTGATCGGACAGGAGGATGCCAAGAAGGTATTTGCTGTGTCCGTGTATAACCATTACAAGCGTGTACTTGCTCCTCAGGATGAGGATGGCGTGGAGCTGCAGAAGAGCAACATTATCATGATCGGACCGACAGGTTCCGGCAAAACCTATCTTGCACAGACGTTAGCAAAAATTATCAATGTACCTTTTGCGATTGCAGATGCGACAACACTGACCGAGGCAGGTTATGTGGGCGAAGATGTAGAGAATATTCTGCTTAAGCTGATTCAGGCGGCAGACTATGACATTGACAGAGCGCAGTACGGCATTATTTATATTGATGAGATTGATAAGATTACCAAGAAGAGTGAGAATGTGTCCATCACCAGAGATGTATCCGGTGAAGGTGTACAGCAGGCGCTCCTTAAGATTATTGAGGGGACTGTGGCAAGTGTTCCGCCGCAGGGCGGCAGGAAACATCCTCATCAGGAACTGCTCCAGATTGACACTTCTAATATTCTGTTTATCTGCGGCGGTGCGTTTGACGGGTTAGAGAAGATTGTGGAGGAGCGTCTGGATCGCAATTCCATTGGTTTCAATGCGCAGATCGTTGAGAAGAGCAGTAAAGATATCGGCGCTGTACTCAAGGAAGTGGTGCCGCAGGACTTGATGAAATTCGGTTTAATTCCTGAGTTTATTGGTCGTGTGCCCATCACCATCACTTTGGAAGGGCTTGATAAAGAGGCGTTGATCCGTATCTTAAAAGAGCCGAAGAATGCGTTGATTAAACAGTACAAGAAACTGTTTGAGTTTGATGAGGTTAAGTTGAGCGTAGAAGACGATGCGGCAGAGGAGATTGCACGGCTTGCTTATGAACGCAAGACAGGGGCAAGAGGGCTTCGTTCTATTATGGAAGATGTGATGATGGATATCATGTATGAGATTCCGTCAGACGATAATATTGCGGAGTGTGTGTTGACCAAGGATGCAGTGGCAGGCACGGAGAAACCCCGCATCACTTATCGCAACAGATTATTGCAGGCTGAGAAACGAGCTTGAGTTTGAGACGCCGCCGGAATATCGGCGGCGTCTCGTGACATATATAGGTATATATTATGAGAAGAGAGACAGAGAATCAAAGAGATTATAATAATATAGACCCCATTGCATATATGGGAATACCGGGTGCGGATGAACTCCCGACAGTTGCACTTCGAGGGTTGACGATTCTTCCGGGCATGGTGATACATTTTGATTTAAATCGTAACAGATCAATCGAGGCGGTGGAACAGGCAATGCTTGGCGACCAGCGGCTGTTAGTTGTTACACAGAAAAACGCGGATATAGAAGAGCCGGATTTTGATGATGTCTATGATGTTGGAACTGTCACGGTCATTAAACAGGTTACTAAGCTGCCGGAACATACTTTAAGAGTGCTGGTAGAAGGCAAGTCCAGAGCAGGATTACACCGGTTTACGCGGGAAGACGGATATATTATGACAGAGGTGTCGTATGAAAAGGACGATATGACAGATATTACCACTGCGGATGCGGAGGCAATGACCAGAACAGTCAAAGAGGCTTTTTCGGCGTATTATACATGTTTCCCAAAAGTAGGTAAGGCGGTGGCGGATCAGATCGAGGAAGCTATGCCGCTGGGGGAACTGCTTGATAATATTACCATCAATATGCCGCTGTCAGTGGCGGATAAACAGAGGATTCTGGCAGCAATATCGGTAAGAGAACGGTTTGAGGTGCTGACAGGCATTCTGATTCAGGAAGTTGAAGTGATCCGTATCAAGAATGATCTGGCAAAGAAAATCAGGGGACGTATCGACAAGAATCAAAAAGATTATATCCTGCGGGAGCAGATGCAGTATATCAAAGAAGAACTGGGTGAGAATAATACTGATTCCGATGTGGAACAGTTCGAGGCTGCAGTGGAGAAACTGAAGGCAAAGAAAGAGGTAAAAGAAAAGATCTGCAAGGAGATTAACCGTTACAAAAATGTTGCCTCCAGTGCATCAGAAAGTGCAGTGGAGCGTGCTTATATTGAGACTTTACTGGAATTGCCGTGGGATAAGGCAGGCAAGGACAGTAAAGATCTGGCGCGGGCGAAGGAGATACTGGACGCGCAGCATTATGGACTTAATAAGGTAAAGGAGCGTATTCTTGAATATCTGGCGGTCCGCATTCTGAGTGGCAAAGGACAAAGCCCCATTATCTGTCTGGTGGGACCGCCCGGAACCGGTAAGACTTCTGTGGCAAAAAGTGTGGCGGAGGCGCTTAATAAGAAATATGTGCGTATCTGTCTGGGCGGCGTCCGTGATGAGGCGGAGATCAGAGGTCACCGCAAGACTTATGTGGGTGCCATGCCGGGAAGAATCACCAATGCCATACGACAGGCAGGTGTCAAGAATCCGCTTTTGTTGTTGGACGAGATTGACAAAGTAAGTAATGACTATAAGGGAGATCCCAGCGCGGCATTACTGGAAGTGCTGGACGGTGAGCAGAACGTAGCATTCAGAGATCATTATGTGGAGATTCCCATTGATTTGTCAGAAGTTCTGTTTATTGCTACTGCAAATAATACCGATTCGATTCCGAAACCACTGCTTGACCGTATGGAACTAATTGAGGTAAGCAGTTATACTGCAAATGAAAAGTTTCATATTGCCAGTGAACATCTGGTGGAAAAACAGCTTAAGAAAAACGGCATACATAAAGAAAATCTTAAGTTTACTGATGATGCACTGCGTGATATGATACGTTTATACACCAGAGAGGCAGGGGTACGCGGACTGGAACGTCAGATTGGCGCTGTGTGCCGCAAGGTTGCACGACGTATTCTGGAAGAGCGGCAGAAAGCAGATTCAGAGAAAAATGATCAATTTATAATAGACTCAGATAATCTGAATCAGTATCTTGGGAAGCCCAAATACATTCAGGATAAGATAGCCGGAAAAGATGAAATTGGCGTTGTGCGCGGGCTTGCGTGGACAAGTGTGGGCGGCGATACTTTACAGATAGAAGTCAATATAATGCCCGGAGATGGCGAGATTGACTTAACTGGTCAGATGGGTGATGTGATGAAGGAATCGGCGCGGATCGCCATGAGTTATGTGCGTTCCGTGAGTGATAAATATCAGGTTCCGGATGAAACATTTACGGAGAAGGATTTTCATATCCATATTCCGGAAGGTGCAGTGCCTAAGGACGGACCGTCGGCGGGAATTACTATGGCAACCGCAATCCTGTCGGCAGTGACGGAACTGCCGGTGCGAGCAGATCTGGCAATGACCGGAGAGGTCACGCTGAGGGGCAGAGTACTACCTATCGGCGGGCTGAAAGAGAAGATTCTGGCGGCTAAAACGGCAGGGGTCAAAACTGTGTTAGTGCCTAAAGAGAATGAAAAAGATATTGCGGAATTGGAGAATGAAATCACGGAAGGGCTGGAAATCCATATGGTAGAGTATATGGAGGAAGTGGCAGAGTATGCGCTGGGCAGACATGTGAAATAGAGGTATGATATGGTTATCAAAAATGTGAATCTGGAAACAGTGTGCGGCATCACCAGTAAACTGCCGGAGAATAAACTTCCGGAGATTGCTTTTGCAGGGAAAAGCAATGTGGGGAAATCTTCATTGATTAACGGTCTAATGAATCGTAAATCTCTGGCGCGCACCAGTTCCCAGCCGGGAAAGACACAAACGATTAATTATTATAATATTAATGGCGAGATGTATTTTGTAGACCTGCCGGGTTATGGTTACGCCACGGCAAATGAGCGGGTGAAAGCCCAGTGGGGCAAGCTGATTGAGGACTATCTGCATCAGTCTAAGAAGATCAAAGCGGTATTTCTGCTGATTGATATCAGGCATGCACCTTCTGAAAATGACAGGATTATGTATGACTGGATATTGGATCGGGGATATAAGCCCATCATTATAGCTACCAAATTGGATAAAATTAAGCGGAGCCAGATATCAAAGCAGATCAAGCTCATATGTGACACGCTTGACGTTGTGGATGACACAACTGTCATACCATATTCTTCTTTGTCAAAACAGGGCAGAGAGGAAATATATGAATTGCTGGATGGAATGTTAGCAGAAAACTGACGGAGGAAGTTTATGAAACAATCTATCAAAACTTATGTCAAGGTTATATTGAATCTGATAACGGCACTGGTCATACTGTTTTTATGTATTTTTCTTCTGCCGAAATGCATTTTTTTCTTTATGCCCTTTGTGATCGGCTGGATTATCGCGCTGATTGCTTCTCCGGTGGTGAGATTTTTTGAGGAAAAGCTTAAGGTAAGGCGTAAAGGCGCTTCAGTCATAGTG
>CAMXBD010000179.1 GCA_947179245.1 uncultured Lachnospiraceae bacterium | reverse complement strand
TACGCTTGACATTCGGGCTGGAAGAAAACACGATATCAATCAGGTTATAGCCCTGTATCTGTGCCTGAAGAACAACTTCCTGCTCTTCCTCAGTCAGGATATCTTTGTCTTTAATATTCTTAGGCACGGTCAGCTTACCGATGTCATGGATGACCGCCGCCTGTACGGTATCCGCCTGCTCATCCAGTCTTAAGTTCAGCCTGTGTGTTATCATGGCGCACAGGATTGCTACATTCAGGGAATGCTTATAAACATAATCTTCCTTACTCCGCAGATTTTGTATAAAATTCAGTTTTTTATCTACATGACCATAACTTTTAACAATATTTGCCGCGATCGCAGGCATCTTATAAAGCCGCCTCGTCTGTAGGATTTTCTCCATCTCCTCCTGTATAGAGAAAACGTACATCGTCTGAAACCGTTCAAAATCAATGTCCTCCTGAGTCATTGGCGGAACAGGTTCTGCCGGTTCCAGCACGAAAATACCGATTAATCCAAAATTCCTGATACTCACAATACCCTGCGTTGTCAGTTTCGAGTTTCTCTCATATAACAAAACCCCGTTTTTATTGTAGATAGGACGCGCCAGCCGCATTCCTGTCTTTAGATCATCCCTTCTTATAAAAAGCATACCCCCGGTTTCCTCCTTTGCCCCCGCGCTGTTTACAGCGCCTCATAAGCCTCTCTGAGCTTCTCTAACGCCCTCTTCTCTATCCTTGAAACATAACTTCTGGAAATGCCCATCTTACGTCCGATTTCCCTCTGTGTCACCTCGTATTCACTGGTCAGCCCGTACCGCAGCGTGATGATTTCCCGTTCTCTGTCATTGAGTTTATCATGAATCAGACCCGAAAGCCTGCTCAGCTTATCCTCAGCCTCCATCCTGTCTATCACATCGATCTGATCCTGTTCAATGATATCCAGAAGATTGATCTCATTACCCTCCCTGTCCGTACCGATCGGATCATAAAGAGACACCTCTCTGGAAGTTTTCTTCTTCGCACGTAAAAACATCAGCAGTTCATTGTCGATACACCGGGAAGCATAAGTACTCAGTTTCCCTTTGCCGGCATCAAAGGAATCTATCGCTTTGATCAGGCCGATCGTCCCGATGGAAATCATGTCTTCCATCTCTTCGTCCACATTCTGATACTTCTTAGCGATATGAGCAACCAGACGCAGATTATGTTCTATCAGTATTTCTTTAGCGTCTGCCCGCTCTGCGTCCCCACCCGTCTGCAACAGATTTAAGTATACGGCCTCTTCCTTCGCAGTTAATGGTTGCTTAAATGTTTTCAAAAGAAGCCCCCAAAGTCCATTTACTCTATTCTATGACCCGGCGGCATCTTAAGTGCCTTTCCACCTGAAAAAGAGTTGGCTTCGAGATTTCCATATAAATATTATACAAAGACATGCGCTAAAATACAATATAAATTATATGAAATGACCGAAAAAACAGAAAATTCAGGAAATATTCCATCAATTTCGATCAAACAAGAATTGCGACATGGCGTAGTTGCTTACATCGATTCCCCTGTCCGTCAGTCTGATGCAGTCATTTTCCTGCAAAAGAAGCCCTTGACAACACAAGCGTTCTATAACTTCACCGTATACTTCTTCGATCCGGCATCCAAACAAGCGCGTAAACTCCGTGCGGCTTATGCCACACATCATACGAAGCCCCAGAAACATATATTCTTCCATCTGTTCCTGTACGGTAAGTATCTGCCTGTCCACCCAGAATCCTTCCTGCTTTCCAGCCAGACAGTCAACATATACTGCGTATTCCTCCATCTCATCCGGGTTCTTCCACCGGACATTCTGCACCATGGAAGATGCTCCCAATCCGAATCCTAAATAATCTCCCCGCTGCCAGTATACTTTGTTATGTCTGCATTCACATCCTGTTTTCGCATAATTAGAAATCTCATATCTGTGATATCCGCAGGAAGCAAGATATTCTTTCGTGAGTGCATACATCTCACGGTCTTCTTCCTCCGACGGAAAATGATACTCTGACTGATGCTCATATAGAGGCGTTCCTTCTTCCAAAATAAGACTGTACGCCGAGATATGTTCCGGTTTCAGCGCGGTCACGGTTCTAAGAGTCTGTTCATAGGATAATACGCTCTGTCCCGGCAGGGATGCCATAATGTCGATATTGATATTACAAAAGCCAGCTTTTACAGCCAGCTCATAAGTATCCAGAAAATCCCTGTAATCATGAATCCTTCCTATCCGTGCAAGCTCTCTGTCATCCGCAGACTGTAACCCTATGCTGATACGATTCATACCAGCCGATATGTATTGACGCAGTTTGGAGGCATCCACCGTTCCGGGATTCATCTCAATGGTGATCTCAGCGTCTCCGGCAATCTGATAGTTCCCCTTGACCGCCTCCATGATCCGGCTTACATCCTCCGCCGGAAGAATCGACGGTGTTCCGCCGCCCCAGAATACGGACACCACCCGATATTCTTTATATTTCTCTGCGTTTTCCTTGATTTCTTGTTCAAGTAAGTTTACATAACTTTCCATTTCCCGTGCCTGCATCCCACTGCCGGATGCCGACACAGGAAAAGACAGGAAATCACAATAAAGGCATTTCCTGACACAGAAAGGAATGTGAATATAAATGCTCAAATCTCTCATTTCTATTTATCATCCAATTTCAGAACACTCATGAATGCACTCTGGGGAATCTCCACATTACCCACCTGACGCATACGCTTCTTGCCTTCCTTCTGTTTCTCAAGCAGTTTCTTTTTACGAGTGATATCACCACCGTAACACTTGGCAAGCACGTCTTTGCGCATCGCCTTGACTGTCTCTCTGGCAATAATCTTACCGCCCACAGCCGCCTGAATGGGTATCTCAAATAGATGTCTGGGTATCTCGTCTTTTAACTTCTCACACATCTTCCTGCCGCGCTCATAGGCGCTGTCCGCATGAACGATAAAGGAAAGCGCATCCACTTCGTCATGATTGATGAGAATATCCAGTTTCACCAGCTTAGATTCCTCATAGCCTTTCAGTTCATAATCGAAGGACGCATAGCCTCTGGAACGTGATTTCAATGCATCAAAGAAATCATAGATGATTTCATTTAAAGGCAATTCATATTTAAGCAGCGCACGGGAAGCCTCGATGTACTCCGTGCTGATATAGCGTCCGCGCCTCTCCTGACAAAGCTGCATAATGGAGCCGATAAACTCCGTCGTCACCATGATCTCTGCGCTGACTACCGGTTCTTCCATATAATCGATCTGTGACGGATCGGGAAGATTGGATGGATTCGTCAGCTCAATCACCTCGCCATCTGTCTTATGCACCCTGTAAATAACACCCGGAGCGGTAGTCACCAGATCCAGATTATACTCTCTTTCCAGTCTCTCCTGTATGATTTCCAGATGCAGCAGTCCCAGAAATCCGCAACGGAAACCAAAGCCGAGAGCGATTGAAGTCTCCGGCTCATAATTCAGTGAAGCATCATTCAACTGCAATTTCTCCAGCGCATCCCTAAGATCGGGATATTTGGCGCCGTCTGCGGGATACATGCCGCAGTACACCATGGAATTGACTTTTTTATATCCCGGAAGCGGCTCGGCACATGGATTATTCACATCCGTCACCGTATCGCCTACCGCCGTATCTTTCACATTTTTAATAGAAGCCGTCAGATACCCCACCATACCGGCAGACAATTCCTCACAGGGAATGAACTGCCCCGCGCCGAAGTAGCCCACTTCCACCACCTCAGCAGTGGCTCCGGTAGCCATCATCTTAATCGCAGTTCCCTTGGCTATCCTGCCTTCCATGATACGGCAGAACACGATCACACCCTTATAAGAATCATACACTGAGTCGAAGATCAACGCCTGCAAAGGGTTGTCCGGACTGCCTTTAGGCGCCGGAATCTTCTCCACGATCGCCTCTAAAACTTCCTCGATACCGATACCGTTCTTGGCCGAAATAAGCGGCGCATCCTGTGCCTCTATGCCAATCACATCCTCGATCTCGTTTTTCACACGCTCCGGCTCCGCACTGGGCAGATCGATCTTATTGATCACCGGGAACACATCAAGGTCATGATCCAAAGCAAGATAAACGTTAGCAAGTGTCTGTGCCTCAATCCCCTGTGCGGCGTCCACTACAAGAATTGCACCGTCACATGCCGCCAGCGAACGGCTCACTTCATAATTAAAATCCACATGTCCGGGTGTATCGATCAGATTGAAAATATATTCATTACCGTCTTTAGCATTGTAGACGATACGCACCGTCTGCGCCTTGATGGTGATTCCGCGCTCACGCTCAAGCTCCATATTGTCGAGCACCTGCGCCTGCATTTCCCTGCTGGTCAAAAGTCCCGTTTTCTCTATAATTCTATCCGCCAATGTCGATTTACCATGATCGATATGGGCTACAATACAGAAATTTCTGATTTTACTCTGGTCTATGGCTGCCATAACTTCCTCCTTGTCATACAGAGATAAGTATAGCAAATCAGAGAAAATATGTCCACTGTTACCGCTATGCCATTCCGCTATTCCCGCCATCCCATCCCGGCGGTCCCGCTCCGCACTGCTGTCTCTAACGCACCGGCTCCGCACCGGAAAGAACCAGATTCAGTACATGTGCCAACGGATCGCAGGCATTCATCGCCTCCTCCACCGTGTTGTTCTGTGCTCCAAGCTCAATCAACAGCGTCTTCGGGCACAGATGCATATTATACCGGTATGCTTTCAGATAAACTCTTCTCGCCAGTCCGGGATAATACTCATTGCACGCCACCTGCATCTGAAAAGAAAAAGCAAGATTATCTTCCAGATACGGATTTTCCAGATACTCGATTTCTCCCTTGGCAGTACGGCTTAACCCGTTAAAAAACATGAATTGCGCCGTCGGTCTGCCCTGAAGATTCATGACCAGCCGCTTTTCTTCCGGCATGGCATCCCTGTGCAGATCGATAACCACCTCTATACTAGGATTTTCAGCGAGCAGTTTTTCTATTTCCGGCAGGGAATTGTTATATGCATAATCCCTCGACTCCTTATCATAACTTGCGGTATGATGCATCACATTATAACCGTACTTCTCACGCAGAATCGTCGCCAGATACTCTCCCACACCTACAATACTCATGTTCTCATCTCCTGCGGCAGAATCAGCAAATGCCTCCTGAGAATGGGTGTGATAGATTAGAATCTGTGGTTCGTCCGCACTGCCCTGAATACGCATATCCTTGGATAAAAGTTCGTCTGCCTGCAAGAGTTCATCCCCCGCTCTTGTTGTACTGTCCACTGCATAGAAAGCTTTGACAAGCGCCTCATAGTCCTGTAGTTCGTCCCATTTATAGCTGTAGCTTTTATCCTGAACAGGTGTAAACTCTGCCTCTGCAATATCCTCAGGCTGCTCCTCCTGAACTTCCTGACCTGCCGCCTGATTTTCCAGATACATACCATTCTCGGCAAGCATTGCGTCTGCAAGACTCTGTTCTAGGTGCATTGCGTTCTCATCATACTCCAAGTCATCCTCAGCAATCGATTTGCGATCCTCATCGCTGCCTTCCATCATAAGCAGTCTTGCATAATCGCTCTCCGCCGCTGTCTCTTCATTCTCTCCCGCTTCCATGCTGTACAGAAAGACCGGATATTCCGCAAGCAGCCATTGATCATATATATCGCTTGTTATTTTTCCTTCCGTGCCTTGATTTACCATGCTGATAGCAGGTAGATAAGTCCCCATAATCATATTCTGTACCCATCTTGACAACACACTCTCTTTGTTTTCCTGTTCCCGTTGTGTTCCCATGATCTCCAATAATATGAAAACAACAGATAAAGTAACAAGTGCTATTATAATTATTTTCAGCAATTTCTTTTTCATGTCCATACTAATCTATATATATG
>CAMXBD010000178.1 GCA_947179245.1 uncultured Lachnospiraceae bacterium | reverse complement strand
TCCGGTCCGTTGACTCACGTTACAGTCGAATGAGAGGTTCTGGTAAGCCGTCATGAGCGCGCAGAACAAGCGAGGTGGAACCGCGTAAACAATACGTCCTCTGCATTACCATAGTGGTAGTGCAGGGGATTTTTTGCGCTTATGAGTTTAAAGATATAAGGAGGAATACTATGACAACAACAGAATTGAAAGAAAAGGCGGCAGGGCTGAAAGAAAGGACAACAGAATTAAAAGAAAGGACAGTTGATTTCATGCTGGGTGATCTCAGCCTCACGAAACTTGATTTCTTACTGATCGGTGCAATCTGCCTGCTTGCCGGGATATGCATCGGACTGCTGACTGCGCCATTTACCCATGGCATCAGCATTGCAAGTAATAATGGAAACAACAATGGGAACAACTGTGGGAATATCAATGACAAAGAACGATGTAATTTAGACGAAACGGATGACAGTCATATATAAGGACAGAAAAACATTCCCGAATAAGAGCTTATTAAAAGGGAAGATGACTTAAGAAAGATATAAAATTTAGAAGGAGACAAGATTATGAAAATCACATTAAAAGATGGTTCCAGTAAAGAATACGCACAGGCAATGAGTATCTATGATATTGCCATGGACATTTCCGAGGGGCTTGCCCGCGCGGCATGTGCCGGAGAGGTTGACGGGAAAGTGGAGGATTTAAGAACTGTCATTGACAAAGACTGTAATCTGAACATTTTGACGGCTAACGATGCCGAGGGTCTTAAGGTGATCAGACATACCGCATCCCATATTCTGGCTGAGGCAGTGAAGAGGCTTTTTCCGGACGCAAAAGTGACCATCGGACCAGCAATTGAAGAAGGTTTTTACTATGATTTTGATGCGGAGCCTTTTTCACGTGAGGATTTGGATAAACTGGAAGCCGAGATGAAGAAGATCATCAAAGAGGGGCATAAGATTGAACGGTTTACCCTTCCGAGAGCTGAAGCAATCAAATTTATGGAGGAAAAGGGAGAACCTTACAAAGTGGAGTTGATTCAGGAACTGCCGGAAGATGCGGAAATATCTTTCTACGATCAGGGTGGATTCGTGGATCTATGTGCAGGACCGCATCTGATGAGTACGAAGAATATCAAGGCTTACAAATTGATCTCATCCTCTATGGCATATTGGAGAGGTGACTCTGACAAGGCACAGTTACAACGTATCTACGGAACCGCTTTTCCGAAAAAAGAGGAATTGGAAGCATACTTGGAGCATTTGGAGGATATCAAACGACGTGACCATAACAAGCTTGGACGCGAGATGGAACTGTTTACCACAGTAGATGTGATTGGACAGGGCTTGCCGCTTCTTTTACCCAAGGGTACGAAGATGGTCATAAAATTACAGCGCTGGATCGAGGATCTGGAAGACAAAGAGTGGGGCTATGTGAGAACGAAAACTCCGCTTATGGCAAAGAGCGATTTGTATAAGATGTCCGGGCACTGGGATCACTACAAAGACGGCATGTTTGTGCTTGGAGACGAGGAAAAGGATAAAGAGGTCTTCGCACTGCGTCCCATGACCTGCCCGTTCCAGTACTATTGCTATAAGAATACACAGCATTCTTACCGGGATCTGCCGATTCGCTACGGTGAGACATCTACGCTTTTCAGAAATGAGGATTCCGGTGAGATGCACGGATTGACCCGTGTGCGCCAGTTTACGATCTCTGAGGGACATCTGATTGTAAGACCGGATCAGATGGTGGAAGAGTTCAAGGGCTGTATCGCTCTGGCGAAGTATGTTATGTCAACCTTGGGACTGCTGGGAGATATTACTTGGCATCTGTCTAAATGGGATCCGGAAAACCCGGAGAAATATATCGGCGAGCCGGAAGTATGGAATGAAACAGAAGCACATATCCGTAATATTTTGACAGAACTGGATCTTCCTTTTGTGGAAGATGTTGGTGAAGCTGCCTTCTACGGGCCGAAGGTAGACATCAATGCGAAGAACGTATACGGCAAAGAGGACACTATGATTACGATTCAGTGGGATGCTCTGCTGGCGGAACAGTTTGACATGTACTTTATAGACCAGAATGGTGACAGAGTACGTCCCTGCATCATTCACAGAACATCTCTCGGATGCTATGAGAGAACATTGGCATGGCTGATCGAGAAATACGCAGGCAAGTTTCCGACATGGCTCTGCCCTGAGCAGGTCCGTGTTCTTCCTATTTCTGAGAAGTATGAGGAGTATGCGGAGGAAGTCAGAAAAGAACTGGCAAGGAATGATATCGATGTGACGGTGGATAATCGTTCTGAGAAAATCGGATTTAAGATTCGTGAGGCAAGACTTGCCAAGGTGCCGTATATGCTGGTAGTAGGCGCGCAGGAGGCGGAAGACAAGACCGTATCTGTCAGAAGTCGTACGCAGGGGATGAGGGTGTAAAACCTCTTCAGGAGTTTATTGATCAGATCTGTAAGGAGATCAGGACGAAAGAGATTCGTCAGGAGATACCGCAGGAAGAGAAGAAGTAATAAGCGGCGTGTGAAGCAACAGGATGGAGTACACGTAGTATGAATCAGAAGCAAAAAGTGTCGGGAAGAGATATCCTTGGATATCTCTTCCTCGGATTCAGCGTTATCATGCTGGGCAAAAGCCTGATGTTGTGCTTTAGCAATGACATCTGGTATGATGAATTGTTCACCGTAGGAATGATAGAACATTCCTACGGTGACTTAATTGCGTTTACAGCGAGGGATGTGCATCCGCCGCTGTATTATTGTATTGTGAAAATTTTTGTAGATTTATGTAAACTTATAACATCGCAGGCGGATCCCGTGGTGATTGCAAAGATTGTTTCGGTGTTACCTTATTTTATTCTGTTGGGTTATAGTGTAATGTTTATCCGTAAGCGATTTGGTATTTTTACAGGAGGCATGTTTCTGTTCTGTACGATTGCCATGCCGCAGCTTAGCAGTTATACGGTGGAGGTGCGGATGTACAGCTGGGCGCTTTTATTTGTGACGGCGGCTTTTCTGCATGCCTACGGGACGATTACTTATTGTAGAGAAGAGGAACAGACAGAGGATGAGTATGTAGAGAGCGTATGCAGTGGAAAGACAGTCCGTGGTAACGGGAGAGGCGGCGGTGCAGACAGCGGGAAAATGCGCAGGCGCAGAATGCATGGGATTGCATTGGTATGTTACGGGCTTGCCGCTGCATACACGCAGTATTTTGCCTGCGTCGCGGTGATTATGGTCTATTTTTATGTACTGTCCGTATTTCTGTTTACAAACAGGAGCAGAATAAAAGAGTGGCTGATTTGGACCGCGGTCTCTGTCGTGGGATATGTTCCGTGGCTCTATGCGCTGTTTCGACAGATTACGGCGGTAAATGAGAATTACTGGATCCTTCCGCTGACATGGCGGTCTATAGGCGGCTGTGTGAAATTTGTGATGAAGCCGGCATTTACGAATGAAGTTCTGAATACAGTCTTAGCGGTGGTGCTGTTTGCGGCTTGCGTATCTGTGTTTGTATATATGATTGCAAAACTCTTCTATTATAGGAGACAAAATTATATAATTCCGCAAAATGCTGGATGTATTGCGTTCGCGCTGGCTGGTGCCGGTGTGCTTATCGGACTGGTGTTGTTCGGTTTTGCGGCGTCCATGATTGTGCGTCCGATTTTTGTATACCGCTATATGATTCCGGCATTGGGATGTTTCTGGCTGGGCTTTGCGGTGTGCCTGAATGACATAGTAAAAAGCGAAAAGTTATGTAAACTATATCCGAGAATGGTATCCGCCGCCATCATATTTTTTATCGCGCTGATAGGTCTGCGCGATTACCGTGCCTTTATGGGAGAAGAGGAATATAAAATACTGCTTATGGAGCAGACGGAAGCGGCAATATCTTCCATTGCGCCGGAGGACATCGTCATTTATAATTTTGATCAGGTGCAGGCAGTCACATCTTATTACATGGATCGGGAAATGCAGAGTTATTTATGGTGCGGGACACCGGAAACGTTGATTCAGGATATTATCAGACCATATGATACTGTAGAGGATGCGCAGGTAATCAAAATGTGGTGTGGGGATGGCAGGAATGTCTGGTTTATCGGCAGTTTTAACAGTCGGGATGATATTGTGGAGGAATGGTCTGCACAAGGGATGTATGCGGAGGAAACCGGAAGCTGTCTCTTGGAAAGATATTGGTTTAATCTGTATAAAATTTCGATAGGAAGGCAATAATAATCTTGTATCAGAGAGTCAGTATGCGGATTTGCAGGCTGAGCAAGAATGGAGGTTATTATGGCTGAGTTAAAATGTGGAGTAGATAATTGTTCTTACAACAAAGACAAGTGCTGCTGCAAAGGTGATATCATGGTAGGCGGTACACATGCGGATTGCTGTACTGATACCTGCTGTGAGAGTTTTGCGCAGAGGAGAGAAGGTTCTTATACCAGTTCACTGGAGCATCCTTGCAAAACAATCAGTATAGATTGCGAAGCGGTCAAATGTGTGTATAATAGTAACTATAAATGCCACGCCGAACATGTGGATATCAAAGGCGGCGGCGCATGTAACTGCTATGGAACGGAGTGTGCGACTTTTAAGGAAGCACAGTAATATGTCATCAGGAAGTACAGTATGTTCTTCGATTCGGGGCATACTGTACTTTTGCGGGTATTACATAGCAGACAGTAAGCGAGGTACATAGATTGAAAAATCGAACAAAACATAATAAGAAATATATCAGAAGGCTTGTTGGGGCAGCGGGCATGATCTTTGCGCTGACAGGATGTGGTCAGGACGAGGCAGTACAGGCGGGAGCAGAAGTGCAGAGTGATGAGGAACTGCAATCGGAAGATACGGCAGTAGAACCGTCCATGATGATTGCATCCAGAGCACAGATGGAGATAGATGAGGAGACACGTAATGAGCTGACGGCGCAGCTGCTTGAGGAAAATAATCTGGATACGTCAGTGATGGAAACTAAGCGCTCCACGAAAGGATGCACTTTTGATCTTCCGGAAGGATTTGAAGAGTCGGAAGATGTGGCAGGTGTGTATGTGACCGGGCGGTATCCTATCGATGCGTCTACGATTTACTATGTCGCCATGGAGCAGGATATTGCCATGCAGCTTCTGACCGAGGAGTCATTCAAGGAGCAGACACAGGAGAGTCTGAGTGAGGCATATGGAGAAGATATTGAGGTCACAGTAGATAGTTTTGAGAGCATCGAGGTCAGCGGATATCCGGCATTTCGCATTATGTGCCACTATCAGGTGAACCAGATTAAGATCACTCAGCTTGAGTATGCCATCAATGCAGACAAAAGTTATATGGTCACCTACTCCCAGACAGGCGATTACGACCGCATGGAAGAGTATGAGGCCAGTGCGGCTACGATCAAGGTTCAGTAGAACGGTAAAGGCAGACATAAACACAGTAGTCAGGTGAACAAGTTTATAGAGTCAAAGTAAGCGGCAGCATTTATGATAAGATAGATGCTGCCGCTTATTTTTTTGGATATTTTGTTTTAACATTGCTTGCGCCTGTTATATAGTCTAAAGAAACATTATAGAATTTGGCCAGAATCAACAGGCTGTCTACAGGAATACGCGTTTTGCCGCTTTCATAATCGGCATAAGTCCGCTGGCCAATGTTTAGAAGATCGGCAACCTTTTGCTGGGTCAGTGAATGGTCCTCTCTTATTTCCCTTATGCGTTCATTATATTTCATATATTGTCCCTCTCGTGAATAGTATAAATAAAAAAGGAATTGCTATTGACAAATAGAGTTATAAACTCTAAACTTAAGTATGGTATTTTTGGAAAAAACGGGGAAAGTAAGGGATGAAAAAGCGAAGAATTCTGTGTCTTTGCATAGTGTTATTGATAGGTCTGACCGGCATAATTTTCCTGATAGAAAGAAGGAGATTATATGCATCAGACTGTGGAGAAGATTTTAAAAATAGAATTATTTATCAAAATAAAGC
>CAMXBD010000177.1 GCA_947179245.1 uncultured Lachnospiraceae bacterium | reverse complement strand
ACGATATTCATAGATTGGGCAATACCTTCTCTAAGAGAGGAAAGTCCGCGGTATGATTCACCATACCAGTTTCCTACGGGGCGTCCGTCTGCATAGTTAAAAGGTGCATCATTCATTATTGTGGCAAGTGTCAGTCCGGCACTGTCCAGAGCCGGAGCGTAGGTGGACACAATTTTAAAAGTGGAACCGGGCTGTCTGACGGTGTCCGTTGCACGGTTCAGGGTACGGCTGGCGGTTTTGGCACCGCGTCCGCCTTCCATCGCTACGACATAACCGGTATGCTGATCTTCAACCACGAGGGATACCTGTGGCTGGGGAGTCAGACTGACAGTTTCTCCATACACTTCATCATTAGGCCCAAGCATAGCTTCTTTGTATACTTCGATATCCTGATAAGCCTCTTCCTGCGATGCATAGATCAGATTGTAGGAGGCGGAACGGTTCTCACGCCAGAATTTTCTGAACATTTCCGAGCTGTGGTTTTCTCTGTCGCCATTACTCTTCTCTATGGTTAATTCATAATGCAAATACCACTTTGTGTTGGCAGGAAAGTTGCTTTCGTCTGCGAAAGCTTCGTCGCAAATCCGTTGAATCTTCGGATCCTGCGTGGAGTATATCTGTAGGCCGCCGCTGTAGAGCAGTGTGAATGCCTGCGTTTCATTGTAACCGGCAGCAATCAGGTCTTCTAACACATCATCCGTCAGTGCATCTACAAAATATGTATTGACGGCAGTATCTTCAGTTTCGGAATCAACAATCTGGATGCGGGAATATACATCGTCCGCCATCGCTTCATCGTATTCTTCCTGTGTAATATATCCTTGTTCCTTCATATCTCTCAGGACTTTTTCACGACGCTCGGCATTGTTGTCGGGGTGCGTGATGGGATTGAGTCTGGAAGGATTCTGGGTAATGCTGGCGATAACCGCACATTCCGACAGACTCAGATCGCTGACAGACTTGTTGAAGTAGCGCTGTGAAGCCGCTTGAACACCCAGAGTATTCTGTCCTAAGTTGATTGTGTTCATATAGTTGATCAGGATAGTCTCTTTGTCCATGACTTTTTCAAGTTCCAATGCGAGATACTGTTCCTGAAATTTACGTTTAAATTTGTCTGCCCATGAATCTTCACTGGTCCAGTCTGTAAAGACATTATTCTTGAGAAGCTGCTGTGTGATCGTGCTGGCGCCCTCTGAGAAATGTCTGTTCTGCAGACCTACTACGCCAGCTCGGATGATACCCTTGATGTCAATTCCGTTATGCTCATAGAAACGGGCATCTTCGATTGCCACAAAAGCGTGCTGCAGGTCTTCGGGAACCATGTCGATTGTAACAGGGATTCGGTTGGAATCCGTGGATACCAGCTTCGCTGTCTGATTACCTTCAATGTCATACACAAAGGTAGAAAATCCGGTTGGTGTAACGTCGATATTACCGATGTCGGGAGCGGTAGCAAGTACGCCTCTGAACATACCAACTCCGGCGCTTAAACCAATGACGCCGATGCCAATGATGGCGATCAGACATATTTGTACAAAAGTGAAGCCGATCTTTCTGGCCCATTTAGTTGATTTGGCATGAAGTGTCTGCTGTCTCTTGCGGACACCCTTTTTTCCATAATTCATGATACTCCTCCTTAGGTAGATATGCCCCCTCGATGGCAAGGTTACCTGTTATTACAGTGTGCTTTTCATTTGTGACAGCATGGAAAAGGCACTATTAACCTATCATGCATTATAGCAAATATTGTCATGTAAATAAAGGATTTTTCTTCCATATTAAGAATTGTTTACGATTCTATACACTTTTATACAGATATGGCTTCCATTGAAGACATTTCTTACAGATATGGCTCCCATTGAAGACATTTCTTACAGATATGGCTCCTGTTGGAGCCATTTCTGTTATTATAGTATGCTGTTAGACTGACTTTGGCTTGACTCGTCTGCGCGCGGAGTAGTAGTATTAGAAAAGTGGGAAATGCTCGTTTATAAGAATTTAGGTGTCAAAAGATGCTTTTTATAAATTGAGAAGACAATTTGCATAAAATGTTCTCTCGTGTCCGGCTTCGTCATATGGATTTTCTAAATATTCCTAATGGCACAGGTGCCGGACGCAACCGCCCGACATTCGCCATCCGGGCTCAGGTCGGGCTTTCCGTGACATCCATGTCCCGGAATTGCTGGATACTAAACGGAATATTAAGAAAATCTCATATTCCTGTGCAGGACAGCTTCGTGAACATTTTATGCAAATTGTCTGCAAAATACAGAAGAGACGCCTTTTGACATCTGAGTTCTTAGGAAAAGTGGGAAATACCAGCAAATACATTATAAATGGAGAATATAGGGATATCTTATGGAATCAGGTCACAGTTTTGAGCCATATAAAATCATAGAATACGGGGGCACAGGAGAAATCGAGGAGAAAAAGTCTCGTTTTATTGCGCATGTTGCGGCTGCCAGCACGGAGGAGGAGGCGCTTGCCTTTATTGAATCCAAGAAAAAGCAGTTCTGGGATGCAAGGCATAACTGTTATGCTTATATTCTTGGTGAACAGGCGCAGACAATGCGTTTTTCCGATGATGGTGAACCGACAGGGACGGCAGGCAGACCGATTCTGGAGGTGCTGATGGGTTCCGGAATACGGAATCTTGTGGTGGTTGTGACCAGATATTTTGGCGGTACTCTGTTGGGAACCGGTGGACTTGTGCGCGCGTATACGAAGGCGGCACAGGCAGGAATCGCGGCAAGCGATGTGCGTGAGATGCGCTATGGATATGAACTGACTATAGTGACGGATTACAATGGTATCGGTAAAGTGCAGTATTTGCTGGGACAGCGAGGTATATCTACAGAAAATGCAGATTATACTGAGCAGGTGAGTGTATGGGTGCGAGTACCTTATGAGGAAAAAGATGTTGTTATAAATGAAATCACGGAGGCAACGGCGGGCAAAGCTGAGATAACAATCTCAGAACCGTCCTATTATTCTATAGGAAATTGAGATAACGCAGAACACTGAGGGAGAATGCGAAGCATTCTCTGAATCGTCGCTGTCTGGCGACGATTTATTATATGAAGGAATAGAAAATATGAACGAAATCAGAGAAGAGTTGAAGGAACCGGAAGTAAGAGCAGAGCAGGAGTCTGATACAAGGCAGGAGACAGAAACAAAACAGAAACGCGAATCCTACGAGGAGTTTGGCAGGGAAGAGATACTGGAACTTCTTCATAAGGGACAGTATACCAGACTCAGGCAGACTGTTCAGGAACTGAACGATGCGGATATTGCGGATTATATAGAAGAGATGGACGAGGAAGAGATTATAAAGATTTTCAGAATCCTTCCTAAAGACATGGCGGCAAGCGTGTTCTCTTATCTGGAGATTGAGCTGCAGCAGTCAGTCATCACTTCGCTGTCCGATAAGGACGCAGGTAATATCATTGACAACATGATGTCGGATGATGCGAAGGAATTGATGGAGGAGATGCCTGCCAATGTGGTGAAAAGGCTGATCGCAAATACAAGCCCCGATACCCGCAAAGCAATCAATCATCTGATGCGCTATCCGGAGGATTCCGCCGGCAGCATCATGACTGTGGAGTATGTAGACTTGAAGGAAAACCAGACCGTGCTTGAGGCAATCGAGCGTATCCGCAAGGTGGGGCTGGACAGTGAGACGATCAATATTTGTTATGTATTGGATAACCAGAGAACACTGGTAGGTACGGTTGCTTTGAGATATCTGTTACTCAGTGATGCAGATGCCGTTATCGGGGACATGATGCATAAGAATGTAGTGTCCCTGCATACTTTGATGGATCAGGAAGAAGTTGCCAGAATGTTCAAGAAGTATGAGTTCACGGCAATGCCTGTAGTTGATAATGAGGACAGGCTGGTAGGTATCATCACAGTGGATGACGTTGTGGATATTCTGGAAGAAGAGACCACAGAGGATATCGAGAAGATGGCGGCTGTGATGCCGTCTGATAAGCCTTATTTGAAGACGACGGTTTTTGATGCTTATAAGAAAAGGATTCCATGGCTCCTTTTGTTGATGATCTCCGCCACATTTACGGGAAGTATCATCACGTCTTTTGAAAATGCTCTCAGCAGGTATGTGGTTCTGACCGCATTTATTCCGATGCTGATGGATACCGGCGGTAACGCGGGCGGACAGGCGAGCGCGATCATCATCCGTGGACTCTCTCTGGACGAGATTGAGTTTGGCGACTGGTTTACGGTGGTGTGGAAAGAGATTAGAACGGCAGCTTTATGCGGAATGACTCTGGCACTTTGTAATTTTGCAAGGCTGATTTTGTTTGACAAGGTAGGTGTGGCAGTGGCATTTGTCGTCTGCGTGACGCTGTTCGTAGCGGTCATCGTAGCTAAGATCGTTGGTTCTACACTGCCAATGCTTGCCAAGAAGATCGGAATGGATCCTGCCGTCATGGCGAGTCCGTTTATCACGACTATTGTGGATGCCATTTCACTGTTGATCTATTTCAGAGTGGCAACGATTGTTCTTGGTCTGTAAGGAGAAAAATGAATGGCTGAATTTTTTGTGGATTTATTGGACGAATTTATAGAACCCTCCTTTTTACAGGAGGTGCGTGACAAATTTCATTACGGGGAGACACAGAACAGTGAATTTCAGATCGTAGCGGAAGAGATGTTTCCCTTGATAAGAAATGAGGCGTTTTGGGAAAGAAGCACCTCCTGTCTGCAAAGTGTATCAGGAAATCTGGCGGAAACAGACGGTTCAGATATGGAGTACGGACACAGGGAATACGAGGATGTGGTGATGTCTCTGGGAGCCGGAATAGATTCTTTGCAGGATAATTACAGCAGTCAGGGAATGCTGTCAAGAAGTTATATGATTGAAGTGCTGGCAAGTGAGTTTTTGCTGCGAGGCTATCGCGCATACAATCGATATATCGAGAATAATACGGATATGCATGTAGCAAGATATCATTTTCTTGGCAGTGAAGATTCTTTTCCGCTGGATGAGCTTCCGCGTCTGTTAGATAAAATGACCGGACAGATCACATGTAATGAGGCTTTTTGTATGCTTCCTAGGAAAAGTGTGGCATTTGTGGCAGAGCTGACACAGGATGAGAAAGTCCGCTGTGAGGGAATCTGTGTCGGATGCAGCAGTGTACATTGTCCTAACAAAGTTGCAGAAGACCATCCCGACAGACATCTGCTGGCCCGGATGGCGGATATGCCTCTGACTTACGGGTACAGCCGGATTTTTGGGAGGATATAATTTCAGCAGGCGATGGTGAAATTCCCCGCTATTGACATAAAACATAAATGTGCTATACTTTGTTAAAATAAATATGTAACATACAGGTGTCAAAACAGCGTCGCAGTTAATAAGAGCGCTGGTTTTGGTGAAAAGGGAAACAGGTGTAAATCCTGTGCGAACTCGTCACCGTAATTAAGGAGCAGAAGCCAATATGTCACTGGGAAACCGGGAAGGCGGCGGATGCGATGATCTTTAAGCCGGGAGACCTGCCTGAATGTTGTACGGAAACGTTTGTTTCAGACCACGAGTAACTGGTTGTACGTTTAAACTTGCAAAGGCGCTGCTATTCAGGCGGTGCGCCCTGTAGGTTTGTTTTGCGTATGAATCCTTTACCTGTTGTAGAAATCAAACACAGTGTCAGAGGATTTTTTTGTATGCAAAAAAAACTGCAAAAGCATATCAGTATATGTATTTGAGCAGTCGGTGTATTTCGTGCGTTCAAAAATCGTTTCTTACAGTTTACATATTTTATTATAGAATGATGGATGACTGAACTGGTCAAAAGGAGGAGACATGAAGAAACGATTAACAGCAGTATTGATGGCGGCACTTATGGGTGCGGTGTGCATGACCGGATGCGGAAATGATTCAGCGCCGGCAGCGTCACAGCAGGAAGAGACAGTGGCACAACCGGAAGAAGCGGCAGAGCAGCCGGAGGTGTCGGAAAC
>CAMXBD010000176.1 GCA_947179245.1 uncultured Lachnospiraceae bacterium | reverse complement strand
ATTAAAGAAGATCAAAGAAACCGATCCCGGCGCAATGATTATTATGTGTTCTGCTATGGGACAGCAGGCTATGGTTATTGAGTCTATTCAGTCAGGCGCCAAAGACTTTATTGTTAAGCCTTTCCAAGCCGATCGTGTATTAGAGGCTGTTAAAAAGGTAGTGGGATAATGGTACTTGCAGTATCGGAAAGAACTGATTCTTATATACAGTTTATGACGGTATTGATTTTATTCCTGTTTGTTCTTATGATTACTTACTGGGTCACTAAGTGGACAGCAGGGTATCAGAAGAATCAGAATGTCAACGCCAATATGGAGCTTCTGGATATCATCAGACTCTCCAGTAATAAGTATGTCCAGATCATACGGATAGGAAGGAAATATTTGGCGGTGGCAATCTGTAAAGATACTGTTACAATGTTAACAGAGATTTCTGAGCAGGATTTAGTTTTCTCTGAAAAGAATGCATCCAAAGGACAAGGGTTCAAGGATGTTTTAGAGAAAATACAAAAAAAGAATTTTCTGGAAAAAGAAGATGGGCGAGACGAATGAAGAAACTTTTTTCCGGATATCATTTGGCAAAATTGGTATGCCTGCTGTTATTGGCAGGCATATTGTGTCTTGGATGGAAGACAACAGCGCTGGCGGTGACGGACACTCCTTATAGAGAGTCCAATCTCACCGGAACTACGGAGGAACGGACTAATGAACGACCGCCGGGAGCGTCAGAGAATGCCGATGATCTTGCAGAACTGAATATAGCCAATACGGTGACGATTACGTACGGCGATGGCAACGGCAGCGTGAATGGCGCTCTGCGCATTCTTGTGATACTTACTCTTATTGCTATTGCACCGACACTGATTATCATGATGACCTCGTTTACCAGAATAATTATTGTTCTGCATTTTACGAGGCAGGCTCTTAATACACAGACGGCGCCGCCTAACACAGTGTTGATAGGTATTGCGCTCTTTTTGACGTTCTTTATTATGCAGCCGACACTCACAGCGGTTTATACAGAAGCGGTGGTGCCCTATGAGGCGGGGGAACTGGATACGGAAGAAGCAATCACGAAGGCGGCGGCTCCTATCAGAACATTCATGTATAAGCAGACGCTTAAGAAGGATGTCAGTTTATTCATGGATATTAGTCGTCTGGAATGGAGCGGTGAACTGGATGAGATACCAATGAGTGTGTTAGTGCCAAGTTTTATCATCAGTGAGCTTCGATATGCTTTTATTATTGGATTTTTGATTTATATACCTTTTATCGTAATTGATATGGTTGTTGCTTCAACTCTTATGAGTATGGGTATGATGATGCTGCCGCCAACGACGATTTCTATGCCCTTTAAAATTTTGCTCTTTGTACTGGCAGATGGCTGGTATCTGATCATTAAGGGAATTGTGGAGAGCTTTTACTGGTAACAGGAACGGAGGAAGATATGACAATTGATGACATCACAGCCATTGCAGAGTCGGCTATTTTTACAATTATTAAATGTGCAGCGCCGCTTTTGCTCGTGTCCCTGTGTGTTGGTCTGATCGTCAGTATTTTTCAGACGGTCACGTCCATTCAGGAGCAGACGCTTACTTTTGTCCCGAAGATATTAGCGATTTTTCTGGCGTTGATTCTTATGGGACACTGGATCATGAATAATATGGTAGAATACATGGTGAATTTATGGTCTGATTTTGGCGCTTACATCAGATAAGAGTGAGTGGTGGCATGATCAATTTTACTTTTAGCTATGCAGATTTAGAATATTATTTGCTGATTTTGGTACGGATCACCTGTTTTGTTTACGCGGCGCCTTTTTTTTCAATCAATGGTGTACCACGAAGAGTTAAAGTGGGGTTTAGCATTTTTCTGGCATATCTGGTCTATGCCGCGGTAGATCATAACGAGGTGGTGTACAGCACAGTGCTGGGGTATGCGATCGTTGTTATGAAGGAAGCGCTGACCGGATTTCTGATCGGATGGGGCGCACAGATATGTACTACAGTAACTTCTTTTGCAGGAAGTATCTCAGATATGGAAATCGGTATTTCCATGGTTTCCCTGATGGATCCGACGACCAGACAGCAAGCAACTTTTACGGGTGTATTCTATCAGTATATTTTTACATTATATATGCTGGTTAGCGGCATGTATCAGTATCTGCTGCGTGCGTTGATAGATAGTTTTACATTGATTCCCGTTAACGGGGCAATATTTAAAGCGGAATCCCTGTTAGAATCTGTCATTATGTTTTTGGGGGATTATATCGCAATCGGATTTCGCATTATTCTTCCGATTTTCTGTACAATGATATTGTTGAATGCCGTTCTCGGTGTTCTGGCAAAGGTGTCTCCGCAGCTTAATATGTTTGCGGTAGGTATGCAGCTAAAAGTGCTGACGGTGTTAGTGATCATTTTTCTGACTGCCAGAATGCTTCCCGCCGCGGCAGATTATGTGTCCGTGGAGATGAAGCGAATGATTGTATCTTTTGTGGAGGGGATGATGTGATTCTAGAGTATAATCTCCAGTTCTTTGCCAAGGATGGACCCGGCGGAGAGAAAACAGAGGAACCTACTTCCAAAAAATTGGAGGATGCCCGTAAGGAAGGGCAGGTTGCCAAGAGTAAAGAAGTTACGAGTGCATTTGAGCTGTTAGCCTTTTTCCTTATGCTCTACTTTTTTGTAGAGTTTATAGGGACGTATTTCACAGGAAATATGTATGATATTTATTCACAGATACCGGAATACATTAAGATGTATGATGGTAATATACAGGAAAAGACCATTAACGCACTTTTTGTCCAGTCTATGACGAGGATATTGATAATATTAGCACCTTTTCTGCTGATTGGTTTTGCTGTAGCATTTGTGACGAATGTGGTTCAGGTCAAATGGAAACCGACTTCAAAGCCGCTTCAGCCCAAATTTAATAAACTGAGTCCGGTCAGTGGGTTTAAGAGGATTTTTTCAGTCAATTCATTGGTGGAACTGCTTAAATCTTTTCTTAAGATTGGCTTGATTGGGTATGTAGTTTATTCATATTTGAAGAAAAATATGCCACCATTGTTCCAATTCTATGATTTATCTTTGAATCAAGGGATCATGCAGGTAGGTACACTGGTGATAAATCTTGGGATCCGTATGTCGCTCTTTTATATGATCATCGCTTTTCTTGATTATGTTTATCAGAAAGTGAAGTTCAAAAAAGACATGAAAATGACAAAGCAGGAAGTGAAGGACGAGTACAAGAATCAGGAAGGTGATCCGCAGATTAAAGGAAAGCAGCGTCAGAGAATGCAGGAGGCGTCCAGACGCCGTATGATGCAGGCTCTCCCGCAGGCTGATGTGGTCATCACGAACCCGACTCACTTCGCGGTGGCGATTAAGTATGATCCGCAGATGTATGACGCTCCCTATGTGGTAGCTAAGGGTGCAGATTATCTGGCTCAGAAGATCAAAGAGACAGCCAAAGAAAATCATATTGAAATTGTAGAAAATAAACCGCTTGCCCGTATGCTGTACGCAAATGTAGATGTGGGCAGTGTGGTGCCGCCGGAACTGTATCAGGCAGTGGCGGAAGTACTTGCCTTCGTATATCATTTACAAGGTAAAGTCTAAGATATAAATATAAGACGAAATAAAACATAATTGTAGAAAGGAGGAAACGGCTCGTGGGAAATGGAAAGCTGAAAACAGCGGATATCGGCGTAGTAGTATATGTGCTTGCGGCATTTATTATGTTGATCGTGCCTATTTCATCGGGATTGCTGGATGTTTTGCTGGCGTGTAACATTGCTGTGGCGTTCACGGTTATGTTTGGCTGTATGTTTGCCAATGAAGTGTTGAATATGTCTTATTTCCCGACTATCCTGCTGTTTACTACAGTATTCAGGATTGCCTTGAATGTTTCTTCCACACGATTGATCTTAACTACCGGTGATCCCGGTAATGTAGTCCGTACTTTCGGTCAATATGTGGGTGGCGGTGATATCGTAATAGGTGTTATTGTATTTGTTATTCTGATCATTGTCCAGTTTATGATTATCAATAAAGGTTCTGAGCGTGTGGCTGAGGTTACTGCCAGATTCACACTGGATGCTATGCCGGGTAAGCAGATGGCAATTGATGCTGATTTAAATACAGGAGCGATCAGTGATGCGGAAGCTAAGAAACGTCGTGAGAAGATACAGGAAGAAGCCAGTTTCTTCGGCTCCATGGATGGTGCCGTAAAGTACGTTAAAGGAGATGCTACAGCAGGTCTTCTCATTACTTTTATCAATATTGTGGGCGGTATTGCCATGGGGGTATTGCGTCAGGGCATGGAGATGAATGATGCCTTGTCACAGTACACGATTCTTACGATTGGTGACGGGCTGGTCAGCCAGATACCGTCTCTGCTCATATCACTGTCCACTGGTATTCTGGTTACTAAGGGATCTAAAGATGCAGATTTCGGTTCAGTGCTGATTGGACAGTTATTTGGTGTGCCCAAGGTGCTGTATCTGGTTGGGGCGGTAATTGCCGGTCTGGGTGTTGTCACACCTCTTAATACTGTGGTATTCGTAGGATTAGGCATGATATTTATTGTGATCGGCAGAGTTATGGCGGGCACGATTGAGACGGCGGAGATCGAGCATGAGGCGGATGAAGAGGAAGCAGCTGCGGAGGAAATCAGGCAGCCGGAGAATGTCACGTCGCTCTTACAGGTTGATCCTATTGAGTTGGAATTTGGTTATGGTATCATACCTCTTGCAGATGTTAATCAGGGCGGTGACTTGTTAGACCGTGTTGTTATGATCAGACGTCAGATCGCATTGGAACTCGGTACTGTGGTGCCGATTATTCGTCTGCGTGATAACATACAGTTGAATCCAAACCAATATATTATTAAAATAAAAGGTGTACAGGTCAGTGAGGGCGAGATACTGTTCGATCACTACATGGCAATGAATCCCGGCTATGTTGAGGAAGAAATCACAGGTATTCCGACTTTTGAGCCTTCCTTCCATCTGCCGGCTATCTGGATTACAGAGGGGCAGAGAGAGCGGGCGGAGAGTATGGGTTATACAGTGGTTGATCCACCATCTATTATAGCTACCCATCTGACTGAGATTATAAGGCAGTACATAGCAGAGCTGCTGACCAGACAGGATGTACAGAATCTGGTCAACAACTTAAGGGAATCCAATCCTTCTCTGGTGGAGGAATTGGTACCCAAGCTGCTTGGACTGGGTGAAATACAGAAGGTATTACAGAACCTTCTGCGGGAAGGCATTTCCATCAGGGATCTGCTTACGATATTTGAGACACTTGCGGATTATGCGACGACTACGAGGGATACTGATATTCTGACGGAGTACGTCAGACAGAGTCTTAAGAGGGCAATATCCAATAAGTTCTTCCCCTCTAACGAGACTACCAGCGTGGTGACTCTTGATCCGAAGCTGGAACAGGAGATTATGTCCAGCGTAAAACAGACCGAACAGGGCGCTTATCTGACTCTTGATCCGAATAAGACCAAGGCGATTATGGATTCTGTAGGTACGGAGACAAAGAAACTGGAGGATCTGGGCAAGATGCCTCTTGTGATTACATCTCCGATCGTAAGGGTATATTTCAAGAAATTAACGGAAGATTATTACAAGGATTTGGTTGTTGTGTCTTATAATGAAGTTGAATCAAATATTGAATTACAGTCCGTTGGGATGGTGACAGCATAATGATAATTAAGAAATTTTTAGGGAAAACAGAAGCGGAAGCGGTAGAAAGTGCGAAGAAGGAGCTTGGCGCGAACGTTGTTGTGATGAATGTCAGGAGCGTAAAGCGCAAAGGCCTGTTTGATTTTTTGAAACCGCAGAAGGTAGAGGTGACAGTTGCGCTTGAGGAAGAAGCGAACGATCAGGAGAAGGATGTATCAGCCGAGGTAAAGGCGGCGGTATCCGCGATCAACGAAGTTGTCTCCAGTATGAATAATGCTCCGATACAGCAGACCGAAGCGCCGCGGAGC
>CAMXBD010000175.1 GCA_947179245.1 uncultured Lachnospiraceae bacterium | reverse complement strand
TGTTCTAATTATTGTGTCAGAGAGTCAGAAATCAATATTTCCCGACAGCCCCTTCCATAATCTCATATATAATCACTCAGCCAATTCTTACTTCAAATTAGCCTTAGCAAGCTCTGCCAATGTCGTAAATCCTGCTGCATCATTGACTGCCATCTCAGCTAACATCTTTCTGTTCATGTCCACGCCTGCATTTTTCAGACCAAACATAAATTTACTGTATGATAAACCGTTCATTCTTGCAGCCGCATTGATACGAGCAATCCACAACTGTCTGAACTGACGCTTTCTCTCTTTTCTTCCTGCGTAAGAAGATGTCAATGCTCTCATTACGGACTGTTTAGCTACTCTATACTGTTTTGATCTTGCGCCTCTGTATCCTTTCGCAAGCTTTAATACTCTGTTATGTTTCTTTTTAGCGTTTACACCGCCTTTAATTCTTGCCATGTCTTCTTCCTCCTTATGACTTAAATCTTCTCATACCCTTACAGATAAGGTAAAATCTTCTTCATATTCTTAACATTAGTTGCATCCGTCATAGCAGGCTTTCTAAGATTTCTCTTGTTCTTAGTAGTCTTCTTGGTTAAGATATGGCGTTTATAGGCTTTATTTCTTTTCAACTTACCCGTTCCAGTTACTTTAAAACGTTTTGCAGCTGATCTGCTTGTCTTCATTTTTGGCATTTCAAAATTCCTCCTATATTAATATATTTGTGAGATATCAATCCAAGATATCAGTTTATTTCAACTAAGCAGCTATCGCTTCTCAGCTAAAAACATGGTCATACTCCTGCCTTCTACCTTCGGCGCCTTATCAACGACCGCAATATCAGAAAGCGCCTCTGCAATATCGTCTAAGATATGTTTGCTGTTATTCATATGCGCCATCTCACGTCCACGGAACCGAAGCGTGACCTTAACTCTGTCACCTTTGCTGATAAATTTTCTGGCAGCATTGATCTTTGTATTCAGATCGTTGGTATCGATATTAGGAGAAAGACGAATCTCTTTAATCTCTACAGTCTTCTGTTTTTTCTTAGCCTCTTTCTCTTTTCTGGTCTGCTCATACTTGAACTTACCGTAATCCACGATCTTACATACAGGCGGCTTTGCTGTCGGAGCTATCTTAACCAGATCTACTCCTGCTTCCTCTGCCAGCCTCAAGGCTTCCTTGGAGGACATAATACCTAACTGTTCGCCATCCTCACCAATTACGCGCACTTCTTTGTCTCTAATCTGTTCGTTAATGAATAAATCGCTAATGTTTCTCCCCTCCATACCATAGAAAATAAAAGTAAATTCCTTCGGACATTAACAAAAGTAAACTCTTCCAGAATTTACTTTGCGAGATTTGCTTCGCAAACTCGAAAACCCGAAACAATTCCTAAAAAAAGTGGATAGCATAACTATCCACTTATCAATTCATTATATTCAAACTTCTCTACTCTGCCACTATGACAGGGTTATATTAAAAGTTCTGAATTATGAACACTTGCGAACCCGATTGTTGCAAGGTGAGAGTGGATACTCTGCTTGATTATTATGCTCTCGCACGCTTAATAATGTAACACAGGATTTGGGCTGTGTCAACTGGTTTTTGTAAAAAACAATTATTCTGAAAACAAATCACTATCTTTTAGCACTTCTATCCACTGATCGAAATTGATGTCAGGCTTCCATACTGAGTATAATAATTTCAAATCGTCACGAACGCTTTGCGTCTCCCGATAATCTATTCCAAATCTGGTGGACAAAATGCTATATGCTTTTAGCATATATGTGATTGCTTTTTTAAATTTATCCTGTTCAACCAAAAAAATATATGTGCGCGCAAGCTCATGGTAACATCTGGCAGTCCGTGGATGTTCTTCACCCAACAGCTGTTTTGTTATTCGGAGACTTTTTTCATATAGCTCTTTCGCCTTTGCATACTCGTCCTGTTTTTCATATAATCCTGCAAAACTATGATAAACTGCAGCAGTATTTATGTTTTCTTCACCAAATAGCTGTTTCACTATCCGGAGGCTCTTTTCATATAGCTCTTTAGCTTTTCCATACTTGCCCTGCTTCTTATATATCCCCGCAAGATTATGGTAGCTTATGGCATTATACCGGTTTACTTCCCCAAATAACTGTTCCATTATCCGGATGCTCTTTCTATACAGTTCCTTTGCTTTTTTATTTTCGTCCTGTTCTTCATACAGCATTGCAAGATTGAGGTAGCACATGACAGTATACGGATTTTCTTCACCCAATGACCGTTCCGCTATCCGCAAATTTTTTTCACATAATTCTTTAGCTTTTCCATACTCGCCCTGCTCCCTATATATCCCCACAAGCTTCATGTAAGCCACAGCAGTATTTGCGTTTTCCTCACCCCATAGCTGTTTTATTATCCGGAGACTCTTTTCGTACA
Organism: uncultured Lachnospiraceae bacterium; assembly: GCA_947179245.1. Lineage (GTDB taxonomy): Bacteria > Bacillota > Clostridia > Lachnospirales > Lachnospiraceae > UBA3282. The sequence continues at coordinate 3,614 of CAMXBD010000175.1, read as the reverse complement.
GTTCCTTAGCTTTTCCATATTCGTCTTGACTATCATATACCCCCGCAAAATTATCATAGCAAATGGCAGTATACAAGTTTTCCTCACCCCATAGCTGTTCCATTATCCGGAGAATTCTTTTATACAGTTCTTCTGCCTTTTTATATTCTCCTATATCCCGCAAAGTAAATGCAAGCACCTTCATAAACGTGGCTGTACTTTCACCCATCTCAAATTTTTCTGCAATACTTTCAGCAAATGGGATATAGCTCCGGCACTTTATAACAGAGCCATTTGGAGGTACTTTTATACATTCTTGGCAAGCCTCCATCAGTCCGCAATGGTCTTCTACCCTTGGCTTACATTTTTCATAAATAAACTGTGCAAACACCGGATGCAGAGCATAGCCTTCCTGATCTGCTTCAAACTGCAGCCATCCTTTTTGCTGTAATCCTGCTAGGACATCATCTTCCTCTTTCACTCCTGCATCTGCAAGAAGCCACTGGTCACATGTTTCAGCAGATAAAGGGATATACGGAAATACGGAAAATGCCTCCAGAATATTCCGCTCTGCCTTCGTAAGCTTAGAAAAATCATATAACACCTCATATGACTTTTGGATATTTACAAGTTCCCCATTCTTACGAAATTCAAGGCAGAATCCTTTTTGTTGCAGTTCCTCCCGTAATTTTTTCACCGACCAATGTTTCGTATACGCTAAATGCGCCAGAAGTTCAATCGTGATGGTATGTCTTCCTGTCAGTTCTTCTATCATAAATTCCAGATCCCGGACTTCCTCTGACTTAGTTTCCTTACAATTACCTTTAGAACAGATTTGCCAATAGATTTCTTTACATTGCCCTAAGCTAAGGAACCCTATCCGGTAATTCTCAAACTCATCACCAAGCGACTCCTGTCTGGAAGTCAGGACAACTACACCCGGAATATAGCTTAATCGCTGCAGCCCCTCGTCATCCCATACAGTCTTGTCCACATTGTCAACAAACAGCAACAGTTTCCCATCTGATGCCAGATGTTCCAGCTCTTTCCATGCGGCTTCCCGATTTCGTTCCGGATGATCCTGCTGCATATATTTCAGACATTTCTCCAGACTACTGTCCATAGTCCCGCTATACTCAATATAACCGATATGCTGAAAAGTTTCTTTGTCACCGCTGGCATGTCTGGAAAGATATTCCTCGAATAATTTCCTGCAGATCTGTGTTTTCCCAATGCCGCCCATGCCGCTTACAAGGACTGATTTCCGCTTTTCTTCTATCCTCTGGCGCAATTCCTGCAATTCTGTTTCGCGTCCAATAAAATAGGAAACTGACTTGATTTTGGCATTATGGGTGACAACAAAATCCCTTTCGCTATCCCAAAGCATTACATTGTTTGTAATTTTATCACGTCCGACATAATCGCTGTTATATTCACAATTTTTATTTTTGTTCTTTATCTCCGCTCTCACTTATACTGTCCCTCCCCACATATGAGCCGTTGTATGTGTTCCTGCTGCCTTTATTTACCACCTTGGAATGATCGTCTTTATTGTACATATTATATTTTTTAGAAATTTTAGTCACTTTACTGGCTGTAAATAATGATACAAGCAATCCAACGATGGAACATACCCCGGAAATAGTATTAAACAGATTCATCTATTTGTCCCCTTCACTGTTCACTTTATCAAAAATCCGATACAATTCCTGATTCAATCCCCGGACCGTATCCAAATCCATCTTGTCAACTTCCCGGTCATAAGTCATCATACCGTTTATTTCCGTCTCAATATCGCTGACCTGCGTATAAATTGCCGCAGAAAGCCCACGCTCAATATTCGGGTAAACTTCTTCCTCTATCAGTTTCCTATAACCGGCAGTCAATGCTTCACCAGAAGAATAATGTTTGTAACCGAACTTTTTCTTGCTGGCGATATGTCCCTGCACCGGATACGCATAACCGCCGTACTCTGTCAGTGCCACCACGCGGCCATCCTGCGGTGAAACTGTAAGCCCGTGCCTGTAATTGTGGATGCTGTACATGTCCCCGCCCTTTTGGTCAAACCATCCGCATGCCTGATTAATCAGACGGCTCCCGTCCAGTCTGCGCAGCCGCTCTGTTACCCATCCGGCGTCAAACTGTCCCCATCCTTCGTTAAAAGGCACCCACGCAGCGATACAGGGATGATTGTAAAGATGTCTCACCATGCCTGTCAGATCACGACAGTACTGCCTTCTTCCTTCCCTGTCCTCACGCTTAAACCTCCGGTAGTTGCTGTCGGACATTTCTCTGGCAATGCTGTCGGAGAAATTTGCAATTCCCGCCACAAACGCCATATTATACGCACCGCCGCCATTCGGCATGTCCTGCCATACCATCATTCCGAGCCTGTCACAGTGATAATAGAATCTCGGAAGCTCCACTTTGACATGCTTGCGGATCGTATTATATCCCATTTCTTTCTGCTTCTTAATATCATAGATAAGCGCCTCATCACAGGGCGGCGTCATCAGACTCTCCGGCCAGTAGCCTTGATCAAGCAGTCCGTTGAAGAAATACGGTCTATTATTCAGAAAAAATCTTAAAATGCCTTTTGCGTCCCTGCCAACTGAAACCTTCCGCATTCCGAAATAGGAAGCGATTTCGTCCTTGCCAAGTGTAATCCGTACATCATAGAGAAAAGGATCTTCCGGCGACCATGACCGAAAATCTTTGATTCCGATTACACAGTCCCTGCCCGGCTCCGCCTGTATCTGCGCTACGGTCTTATCTTTTTCCATAATCGTGATCTGCGCTGTGCGTGTCTCCTGCACACCCGCAGCCTTCACCCGGATCCGCACCGCACTCTCATCATAGAGCGGTGTGATTTTTATCCATTCTATATACTCTTCCTCCACGCTTTCCATCCATACCGTCTGCCAGATTCCGCTCTGAGGCGTATAGAACAGCGAACTCAGAATCCCTTTTTTTGAGACTTTTTGTTTTCCTCTCGCATGAGGGCTTTGCTCCGTCTCGTCCGTGACACGAAGCGTCAGCACATTGTCTTCCTGAAGTACATCGGTCACATCAAAACAAAAAGGCAGATAGCCTCCCTTGTGCTGTCCAAGCATTACACCGTTTAAAAACACTTCACATTCCTGATCGACCGCTCCGAAATGAAGAAGCACCCGGCTCTTTACAAACCCTTCCGGCAGCCGGAAACATTTCCGGTAATTCAGGTACATCCCCGGTTTCAATATCTCCTCCACGCCCGATAACACTGTCTCCGGTGAAAAAGGAACCAGTATTTTCTTATTGTATTCATCCGGCTGAACATTGGCATCGCTATTGATACAGCAGTCCCATTCACCATTCAGATTAAAATAGCTGTCCCGCACAAGATTCGGGCGCGGATATTCCTGCCATACTGCTTCCTGATCCAACTCTTTGCCCCATCTGCTGTATAACTGCGTCATAATGATTTCTCCTGTTCTTTATATCATATATATTGATTGTATCAGATTATGAAGTACTTTCATAGTATTATTGCTGTTTAAGGGTATTTTAAACTATATCTTTTCCGCGATTCTTATGATACAATTCTTAAGGAAAGTATCAGATTCAGAGCGGCAACAAAAAAAGAACAGTTTACA
>CAMXBD010000174.1 GCA_947179245.1 uncultured Lachnospiraceae bacterium | reverse complement strand
CGTCGTCTTCATCCTCGTACTCATCATCTTCGTCTTCGTACTCGTCGTCTTCATCTTCGTACTCATCGTCTTCATCTTCGTATCTTACGGATGTCTTTCTTTTACTGATCGGAGTACTCTTATTCTTATGTTGATAAGATTCTATCGTTTCATCATCAAGGCAGAGAAATTCCAGCGTATCATCAGTCACATCGTCTTCATCTTCATCGTCAAACACTCCCTCGTCATCCCGGAGAAATTCATCTAACAGAATCTCTTTACGTGCCTCTCTCTTCTTACCGTTCTTCTTATTTTGCATATTATGTAAACCCTTCTTTGTTAACATTTTTGTAACATTATAGCATAAACAGCCGATACTATCAAGGGTATTTGCCACTCTTCTTATTTTGCCATGATTTACATAATATTTATATGCTTACGCGATATTTAACACCGCTCAATCTGCCATATTCCGTTAAAATACGCTTGACTTTATCAACCATAACTGACACAATACAAGTGCAACCTTACAATTTCAACATTCATTTTAAATCAAAAAGGGGATTTTACTATGATGTACATGCACTATTGTAAGCGTTGCCACCGGGTCTATATGCTGAACGGGCATAAGCAGAGCTGTCCGAAGTGCCGTGAGAATATTACGGAACTAAAAATTTCATACATGGACTACGTCACCATGGACATGGAATCCAGAGAACAATTATGCTTATGCTGTGCAGATGAGGATCAACTGAGGAAGCTGGGCACTACATACCGTATGTATAAGTACAGCAAATGGTACAAAGAGCTTCACCCCCAGTTCCCGCAAACCACAATCATTACTTATCCGTCAGTGGAAAGAACTTCGGTGGAAAACGCGGTGTCAATGGTTTAAACACCATGTGATGCAACTCTCAAAAGAGCGTTCCTGAAAATCAAAAGATTTTCAGCAGCGCTCTTTTGTGCGATATCGGTATAAAACATAAGATTTTATTAAAAAAAAATGAAAGCATAGATTTTTGCAATATTTCATAGTAAAATAAAAGATAATTTCTTCGGAATAAAAAATCGAGCTTCGCCCGATTGCAGGATTTGCTTCGCGAACTCGAAAATAACCTGAAAAGAAGCTCCAGGGAGGGACCCATGAGTCAAAATAAAGAAACAGACAAGCAGACGGTCGATACCGGAAAACAAGACAAACATTTTCATATCAATATACATTTTATCTTCTTAGGCGCCATCTTACTGATCGCAGGTTTTTCTGCTTACAGGCTGTACCAATGGAATAAGGGGGAACAGATCGAGTACGATCCGAATGAACAGACCACCGAGTTCGATGTGGAGGCAATGGATAACATCATCCCCCTTGCTCCGGATAAACTCGAAGGACGCGAAGATGACGGCATAACCACAATCCTGTGTCTGGGAGACGATCCTTTTTCCTTAAATCAAGGTGAAAACGGACTCGCAGAGCAGATTGCCGCTAAGGCTGGCGCTGCCGTATACAACGGTTCGTTTACCGGTACCACAGCAGCGGCACAGTTCGAGTCATACAATGACGGATATATTTTGGACGCTTTCTCTTTTTCCTATGTGGCACAGAGTCTTGCCTCGGGCAATTTTGATCTGATGAAGACAGCGGCGACTTACAGTTATGACGAGGCATTTCCCAATACCACCGCCATGCTGGAATCTCTGGATATGAACAGTATAGATATAATCTGTGTCATGTATGACGGCAGCGACTATATCAACAGACGCCCCTGCGATGATCCTAATGCGCCATATTCCATCGTGACTTATACTGGCGCCTTGAGAGCAGGTATTCAAGTGATACAGGAAGCTTATCCGCACATTCGTATTGTTGTGATGTCCCATACCTTCTGTCACCGCATCAATGAAGAAGGCAATTTTGAAAACGGAGATCGTATAGACTTAGGCCACGGAACGTTAAGTCATTATCTGCAGAAAGAACTGGATGCCACAAGCGACTGCGGCGTTTCATTTATCGACAATTTCTACGGTTCCATCAACGAAGATAATTACCTTGACTACATGACGGACTATATCCACTTTAACGATGCCGGCAGAGAGCTCCTTGCAGACAGATTCGTGCAGTGTATTTTCCCGAATCTGACAGAGACAGCAGAAGAATAATATAACAGGCAGAGTACACAAGAAATCAGCTTGTGTATTCTGCCTGTTTAATTTGTTAAATATAATTGTTGATTCTAAATCCTAGAAACAAGTCAGTATTCCACAGAAAACAATTCCTCAAAGTCAAACCTGTCTATCACATCCCGCATCTTTAAAAGTGCCTCTTCCATCTCTTCTGCGCTTGTCACTTCACAGGTTCCATCCGCGAAGCACTCTGTCATGTACCGGTTGATATCCCGATGGTAATGACTGTAATCTGCATAGTTATTAAGATCTGTTACAATCCATTCCTGATTCGGAAAGAAAAATAGGCGTACATTATCATAGGCAAGCATCGTATCCGCGATATACTCATATTCCGCCATGGTCGCCTCTAAATGATTCTCGCATATCACATCATTCCAGTAAAGAATGCTGTATGGCGGAAAAAAGATATAGAACGTTGTGTCGGGATTCTGCTCAATATACGGACAGATATTTGTCTTAAGATTTAAATCCACGCTCTCGATATATGCATCCGCCTGTGTCACTGTTTCCACTTTTTCAGGGCGCACATAATTGTGCATCACCCACTGAATGTTATAGTATTCGTCCGTCCACCAGCTCTGATAGACCGTGGCTAAATCTGTTTTATCAGGGTCTGCCATGGGTCTTAAGATATAATTCAAAACCACGTCTTTATTGAAAAGATACTGCACATCATTGAGATAATTATCATCATATAGATATTCCGGAATCGGATATTTCGTCTCTTCAACACCTCCGGTATATGTCATCACATCGACACCTAAGAACACCGCATCTACCTGATGATCGCTGTCAAAAATAATATCCATAATGTTCGCTTGATCCTTAGGGTAAGCTCCGCTGTAATTTAATTTGATCGTCGAAAGCCCCAGCAGCTCCTCAAACCAGTTCGTGTTAAAATTCACCGTCATGGATGAGCCGAGAATCACACTATCGTATTCCATGTTTTTTGCCATCCCCGGATTCTGGGAAAGCTGGTTGTCCACAAGATAGGGAAAGTCTTCTAAAGGCGCATGGTACTGAAAAAAAGGATCAACATAAACCACCAGCGCCGCCACAAGAATAAACATTATGAAGATTGTCACAATCGTGGATACTATCCACTTCTTATATCTGTTCATCTTAATCTCCCATTCTACTCAGCCTGCGGGGGTGGGTCATCAGAAAGCCCCAGCGCACATAATGACATCCGTGTCAGAAATTAAAATACAGGAACGTGCTTACTTTAGAGAAGGTTAATACACACCATACCGTAAGCACAGTAAATACTGCTGTCGTCCATACTCTGTATTTCGCGCATTCCATCCGCTGTGAAGCATTTTTCCCTATCATCGACAAGTATATACCCATTGCCAGAAGCACCCACATCAAGATATATCTGCTGTATGCCATGTTATCCAGATGCAGTACCTTGATCACATACCACAGTTCATCCACTTGAAAACATTCCGCCAGATCCATGGACATCTTCCGCACTTCACCTTTGAGGGCAGTAAAAATCATCTGGTTTGCCTGTGCTATACTTTCCGCCCGGAAATATATCCCTGCCACGCTCACATACAGAAACAGGACAATTCGTGACACCAGCGTCATAATCGTGTGGACTGCCTTGCCATCGCCAAAATGCGGCTGCACATGCCTTTGCCACAATCTGGTCAGCACATACAGCGCTCCGTGCATGGCGCCCCATACAAGATAATTCCATCCCGCACCGTGCCACAATCCGCTGAGCAGAAATACGATCATCAGATTCAGATACATCCGTACCGCCCCTTTACGGTTGCCGCCAAGCGGTATATAGACATATTTCGTAAAGAAACGGTTCAGCGTAATATGCCATCTTTTCCAGAAATCAACGATGTTGACCGCCTTATACGGAGAGTCAAAGTTGACCGGAATCTCCATGCCAAGCATCTTGGCAATTCCCCGCGCCATATCGCAGTATCCGCTGAAATCAAAGTATAACTGCAATGCATAGAACAGGATAACAAAAACTGCATCCATGCGCCCCAAAAGCTCTATGTTCGCATATCCGTAATCCACTCCGGCGCCAAAGGTATCCGCCAGCAGGACTTTCTTGGACAATCCTAAGATAAAAAGCCCGAATCCCTCCGCGATCTTATCCCACAGCACAGAAACTTTCCCTACTTTTGCAAACTGCGGAAGCATCTCGTCGTGATTGACGATCGGTCCCGCGATAAGCTGCGGAAAAAAAGACACAAACAGCGCATAATCGACTAACGGACAATCCTTCACTTCGCCCCTGTATGTGTCTACGACAAAAGAAATCTGCTGGAAAGTAAAGAAACTGATTCCAAGAGGAAGCAGAATGTGGCGAAGCGCTGCATCCACGCCGAATACCGTATTTATTGTGGAAATAAAAAAGTCATAGTATTTGAAATAGAACAGCACACCCAGATTGAGCGTCACTGCCGCAAGCATAATCTCCCGCCGCTGCCTGTGCGACAATAAACGGTGGAACAAGTAATTTCCTCCGATACTGCATATCATGATCAGCAGATAAGATACATTGAAATAGCCGTAAAACCAAAAAGACATGGCGATTAAGAAAACCTTGGCAGCCACAGTCTTCTGAAAATGCGTCAGACCATAATAGCCAATCAGACATATAGGAAAAAATAGAAATAAAAAAATATAAGAATTAAATAGCATCGTTTATCTCCAAATCCTTATAGATCAAGTACTCACCCACCTGATCATACAGCGTAAAGCCACATTCTGTCAGCGGCTTGTCCGTCTCCCTGTCCTCTTTTAATATCACATAGGTGCAAGGATACTCTCTAGCCAGCCCGGCGAACGTCTCCGTCTCAATCACTTCCGCTTTCTCCATCGCTTCATACATGGCGTGATGATAATCCCATCTGGCAATCAGCATCTCTCTACCGTAGGGCAACTCGATGTTCGTGCTGTACTGCCGCACATAATAGATCAGATCCGCCGGTACAAGCACCGTAATACGCCCTTCTTCCGGCTCGATCAAATCCACGATGTCGATCGCCTCCTGAGGAAGATGATAGGCGTTCTCCGCCTTCGTAATATGTTCACTGTCATAGACATAATTGCCGCATGCCACAATTGCGACACACATGACCGCCAGTCCGATCCTGCGGTGCCTGCCGCACAGTTTAATCATACCGTAAGCGCTCACAATGCTCATCTGCAAAAGCCATAACAGCCGGTAATATGTCTCCGAATCCTCTAAGATCCGCACAAACATCTTGCGGAACAGCGGACAGAAAAACATCGCCAAAAGAATCGTCGGCGCATAGACAAAAATTGCACGTCTGCGCTTGTCCTTCTCCGTCAGCCACAGATAGAGCAGCGCAAAAAGGTAAATGCCCGCCAGATAGCCGTTCTCGTGAAAACCCATATAATTTTGAAATATTACAACACTCTCTAAAAAAATACCCCACATAGGCGGCTCCTACTTTCATGATCCTATACAAGATTCTTTGACTGTCATAAACTGTCTGACGCAATAGACATTCGACAGTTTATCACGGTATGCAATGCAGTTTGCATGGTACATATCGTATTTCCCGCAAATCTGCTTCAACGCATCTTCGTTCCAATCATCTCTCACAATGCCCAGAGTTTCCTTGTTGATATAATAAGCATTGTATGGCACGGACGTTGTAACGACCGGCGTTCCCACGGCAATGCTCTCCACAATGGACACCATATTGTTATCTTTTTCCGTAGATACAAGCATCGCTTTCGACTGAGAGACGATTGGTAAAAGTTCTTCATGTGTAAGTTTTCCACAAAAAATCACAGCGTCCTCTATCTGCAGCCGTTTTACCTGCGTCTTGAGCATTTCTTCCCTCTCGCCGCTGCCGATAATATATAATCTGTAATCCCGATGCCACTCATTCTTTCTATTATACACATCTCCGAGCCCACGAGACCGAGGCTGATCTCGT
>CAMXBD010000173.1 GCA_947179245.1 uncultured Lachnospiraceae bacterium | reverse complement strand
CAAACATTCCTGATAGGATCAAACTTACACCCAGGGAATTTTAATTATCTTTAAAGTATGTGTTATATTTCCCGTAGAGCTTGAAGCTTAAGGGAAGTGTTACGATTACAATAATTCCGGTATAAAACATAAAATCCAGCAGATACTTGGTAAATAATGTAAGTCTGTCTTTCATATGATCTGATCCCTTCTTTTCCAAATGTTAACTCTGTAACCATAATGTAGCACGCACAAAAATGAATGTCAATAAATATTTATCGAATTTCAATAAAAAATTATTTCTGCACGATAATATTCAACCATTGGTTGAACCTTAAAGGAATCTTCTTCGTTTCAGTTATTGCATAGAACATTTATGTAAAGATATGATATAGGCAGAATACGGGAGGGTAAAGATATGATGGATAGTATCAAAGTTGGCAGTTTTATTACAAAAAAAAGAAAGGAAGCCGGACTGACACAGCAGCAGCTGGCAGATAAGCTGAATATTTCTTTTCAGGCAGTTTCCAAATGGGAAACCGGAAATGCTTATCCTAATGTAGAGATTTTATATGATCTGGCAATGGTTCTTCGTGTAACAACGGATGAACTTCTGACTGGAAATGAAAAGTCGAAAGACGGGCTTTCTTATAGCAAAGCGGGTGTGGATATTGCTTACACGGATACCATTAAGAAAGAGATGGCAAGGCATTTAGAGACGGAAGATAAAAGAGTACTCAACAAAATGGGAGCTTTTGCGTCCCTCTATGACATTCATTTTCCGATGATGAAGGAGCCTGTTCTCGTGTTAAAGTCGGAGGAACCCGGTTCGAAGCAGAAACTGGCTATGGAGTATGGGTATACAGAATCTATCTGTCATGATATGATCAACCATCTTGTAAACGATATCATTGTTATGGGAGCAAAGCCACTCGCGGTGCTAGATACGATCGTGTGCGGTAATGCGGAGAAGGATACAATCAAGAGTCTGGTTAAGGGAATATCGGATGCATGCCGGGAAAATAATTGCGCACTTGTTGGTGGAGAGACATCTATCCAGCCGCTCGTAGTAGATGCGGGCGTATATGTTCTGACATCCAGTATTGCGGGAATTGTAGAGAAAAAAGATGTGATTGACGGTTCGGCAGTTCAAAATAACGATATAGTACTTGCGGTGGCTTCTAACGGACTTCATACGAATGGGTATTCGCTGGTAAGGATGTTGATGGACAAGGCGCCGCAGACGAAATTAGATAAAATCGAGGGCATGACATTTATAGAGCAGATCATGAAGCCGCATACGCCGTATTATAGGGCAGTCAGGGGATTGTTTGGGACAAATATTCTTCACGGTATGGCGCACATTACCGGCGGTGGAATAGAAGGAAATCTTGGAAGAGTAATACCAGAAGGATTGACAGCGGAAATTGATTTGTCGAAAATCCGCCCGCTTCCCGTTTTTAAATATATAAAGAAAAACGGTGGTGTCAGTGACGAGGAGATGCTTCATACATTTAATTGCGGTGTGGGATTAAATATTGTAGTAGGGGAAAAAGATGCACCTGCAGTTATCCGGCATATTTCTGAATATTATGACTGCTATGAGATTGGCAGGATTCATGAGGGAAAGGAGAAAGTTAAGTTTGTAAATCGGTTGGAGTGGGTTTAGTCTGAGGTGAGAGTCTGTTTACAGCAGCCGGCAGGCAACAGAGTGTGAGCGGTTGATACAAGAATACATTTGTATTATAATAGTATTCGCAAATGGAGGTAGATTGGGTCGCTAAAGAGACCGGAAGAACCCGAAGATTATGCTGCTTAAGATGGGAGGGAAGAGGAATGTATGAGATATTTGAAGTAGTTATCACCGTAGCTTTTATCGCAATCGCGGCAGTTTGTATTATTAGGAACATTAAGAAGAAAAAAGATGGTGATAAGTAATCAAGGATGCCCCGCTGGGAGTGGCGGGGTATTTTATTGCGCCGATATTAACATGTTCAAAATAATCTTTTCAACTTTTGGATGAAATGTTAAGATATGAATGAAGGCTACTTTATTAATTACTATAATCATAAATAAGGAGGGTACTGCCATGGCATCTAATGACTATACAGCAGCGTTGAGACAAGGACGGCGCAGTTATCGGGCTGCGCTCACTAAGGGCGAATACCCTTATCTTCCGATATTGGATGAAATGATATCTTATACGGAAGTTGCGTCAATTGAAAATGTGGGAATTATGGATATTCCATTATCCAAGATTGTAGGTACAAAGACGGTGGGGCGTTCTAATGCATTCGCCAATAATTTTATGCCGCTTCTTCCCGAGGAATCGGAATTTGCATCGAAATGGTCATCGTTATACAATCATCAGATTGATGATGGAATTAACGATCCTATTGTAGCGTATGAGTTTATGAATCAGTTTTATGTGCAGGAAGGCAATAAACGTGTCAGTGTTATGAAGTATTTGAAAACATACAGCCTTTCCGCCAGTGTTACCCGTCTGGTTCCCAAGAAATCAGATGATATGGAAAATCGCTTGTATTATGAATTTCTGGATTTTTATGAGGTATCACACAGCTATGATGTGTGCTTTTCCAAGGAGGGGAGTTATAAGAAGTTCTTAAAGCTTATGGGCAAAAAGCAGGATGAAGTCTGGAGCGATGATGACAGAATGGATCTGCATACTGCCTGTTATGACTTTGAACTTGCATTCAACAAGGCACACGGAGATAAATTGGATATCAACGTTTCGGATGCCTTTCTAATTTATGTGGAGATTTATGGATATAGTAAGGTTATTAACCAGACAGAACAGGAAATGAGCCGTTCACTTCAGAAAATGTGGACGGAAATTACTCTTGCCGATCAGGGTGGTCAGGTGGAACTTGTGCAGGATCCTGAACATATAAAGGCATCCCTTTTCAATAAACTGCTACCGACGGGAGTTCCGGATTCTCTGAAAATAGCATTTATTTATATGAAGACGCCGAAAACGTCAAGCTGGGCATATGCACATGAACTAGGCAGGCATTATCTGGAGCAGGCATTTGAGGGTAAAATAGAGACAATGGCTTTTGATAAGGCTGACACGGAAGCGGAAGTGGAAGAGGCTATTGAGCAGGCAGTCGCGGCGGGTTGTGAGCTGATTTTTACGACGGCTACGCAGATGGTAAACCAGAGTGTACGTTCTGCCGTCAAATATCCGAAAGTAAAAATATATAACTGTTCCATTAAGATGTCCTATTCCTCTATCTGTACATATTATGCAAGAATGTATGAGTCCAAGTTCCTCATGGGAGCTATCGCGGCGGCGCTGTCCAGAACCGATAGGCTTGGATATGTAGCTGACTATCCTATATACGGCACACTGGCAAATATTAATGCATTTGCATTGGGAGCCAAGATGATCAATCCGTATGTGCAGATACATTTGGAATGGACGAAAGTCAAAGGGATAGACGCACGTGAGAGATTAAAGCAGGAAGGAATCGTTTTTGTCTCTGACAGTGATATGATTACACCGGAGAGCGCCTCCAGAGCGTATGGTTTGTATGCAAAGCGGGAGGACGGAGAACTTGAGAATCTGGCGACGCCGATCTGGGACTGGGGCAAATTCTATGAGAAGATCGTCCAGAATATTTTCAGCGGCGGTAGTTCGGAGCTGGATGCGCAGAAAGGTAAAAAAGCAGTTAATTACTGGTGGGGAATGTCAGCGGATGTCATTGATGTTATCTGCTCTAAGTCTATGCCCCATGGAACCAGCAGGCTTATTGAATTTTTGAAAAGTTCGATTCGTGCAGGAGCTTTCCATCCTTTTGATGGTCCAATCTATGCTCAGGGCGGTATCGTACAGTGCGAGAAGGGAAAGACTCTGGGACCGGACGAGATTATCACTATGGATTGGCTGGCAGAAAATGTGATTGGCAAAGTTCCGGAATTAGATGAGCTGACAGATGAAGCCCGGACACTCGTAGAGTTTCAGGGTATCAAAGTAGATGAGTCCGGTACGGAGAAAAACGCTGAGGCTCAGACTGGCAGTTCAGATGAAAACGGAGGACACCAATGAAAATCTTAGTGCTTGCTGATCATAAATCCAAATATTTATATGACTTCTATGAACCGGATAAGTTGAAGGATATCGATCTCATCATTTCGTGCGGGGATCTGTCACCGGTATATTTATCTTTCTTTGTTACACTCTGTAATGTGCCGCTGCTCTATGTCAGAGGCAACCATGATGAAAGGTATGAAGAGACCCCGCCGGAAGGATGCATTTGTATTGAAGACGATATCTATGAGTACGAAGGAGTTCGTATTCTGGGTCTGGGCGGTTCTATGGAATATATACCGAAAGCAAGCAACCAGTATTCCGAAGAGAAAATGAGAAGGCGGGTGCGGAAACTGAAATATAAATTATGGAGGAAGAAAGGGTTTGATATTCTTGTAACCCATGCGCCCGCTTATCAGATTAATGATCTGGAGGATCTGCCTCATCGAGGATTTGAAGTTTTCCGTACATTGATGGACAAGTACGAACCGAAGTTTTTCTTTCATGGACATGTTCATGCCAATTATAGCAGAGATTTTAAAAGGACTGACATATACGGCAAGACAACAATAGTGAATGCTTTTGAATATTATATTGTGGAATATCCGACGGAGAGTTAAGCTATCAAAAGTGCATCTGATAAAATGGGAGAGTATCTATGATTCTGGGAGATTTTGCGGCATGGAATATGAAGAATGTATTGATTCGTGTTGTTGTAGCTGCCATTTTGGGCTGTGTGGTAGGTCTTGACCGGGGAATGAAACACCGCGGAGCAGGAACCAAGACAATTACGGTGGTCTGCCTCGGTGCTACATTAGTTATGCTGACAGAACAGTATATTCAGATTCATTTCCCCGGACTCGCCAATATGAATCGTCTGGCAGCACAGGTAATCAGCGGCGTAGGTTTTATTGGTGTGGGCACGATTATTGTATCTAAGCACCGGGTCAGAGGACTGACGACTGCAGCGACGCTCTGGGCGAGTGCATGTATCGGGCTTGCCGTGGGAATCGGATTTATTGAGGGTGGTGTGTTGATTACTGTCATGATGATGCTTTCACTGCATGTTCTTCCTTTTGTGGAGCGCTTTGCCACCAGACATTCCCGTTATTGTAATGTATTTATTGATCTTGAAAAGAGCCAGCATTTACACACGATTATACAGAATTTGAAAGAAGCTGGGATCGTGATAGATTCCATGGATATGAGTGAGCCACGAATTGCCGGAGAAGGGATTTCCGTGCATATGGTTCTCTATATGAAGAAGTCCGCGGAACGTACCGAGATTTATGATATTCTTATGAAGTCGGATGAGGTTGTATCGGTGGACTTTTTGTAAAAACGCGCGGCCGTAAATTCATAGCCGCGCATTTTATGAAGCATAAAATATTATTCAATCATAAGTCCCACTGGACAATGATCGGAACCCATCACATCTTTATAGATTACTGCATCCTGCAATCTGTTCTGCAGACATTGCGACACAAGGAAATAGTCGATACGCCAGCCGACATTTTTGGCTCTGGCGCTGAACTGATAGGACCACCATGAGTAAGCGCCCTCTAAATCGGGATAAAAATACCGGAATGTATCAACAAATCCTGCTTCTGTCAGAGCCGTAAACTTTGTCCGTTCTTCGTCCGTAAATCCGGCATTTTTATGATTAGATTTCGGGTTCTTTAAGTCGATTTCTTTGTGCGCCACGTTAAGGTCTCCACAAAAAATCACAGGTTTTTTCTCTTCCAATTTTTTCAAATAAGTTAGGAAATCAGCTTCCCATTTCATACGGTACTCCAATCTTGTCAGTTCACGCTGGGAATTGGGGGTATACACAGTAATCAAATAGTAATCTGAGTATTCCAAGGTAATGACACGTCCCTCATGGTCATGTTCTTCAATGCCTATACCATAGGAAACTGAAAGAGGCTCTTCCTTCGTAAAAACAGCAGTCCCGGAATAGCCTTTTTTCTCAGCATAATTCCAGTATTGGTGATAGCCGGGAAGGTCCAGATTAATCTGCCCTGCCTGTAGTTTTGTTTCCTGTATACAGAAGATGTCCGCATCTTCATTTTGCACAAAATCCAAAAATCCCTTGCCCACGCAAGCTCTTAATCCGTTGACATTCCAAGATATAAATTTCATAATTATTACTCCTTCTTTTGCATTTAAATTCTTTATGGAACATAATTTAT
>CAMXBD010000172.1 GCA_947179245.1 uncultured Lachnospiraceae bacterium | reverse complement strand
GTACTCTTTAGTGCTGTTAGATGTGAATCTGCCTGACGGAAACGGGTTCGACTTTTTACAGGAGATAAAGAAGAATCATGACATATGCGTCATTATGCTGACTGCCAATGATATGGAGACGGATATTGTAGCAGGGCTGGAACTGGGTGCGGATGATTATATTACAAAACCTTTTAGTCTGGCGGTGCTGCGGGCGAGAGTAGAAACACAGCTTCGACGGGTACAGACAAATCGGGCTTCGATAAATACAGAACAAATAATTACGGTTGATGATTACTGCTTCAATTTTACACAGATGCTTTTTATGCATGGAGAAGAGCGGATTGAATTGAGCAAAACTGAACAGAAACTGCTCCGCATTCTGGTGGAAAACCAAGGTATTACACTTACAAGAGAACAGCTTCTTGACCGTATCTGGTCGATGGAGGCAGAGTTTGTGGATGAGAATGCGCTGTCTGTTACGGTAAAGAGACTTCGGGATAAGCTGGATGCGCAGGAACGGATTAAGACTGTATATGGAATCGGCTATCGGTGGGAGTAGAAATGATAACTGAGAAAATAGCTTTGGTGGTGTTTATCATAGGTATCCTTTGTTTAGCCGGCGCAGGTTTTATCGCCTTTTTTGACTATTATTACAGAAAGCGCAGCCTTAAACGAATGTATGACATGATAAAGGCGGCTATGGACGGAACTTTTCAGGCGCACAATTTTGATGAATCCCTGTATGCGGCTGTAGAAAATAAGCTGGCAGAGTACATTGACGCCGCAGAGACAACGGCTGGTAAAACTGCTAAGGAGAAAGAACAGATTGAGACATTGATTGCCGATATATCCCATCAGACGAAAACACCTCTTTCTAATATTCTGCTTTATACGGAGTTATTGAAGGAGCGCGCCGGGTCGGAAGAGAATCGGGAAAACATAGAATTGCTGGAGAATCAGGCTGAGAAACTGAATTTCCTGATTCAGTCACTGATAAAAATGTCCAGACTGGAAACGGGGATTCTGGTTCTGAATCCGAGGAAATCCTCAGTGGCGGAACTTCTTGAGGAAGCGGAACGGCAGTATAGGAATAAAGCCCGTGAAAAAGGGCTGTATCTACATGTTTTATCAGAGGATGCGCGGGATGTTACGGCATGTTTTGATAAGAAGTGGACGCTGGAGGCTCTCGGTAATCTCATAGATAATGCAATCAAATATACACAGGCAGGCGGCGTTACGGTCAGAGTCAGACCTTACGGGCTTTTTGTCTGTATAGAAGTGGCAGACACAGGAAGCGGTATTGCGGAGGAGGAACATGCCAGAATTTTTGGGCGTTTTTATCGCTCGCCGCAGGTTTCTGATCAGACAGGCGTAGGTATTGGTCTATACCTTGCACGCGAAATCTTACAGCAGCAGTCCGGCTACATGAAACTTACTTCGGAGACAGGTAAAGGGGCTGTCTTCTCGATGTATCTGCCTGTTTAATTCTTACAAAACTGTTAGAATCTTTTTTAATGTGGAAAGATTATAGAAAGAATGCTATGCGATAATCTGTATTATGAAGGGATAGACTTCATGATACAGATTTTTTTAGGAGGAAAAGTCATGACAATATTATCAACCAGTAATCTCAAGAAAATATACGGCGCAGGGGAAAATAAAGTACATGCGCTGGACGGCGTGGATCTGAAAGTGGCGAAGGGAGAGTTCGTTGCCGTGGTGGGAACAAGCGGCAGTGGGAAGAGTACCCTGCTTCATATGTTAGGCGGGCTGGACCGGCCGACCGCTGGAACTGTTACTGTGGACGGCAAAGATATTTTTGCTTTAAAAGATGAGGAGCTCACTATTTTCCGGCGCAGGAAGATTGGATTTGTATTCCAGAATTACAATCTGGTGCCGGTGCTTAACGTATATGAAAATATTCTGTTGCCGATACAGCTTGACGGCAATGAGCCGGATGGAAAATATGTGGAGCAGATTATTGACATGCTGGGACTGTCATCAAAATTGCAGAATCTTCCCAACAACTTGTCTGGAGGGCAGCAGCAAAGAGTCGCCATTGCCCGTGCACTTGCCGCGAAACCGGCAATCATACTGGCGGATGAGCCGACAGGGAATCTGGATTCTAAGACCAGTCAGGATGTCTTAAGTCTTCTGAAAGTGAGCAGCCAGAGATTTGCACAGACCATTGTTATGATTACGCATAACGAGGAGATTGCACAACTTGCTGATCGTATCATCCGTATTGAAGATGGCAAAATAATCGGAAACGGAGGCGGAAAGAATGAAGGTAGCAAATAGAAAGTGCATCCGCAGGCTTAGCATACAGCATATGAAGTCTGCGAAGACGCGAAATATCATTACGATACTGGCAATCGTGTTGACAACGGTGCTTTTTACAGCGCTTTTCACAGCAGGGATGTCAATAAAATACGGATATGAGCAATCCAATTTCCGGCAGGCCGGAAGTTATAATCACGGTGCTTTTAAAGATATTACAAGAGAAACGGCGGACGCCTTAAAAGAAGATCCGTTGATTAGGGAATATGGGGAAAGACTTTTTCTCGGTATGCCGGAAGAGGCGCCTTTTCACAAAAACCATGTGGAGCTAAGTTATTGTGACGCAAATAATGCAAAATGGATGTTTATAGAACCGGTGGAGGGACGACTTCCCAAGGAAGGAACAAATGAGGCGGCAACGGACACGACGGTACTTAGTTTGCTGGGTGTGGAGCCGGTAATCGGCAATGAGTTTACCATGACTTTTATGGTGGACGGTGAGGAAACGACGGAAACTTTCACATTATGCGGTTATTGGGAGCATGACCCGGTAGTCGTGGCGAATCATGTACTGCTGCCGAGAAGCCGCGTGGAAAGCATTCTCGACAGGCTGGATACGCAGGGATATAACCATTTGGCAGGATACTGGTGCTTGAACGTAATGTTTCGCAGTGCCAATGCAATCGAGGAAAATCTGAAGACGATTCTGGAGAGGCATGGATATCAGAGTGAAGAAGCAGGAAAAGATGACTATGTCAATATCGGTGTTAACTGGGGATATATGTCGGCACAGTTGGAAGATGGGTTTGATATGACAACGGTTCTAGGGCTGGCCGCGGCGGTGGTACTCATCATTCTTACTGGTTATCTGATTATCTATAATATTTTTCAGATTGCAGTATCGAATGATGTACGCTTCTATGGATTGCTTAAGACGATTGGAACCACAGGGCGGCAGATCAAACGGATCATATTAATACAGGCGTGTGTATTGTCTGCAGTCGCTATCCCGATTGGATTGGCGCTGGGATATGTACTTGGTATGGCAGTGACCTATGTTATAGTCGCGACAATGACGGACAGCGTAGTGATGGGAGTATATTCAGTGAGTCCCTTTATCTTTGTGGGTGCCGCAGTCTTTTCCCTGCTTACGGTGCTCTTGTCCTGCAGGAAGCCTCGCAGGATGGCGGCAAAGGTTTCTCCGATCGAGGCATTGCGGTATACAGAAGGCAATCAGAGCAGGAAGAGAGTCAGAAAAGCAAAGAAAGGTGCATCGGTTCTTAAGATGGCGTGGGCGAATCTGGGCAGAAACAAGAAAAAAACGGCTGTCACGATAATCTCTCTGTCACTGGCAGTCGTAATTCTGGAGCTGACCTACATTCTGAGTACTGGCTTTAGTATGGACAAATATCTTCGGCGGATGACGCAGGATTTTATTTTGGCGGATGCCTCCTATTTTCAGTCGGCAAGTATCAGGTGGGGAGCAGATACGGCGTTATCAGAAGATGTGATCGCGCAGGTTGAGTCGATGGAAGGTGTGACGGGCGGCAGAACCTATGGGATGACTTCTATTATACAGGAATTTGTGACGGAGGACTGGCTGCGGTTTGTGCACCGTGAGGATATTGGCAGCGGTGAGGCGATGGACTCCTATATCGGCTTTGCAGAGAAGGCGGGAGATAGGCTGATGGCGAATATACAGCTGTATGGTATGGAAGACTTTATATTGGATAAATTGATTGTTGTGGACGGTGATATTCGTAAATTGAAAGAGGAAGGAAATTACGTTGCGGCAGTGTGCGGCATGGACGATTACTATAATGTGCAGACAGACAGCCACTGGGCGAAGGTAGGAGAAAAGATTTCCCTCCGGTATGTGGATAAACTCGAATATTATGATCCGGAAACCGGAGAGGCATATGCAGACGGTGAGGATCTTCGCACGAAAACGGCGGTGGCGTACAGAGCAAAAGAATACAAGGATGCAGAGTATGAGGTCTGTGCGCGCGTGGCGGTTCCAACGACGCTGGGATATCGTTTCTATGGCAGGGATGAGTTCGTGATGGGAGCCGATACTTTCCGAAAAGAGACGGGAACAGATGCAATTTTATATTATGCGTTTGATTGTGATGATGATCAGATTGATGCTATGGATAAATATATGGAAGAGTTTATGGAACAGAATGACTGGTGTGATTATGAGAGCAGACAGTCTTACGCGGAGCGGTTTTACGGAATGCGGAATATGTTCGTCTTTGTCGGAACGGCGCTTGGATTTATCGTGGGCATGATCGGTATTCTGAATTTCTTAAATGCAATCCTGACTGGTATTTTAACACGCAGAAAAGAGTTTGCAGTATTACAGTCTGTGGGAATGACTGGAAGACAGCTCAATACGATGCTGATGATGGAAGGGGTGATCTTTGCGGGGAGTTCCGTAGTTATTACGCTGGTTTTATCGATTGTGCTGGCACCGCTGATCCGTAATGTTCTTGAGGGCATGCTCTGGTTTTTTAATTATCACTTTACGGTTGTGCCGATTGCAGCGATTACGCCGGTTTTTGTACTGTTAGGGGCATTCCTGCCTCTTGCTGCATATCATTTTGTGACGAAGAAGTCAGTGGTGGAGCGGCTCAGAGAAGCAGAATAAAGTATTATAGGCATTATGAACAAAAGAGAAGCTCATATCTGTCAGAAATATGCCGAAATTTTTATGAATTTTCAGAAAATGCTTACTAAAATTCTGATTTGGTGTTACACTAATATATAGTAAGGGAATTGTCGGTATATATCAGAGTCACAGATAGCGGAGGGCTTTATGTTTGAGAAAGATCAATTGATTATGTGCGGCGGACACGGTGTCTGCCGCGTTGTCAACATTACGGGAAATCCTGTCGATAGGCTGGATAAGGTACGCAAGTATTATGTACTGGAACCTGTTTTCCAAAAAGGCAGTACGGTCTACACACCGGTAGACAATGACAAGGTAGTTATGCGCAGGATCATGAATAAGGAAGAGGCGGAAGCGCTGGCTGAGCGGGTCACTCAGATTGAGACGGTCTGGATTCAGGAGGAAAAGAGCAGGGAGCAGATGTACAAGGAAGCAATCCGCACTTATGACTGCCGGAGTCTTGTACAGATTATTAAAACACTTTATCTGCGCAAGCAGGACAGACTGAAAGAGGGCAAGAAAGTACTTTCATCTGACGAGCAGTATCTGCGCAAAGCAGAGGAACTTCTTTACAGTGAGATGTCTCTGGCGCTTTCCATTCCGAAGGAGGATGTGGAGAGGTATATCAGGGAGGCGGTTCGTAAGCAGGAGAGCGTGGTCTAGCATAATGTGGATTATGCTGGTGTGGCGGGAAATCCAACAGTACGTATTTTGTGGCATGATAAAGCCGGGCAGATAGCTGTCCGGCTTTTATGTTCTGTCATTATTTATTAAATACGCTAATATTTAATCGTGCTTTGGATGTGCACTAATAATATTAACGGCGTTGATTACAGTAGTCAGGACTTCTATTTCTGCCTGCTGGGAAGAGTTGTTGAGCTTCTGAAAAAGAGCACCAGTATCTGTTCTCACATACTGAGGTGATAATCTATTAAGCGCAAACGACATCATGTCAAGACGACATTTCTCACAGGCACAGACATTCGGCATCGTTGGTAATATCCTGTTGAGCTGATATTCTACCGCGTCCTCCATTACATTTTTTAAACCTTCCATAGTAAGAACCTCCCTCATTTGTCACATATCGACAAAGCCCACACATACTATAATAATACATTTTCGTACAAGAATCAATTGCTATTTCAACAAAGATTTCCTGTTGAGATTGTGCAAAAAGTTTGAAAAATTAAAATTCTTGCTTTTTTTATACGGACACGGTATTCTAGTGTGTAAAGTGAATTTGGTTCAGAGAAAGAAGCGAAAAATGATTATTGATATAATTTTAGATAGT
>CAMXBD010000171.1 GCA_947179245.1 uncultured Lachnospiraceae bacterium | reverse complement strand
TTTGTGGAAATGTAACAAATTTTCGTTATGCGTCGATTAATTGTTGCAAATCAGCATCATACAGTATCTTACAGTATCTTGACCGCTTTGATAGGCGAGCGGTAGGACACGTTGGATATACGGATTCCCGTCTTAGGACTGCTGGCATGGATGACCTGTCCATTGCCGATATAAATAGCCACATGGTTAATGCTCTTGCCATTGCCGTAAAAGACCAGATCTCCGGGCTGTGCTTCAGACACACTGATCGTGGTTCCGCAGTTTGCCTGTGCCACAGAAGAATGAGGCAGACTCACACCGTATTTCTTGAAAATACTCATAACATAGCCGGAGCAATCCGCACCGTTCGTCAGACTCGTACCACCCCAGACATAGGGGTTGCCGAGAAATTCTTTCGCATACTGGCACACATCTACACGTACATCGGAAATGCCCTGTCCGTAGAAAAGCTCTGTCATTGTGATAGCCGTGCTGAGTTCCGAACTGACTTCCACATACTCTGCGGATACAAATACTTCCTCATCATCCAGATATACTCTGACCCAATCTCCTTCAACAGACGCCACTTCCAGTTCTTCTCCGTTCGGCACCAGCGTAATGACTTCGGACTCAGTATTTGCCTCTGCTCTGACTTTGAGACTGTCGGTAGTAACACGCGCCATCGTCGTTGCCAGTTCTTCCGCCCTGCGTTTCGCAGGAATACCGGTCAACAGATATTCGAGACTTACATATCCTTCTACCTTACCCGACTTGATATGTGCCCATGTACCGTCGCTGTCCAGCACTTCGCATGCGGCATCCTTGGGAAGTTTACCGACAAGCTTCCCGTCCTCTGCTGCAACTGCACGGACATTCAGATTATTGTCAACATTTGCAATACCCAGATTGGTATATCCCCAGTTGGCGTTTTTCGCCTTCTCATATGCTTCCGCATACTCTCTCTCTGTCTTCGTGGATTCCAGTATCATACCGGAACCGATAGACTCACCGAGAATATCCTGTAAAGAAATTTCATCTTCCTCTATCTGAGTGTCGTTCTGCTCGATATCATCTTCCCGATTTATGATACCGCCTTCCTGCTCCGTACCATCACTCTCATTATCATTTGTTATGTCGTTATCACTTACACCGAAATCCAGCCCCTGCTCATCGTCAGCAACAGAATCCTCCGTGCCGCTTCCTGTTGTCTCAAACATGTTGATCGTTCCGACCGGTAACAGATCCGGCAGATAAGAAGCTCCTGCTCTCATAGGAGCAAGCAGTAACATACATCCGGTCAAAAGACACAGAATCTCACGTCTTTTCATATTATTATAATCCTCTCAACGCATCCTGCTTCAAATCCATGACATATTTATGTCAACAATTCGTAACATTTTCGTAACATTTACCAAGTCATTATAACAACATGACAACGTTCTGTCAAATAACTATTTCTTCCAGATTATACCAGACTGCTTTTGCCACAATTACATCAAATCAGCCTGCTTCCCCGTAACTATTGGAAAAAGCAATATTGACCGCATGATCCGCCACTCTCTCCAGACCAGACACGATATCCGAAAACAGCGCCCCCGCTTCTGGTGAACACTCATTATTGGACAGCCGTTCAATATGTTTCTGCTGTAATTCTTTCTCCTTCTCGTCTATAGCTTCCTCCAGATTCTGGATATCCTCCACGTGTTCCTCAGTACTCTTAACAAACATCTCAAAAGAAAACCTCAGAATCGTGTTGACCATATTCATCATCTCACCCAGTTCTTTCTGGGCTTCCTTCGTAAAACCGACTCCGGTCTTAATTCTGCGTTCTGCGGCATCTGCAATATTCTCCGCATGATCGCCGATCCGTTCGATATCATTTACAACATGGAACAGCGCACCGATATTCTTTAAATCTTCGATTGGCAGCGTAGTCTGGTTGATCTTGACCAGATAATGTGTTATCGCATGACTTAAGAAGTCTATATTCTTCTCGACCTCACGGACTTCCGCTATTTCCTCCGGCTCCAATGTAACCAGAGCATTCATGGCACGGTTCAGGTTCTCGTCAGCTAACGACGCCATGCGGTCTAACTCCTTGATTGCCTCTACAACTGCAGTGGCCGGATTAAGCACTGCCTTCTCACCGATATATTTCAACTGATAGCTGTCCCTGTAACCCACTTTTCTGTCGTCTCCGGGTACAACCAGATAGGTCAGTTTCACAATACCTTTGATAAAAGGCATCATAATAATAACTTGGAATACTTTAATAAAGATATGTGCATAAGCGACAACACGCCCCAGATCATTTCCTGTCAGGGTAGTAAGCACATTCACAATCTGTTGTACTCTGAATCTGAAAATAATATAAACGATCACCGTGCCGATCACATTGAAGATCAAATGAATAGACGCTGCTCTCTTGGCATCTTTCTTGCCACTCAAAGAAGCCAGAACTGCAGATGTACAGGCTCCAATATTGCAGCCCAGAATAATATACATACCGATATCCATACTCATCAGCCCCTGATTGGCAAGCAGGACCATAATGCTGACGGTAACTGAGGAACTCTGAATAATCGCAGTCAGTACAGCACCGAGAACAACCGCAAGAAACGGCGACTGCAATGAAGCAAACATATGTAATATCATCGGGGAATCCTTCATTCCCGCCATCGCACCGGACATTGTGCTCAATCCCATAAACAGGACACCAAAACCGATAATAACTTCTCCCCAACGGGATACCTTCTGTTTCTTACAGAACATAATGATCAGTACACCGGCCAACAATATGACAGGTGCCGCTTTTTCCAGCTTAAAAGATACAAGCAACGCCGTCACTGTTGTACCGATATTCGCACCGAAAATGACTCCCGCCGCCTGAGTCAGATTCATCAGCCCGGAATTGACAAAACTGACGACCATGACGGTACACGCCGATGAAGACTGAATTGCTGCAGTAAAGATAACTCCTACAAGAATACCGGTAAAACGATTAGTGGTCAGTCGTTCCAGTATTCCTCTCAATTTTGCACCGGCAACTTTCTCGATACTGTCGCTCATGATACGCATGCCATATAAGAACAATCCCAAACCGCCTGCCATGGATAGAATGATCGATATATTCATCTTAATTAAGATTCCCTTCGTATGTACTGATTTCCCGCACTTATCTACACGATTCTATTTTATCGGAAATAAAGTATGCTGACAAGTCCCCATTATACAAAACTCGCACCATACTCTCTCCCCGCCGCTATATCCGCTTCCATCTGGCTCTTGAGGCTGTCAACATCATCAAATTTCATTTCCGGCCTGCGAAAAGCAAGCAATTCAACTGTAATATCCCTGCCATACAGATTGCCGTTAAAATCGTATAAATAGGTTTCCACTCCCACGACGCCGTCAGCATTCACCGTAGGTTTACACCCTACATTGGAAATTCCCTTGTATTCTTTTCCCTCTATCATTACTTTGGAATAATAGACGCCGTTAGGAGGAAGAAGTTTGTCCTCCTCCGGTATGAGATTAGCAGTAGGCATCCCAATGGTACGCCCAAGCTTTCTTCCGTGTTCCACATGTCCGCTCACACTGTATGGTTTGCCCAGCATGGATGCGGCCGATTCCATCTGTCCTCTTCTGACAGCCTCCCGTACTCTGGTGGAACTGACCTCTTCTCCGTCAACCTTGATTTTATCGATTAATTCAGTATGATAGCCGTACTGGTCTGCGTACTTTTCCAGCAAAGCAAAATTTCCCGCACCGTTTCTGCCAAAAGAAAGATCATATCCCGCACAGATATAAGCCGCCCTCATCCGCTTAGCCAGATATTCCTGAACAAACTCTTCCGGTTCTGTGGCGGCAGTCTCCCTATTAAGAGGAAACTCGATGAGCACATCAATTCCCATCTCGTCAAATATCTTTCTTTTCTCTTCTTTAGTTGTCAGCTCCTTCTCTTCGCCTCCAAAAAATGCTGCCGCAGAAGTGTCGAAGGTAAACACTACGGCAAGACAATTCTCTTTTTTTTGTTCTATAATCTTCAAGAGAAGTTCCCAGTGACCTAAATGAACGCCGTCAAATTTACCGATAGCGACAGCGCTTTCCCGATCCAGTTGAAACTCTGTAGTATGTTCTATGATCTGCATATCTGTCCCCGTTTCCATTCCTTATCTTATCTCATTAAAATCACACGCGTTACGATTCTAAAAACATTTTTACAGGTTTAAATATTCTCTCTGCGGCGTAAAAAGCATATATTCCGTAAAATCTTCCTTCACCACCGTAGACTCTGACCTGCTCTTTATCAGCAAAATCTATCGTCTGCATCTCATATGTAAGCTGGGCCATACCCAGCCGGTTTCCGTTTTGTACCATTCTAATCCCCTGTTCATTCACATAAACAGCCCTGTCATTTTCAAAAACATCATCCGGTGGAATGATAACGTTCGATATTTTTCCTTCGTCACGCAGTTGCTCCAATTCCGACAGAGTCAATGCATTCTCTAATCGGAAAATACCCACTCTGCTTCTTGTAAGAGATTCCATGGCGCCGCCACATCCCAGTTTCCCGCCGATATCATGGCACAGCGTTCTGATATAGGTTCCCTTGGAACATACAACTCTCATTTCTACCATAGGAAGTTCCATGCCGCAGATCTCTATTTCTTTGATCTGTACTCTCCTTGGCTTACGTTCCACCTCTTTGCCTTCCCGCGCCAGCTCATACAGTTTCTTCCCATCCACCTTCAAGGCAGAATACATGGGCGGAACCTGATCATAATCACCGATAAAGCCCATAATCACTTCCGTCACATCCTCTTTGGTAACGGTCTTAAGTTTCATAGCATCACACTGCGATAATATCTTTCCCGACAGATCCTGTGTATCCGTTACCACGCCCAGACGCAGCACGGCAATATACTCTTTATCCCAGTCGGTAAGCATATCACAGAGTTTTGTCCCCGAACCTAAACATACAGGAAGCACGCCGACCGCCTCCGGATCGAGTGTTCCTGTATGTCCGATTTTCTTCATCTGGCAAATCCCCCGGAGTTTAGCTACCACATCATGGGATGTGAAGCCACTCTCCTTATATACGTTCATAATTCCATTATATGTGTTATTCATTTTCAAGCTGCTCCGCAATCTCTATAGAAAGATTGTTAATATTATCGTGATATGTACCATTCATCGTACATCCGGCGGCACGTACATGTCCACCGCCTCCGAACTTCATAGCTACAGCTGATACATCTACTTTACCGCTGGAACGCATGCTCACTTTATATTCCAGAGTTCCTATCTCATACATAAAAATTGCACACTCCACACCTTTGACCGACTGAAGCTGGTTCACAATTCCGTCCAAATCTTTCGGTGTTACACAGTAAAACTCCATCATTCTCCGGCTGACCATGCTGACAATACATCTGTCTCCCATAAAGCGAACGCTCTCTAACACCGCTCTGCCCATAATCTGCGTCTGTAGATATGTCTTCTCAAAAAACGTCTCTTCTACAATTTTAGAGAAATCAAATCCAAATTTAATAAGCTCTGCTGTAATCTGTAATGTACGCGGAGAGGTATTAGAATATCTGAGTACACCTGTATCATGAATAATGCCAATATAGATTGCTATGGCAATCTCCTCATCGATCTTCTCTGGCTCCATCAGTTCATAAAGCAATTCTGCTGTTGAGCTCCTCTCCGGCTCCACCACATTCACATCTCCACACCCTGAATTGCTGATGTGATGGTCAATATTGATCTTCTTACGCGCCCTGCGGTAAATAGGCTCTGCCTCTCCCAGACGATCGTCTGTGGTATCCAAAGCAACAAACACATCATATTCTTTATTTGTGTTAAATTTGGATTTAATATCTTCAATGTGGCTGATACAGCCAAAGATCGCCGGTGGTTCATCTAAATATACATCAATTTCCGCTTCCGGCATTTCTTTTTTCAAATAAAGATACAGTCCCATCACAGAACCCACACAATCACCGTCTGGTCTTACATGACCGCTTATCGCTATTGTTTGTGCATCTTTTACTTCATTAATTATTTTCATTGCCCTCTACCATCTCATCTTCTTCCAAATTACCTGATCTGCTTTTCTCGACCACTTCATCAATCAATTTTGACATATTTACACCATATGCAATAGATTGATCCATAATAAAGGTGATCTGCGGCGTATTGCGCAGATTGATCGTTCTCGCTAACTGATTACGGATATATCCCTCCGCACTCTTAAGCACAGCCAGCGTGTCCGCCAGTGACTTCTCATCTCCCATCAAACTGATACACA
>CAMXBD010000170.1 GCA_947179245.1 uncultured Lachnospiraceae bacterium | reverse complement strand
CCGCTGAGTAGCAGGCACACCTCTGTCCCGGAAACAGATAGCCGATCTTCTGCATCTCCACATTGGCGATGCTCCCATCTTCCAGTTCTACCACGATATCCATGACCAGCAGGGAACTCTCATCTGCGATTCTGACAGAATCATTTGGTAAAACCTTCACTACTCTCACCTTCTGACCCAGCAGACCGGACAGAAAATCGTTTAACCGTTCTGGTACATACTCCGGGTTCATGAGTTCCTTGAAAAAACCGTCATATAACAGTTTCAGCCCTTTTACCCCGGTACAGATATTCAGGAACTCTTCCTGCTGCTCTGGCTCCCAACTGTCAAACTTATCTTGAAGCACACTGTCCTTCGCAATTTCTGCCAGCACCTCCTCCCGCTCCCTGATCATTGGGAAATATTCTTTTAACTTTGTTGCCATAGATTGTCCTCCTTGCAGGTAAATTTTGTTTCCTTACAATACAAAATTGAATAAATTCGATTACGAGATTTGCTTCGCAAACTCAGAACATTGGAACTTCCGGCAGAAACCGCCGATTGTGCGATGCGCACAAATGATATAACTATAAGAATAAATCTGATATGATAATAAATTATCGCTTTTAGGGTAGTTTGTCAAGCACCTGTTCTATACTATACAAAGACCGCTAAAAACTCTGCTCCTATAACTTAGAAGCTATTTCGAGACTTCCCATGTTAAGATATGTAAAATATTTCAGCACTCCCCAACACAAAACTCACATGATTGGAGGAAACCATGAAAAAAATAAAAATCTCTTCTGCTTTTATCGTATTAGGGCTATGCATAGCCTTCCTGACCGCATGCGGAGGCGGTGGATTCAAAGAAGAAATCCCGATGGGACGTTATGCAGAACGTGATATCAATCTGCCCGGCTCTGGCTACGAATACATGCATTCGCTCGTGGATGGCGGTTACTACCTGCACGGTAACGGTGTGGACTTTACCAAAGTAGATTCTGCAGGTGAAATCAAGCAAACTCCTTGGGCATGGGAAAATAATAATAATGTCCGTCTTAAAACAGTATTTGGCATCTCCGATAATGGTGCCACCATTTTTGCATTCCTACCTCGTTTCTATACAGACGATGAGTTAGAGGTTTTGGGAACAGAAGACGAGATACTGTATAAATATTATTATGTGAATGAAAAAGGAGATAGATATCTTTTAGATCTTCACGGAGATAATTATACCCCCAAAGAATTTTTTGAATGTTTCGCTTTTGCACCAGATGGAAAACTCTACGGAGCAACGTATCGACATGTATGCCGCATTGATCTGGAAACAGAAGAGGTAGCACCACTATTTGAAACGTCAGATTCAGTCCATGAATTTGCTTTTATAGGCGATACCATGATTGCAATCGACCGTAATAAATCATATCTCTATAATATGGCGAATGATAAACTACTTGACGAAAATACCATATTAAACGAATTTCTTACCTCTCACCAGTCCGGCTCTACTGTGCTTGCAGTGGGAAATGGTACAGACGTAACATCACAGTTCAATGGTCAGACCCTCGAAAGCGTAAACACCGATAGCAAAGTATTATATATAGGCTGCCGTACCGGACTCTATCGCTATATCTGGAATGGTTCTGTAATTGAACAGATTGCAGACGGACAGATGCTGACTCTTGGGAACAGCCAATACTCTCCTATTGCAATGCAGGCTCTTGACAACGGAGAATTCCGAATTCTTTTTAGCGGAAACCGCATGGTTGAGATGTATTATGATGAAACCATTCCCGCCAGACCTTCCAGAGAATTAACTGTCTATAGTCTGGAAGAAAACGCACGTATCCGCTATGCCGGACAGTTATTCCAGAAGCAGAATCCCGATGTATTAGTAGTTTACGAGACAGGTATGTCCGGCGACAATGCTGTAAGTAAAGAAGATGCCCTGCGTAACCTGAATACAAGGCTCCTTGCCGGAGAAGGACCGGATGTGCTGATATTGGACGATATGGATGTGGCGCAGTATGCTGAGAAAGGCATACTAAAAGAATTGGATGACTTTTTCCTTCCTTATAAAGAAGAAGGCATCCTCTATCAGAATATCGTAGAAGGGATGAGGATGACGGAGTCTGATAAAATATATGCCGCACCGTTAAATGTATTTGTTCCGCTTTATCTTTCCGAGACAAAATATCTGGACGGACAGACAACGCTTGCAGATCTGATAGCAGGTGCAAAATTTGCCCGCGAGGAGCATCCCGACGGTCCTATCCTGTATACACCATATCAGATAGATATCTTAAACGAACTTCTTCCAGTATGTATACCTACATGGACAACAGCAGATGGCAGCCTGCAGTTGGATCAAATAACAGAATTTTATCAGACAGCGGATGAACTTTGGAAACTGGACAGTGCAGGAATGGACGATGCGCACCGGAAACGCTGGCAGGACTATAACTCCTTTAACGAACTTTCTCGAATTGATATATTGGTTGGCAAATGGGTCTCTTTCAACGACTATGATGAAACGTGGATAAATTTAAGTTTTGCACAGGATCCTTTTGAAAATATGCGTCAAATACATCTAACCTATTCTGCATTTCGGGAAACAGGAGGTTATCTGGAATTTAAGCAGTTAGACGACGTATATGCTATGGGATATGACAAATTCGGCGGACAGGCACAAGATGTCTACTGGGTCAAAAACATTATCGGTCTGTGCGAAGGCGCCAAAGAGCCCGAACTTGCAGAAGATTTTCTGGCACTTCTGCTCTCCGATGAAATGATGCGCAAATGGTGGCTTGGCAGTGGTTATCCAATTCGTAAAGAGTCCTTGGTCAAAGTCCTTGACATCAATAATCGCGAATGGGCTCAGGTCGAAGGTCTGAGTGCGGATTCCATCAATATCTGGTATGCCGACTATGTCTGGCCCACGGAAGAAGAAAAGGAATGGATGTACCAAATATTGGAAGAAGCGTCCTGTCCCTATCTGCCCGGATCTGTATTAGAGCAGACGGTGAAAGAAGTTGGTCTGCGTGTGCTTGACGGAGAATTGACACCGGAGGAAGGCGCCGCGGAAGTCTCAAGAAAAATGGCAATTGAAATGGAGGAATGAGTCAGATGTTTTGATAGTGCACGAGCACATGCATCGATGCGTTTGTACAAGCGCGTTCATGATTTGTTCATATTTATTTAAAAAAAACTTCATCCAAGAATCATTTTTTAGACATTTCTCTTGCGTATACTAAGACCATAAGATAACAACACAGAACACTTCAAAGTTAACTGATTAATTAAAACTTTTTCATAATAATGCCAAGTAAAGATTTTCTTTACTTGGCATCCTCCCTTTTCTGGGATATTTTTCTGCCAGACAGTTTTCCCATCGTGATTTTTTGTGAAAAACGATTTCTTTCAATATCCAAATATCCATGTATACAATTTTTCCTTGCTATACTATTTGTTCTATGCTATACTTTATAATGTGTAAACTTACATATAGCGTACAATAAATGATTTCCGAAATGTCAGCGTAGACATACTTATCATGTCTACGCTTTTTTACGGAAGCAGATGAAGGAGGAGACTATTATGAACGAATTCTTTACCGGTCTCGTTGATACCATTACAACAGTCAACGGCGCGGTCAACAATTTTGTCTGGGGTATCCCGATGCTGATACTCCTTGTTGGTACAGGTATTCTGATGACTGTACTTACTAAATTCTTTCAGTTGTCCCATATCGGACATTGGTTTAAAAACACTATAGGCGGTATCTTTAGTGACAAACACATCACGAAACATACCGACAAGGACGACAAATCCATATCCCAGTTCCAGTCATTATGTACAGCACTCGCTGCTACGATTGGTACGGGTAACATTGTAGGTGTCGCCAGCGCATTGATCGCCGGCGGTCCCGGTGCGATCTTCTGGATGTGGATTGTTGCCTTCTTTGGCATGATGACGAACTACTCTGAAAATGTCCTTGGTATCTACTATCGCCGTAAAAACTCCAAAGATGAATGGTGCGGTGGTGCCATGTACTACTTAAAAGACGGTCTCGGCTCCTACAAAGGCTGTAAACAGATCGGAGCAATACTTGCTGTATTGTTCTCTATATTCTGTCTGCTTGCCTCCTTTGGTATCGGCAATATGAGTCAGGTAAACTCTATCTCCGCTAACATGGAAGCTGCATTCTCTATCCCAACTGTTGTGACAGGTATCGCATTGATGATCTTAGCGGCGCTTGTTATTGTGGGCGGTCTTAAGAGAATTGCTTCTGTTACTGAGAAACTGGTTCCTTTTATGGCAATCGCATATATACTTGGCGCGCTGGTAATCTTTTTTACTAACATCGGTCAGGTTGGCGCTGTATTTTCCGCTATCTTCAAGGGTGCATTCGGCTTAAAAGCAGTGGGCGGCGGTATCGTCGGCTCCGGTGTCAAGATGGCGCTGACATGGGGTATGAAGCGTGGCGTATTCTCTAACGAAGCCGGACTTGGTTCCTCAGTCATGGTACACTCCAATTCCAACGTTAAAGAACCCGTTCGACAAGGTATGTGGGGAATTTTTGAAGTATGCGCAGATACTATGATCGTCTGTACACTGACAGCATTTGCCGTACTCTCTTCCGGTCTTGTTGATTTGGAAACTGGTGCTGTCCTCAGTGAAGCTTCTGGTTCTGCACTGGTGGGTGAAGCATTTGCGACTATATTCGGTTCCTTCGGACCCATGTTCATCGCACTTGCAATCCTGCTGTTTGCTTTTTCCACAGTTCTCGGATGGAGTCATTACGGTTCTAAGGCATGGGAATATTTATTCGGAACAAAATCCACTATCGCCTATAAAATCGTATTTATTCTTATGATCTTCATTGGAGCGACTATGAACTTAAGCCTCGCATGGGATCTCTCCGATACATTTAACGGATTGATGGCTATGCCGAACTTAATCGGCGTACTTTGCCTCTCTCCGCTTGTTATGAAGATTACCAAAAACTATGTAGATCGTATAATCCGCAAGAAAGATGTGAAACCAATGTTGTCTGTATTTCCGGATATTAATGATGAACATGCAGAAGTAAAATAATAGATTCTGTCCTATGGCTGGATAAATTTATCACAATATACAGAATGTGGCAGAAAAAGAACTGCAGCACGACTGGCAGGAAGTATCGATATATAGTACAATAGAGACATAGCATACTTTACAAAGGAATCTGATCAACGTGAAGCGAAAACGCAAAGTCTTTATAATTCTATTTATCATAATACTCCTGCTCGCCGTGCTGTATTTTATTCTGGTTAATTTCCTCGTAAGCGCTGCTCTTGTGCCCTCGTTCATGCGCAGACTGGAATCCTTTCAGAGAATTACAGATGAAAGCTACGCGGCGCAGGTGCAGACTTCAGACATTCAAGTAAATCGTCAGCTTGCACTTAACCATACTTCCGAGTGGATAGACGCAACAGCTTCCCAAACACTCTCCGTTGTAAGCGAGGATGGCTATACACTGATTGCAACAGAATTTATTCTGCAAGACATTGAAAACAGTCAAACGCAGGAAGAGGATTCGCATCTGTGGGCACTCGTCCTACATGGCTACACAGGCTGGAAAGAGGAGATGTATCCTTTTGCCTGTTGGTATTATGAGGAAGGCTATCATGTCATTGTGCCCGATCTTCGATGTCAGGGAGAGAGCGAAGGGGATTTCATTGGAATGGGGTGGACCGACCATTATGACTGCAATCTTTGGATCGACTATATTTTATCACAAGATCCTGCTGCTCGAATCGTCATCCACGGGCAGTCCATGGGTGCATCCACAGCACTGATCATGACCGGAGAAAGCGATTTGTCAGACCATGTCGCCGCGGTCATCTCTGACTGTGCCTATACCGATGCTTATTCCATGTTCGGTGACAAGGTGACCGAATGGTTTTATCTACCTGCTTTTCCGTTAGTAGATTCTGCACGCATCGTTCTGCTTCTTCGGGGCGGATATGATTTGATGAACGCCTCGGCGCTCAATGCAGTCGCGACAAGCAGCACCCCGACTCTCTTTATCCACGGCACCTCCGATGCCATGATATCTGCACAGATGTCGCAAGACCTTTACGATGCGGCTACATGTCCGAAAGAACTGCTGCTCATAGAAGGAGCAGGGCACGCTCAGGCACAGGACAAAGACCCAGAAGCCTACTATGGGGCAATACGGGAATTTTTACAGGGAATTTTGTAGCAATATTGCTGGTATATTTCATAGCAAATTGATCTTCTCGCTTTGTGCAAATCAGCACCACCGGCTTAGCCGGTGGTTTGCTCTGCCCCTATAAGGGGCTGT
>CAMXBD010000169.1 GCA_947179245.1 uncultured Lachnospiraceae bacterium | reverse complement strand
TCTCTTCTTCATCTCCTTTCAGCGCTTCTTTGATCTCATCCCGCGCCGCATCATTAAGTACTTGCAAAACATGACTCTGACATCCACTCACAGGAACAGTAATAGCTATTCCGCCACCCCTGTTTCGGAAAGAAAGCTGTCTATTCATTGTCTCAAACAAAGGCTGTACTTGAGACTTTGAGACCAAGGCTCCCGTCAGAAGTCTTGTAGTGCCCCGCAGTCCGAAAATATCCATCATCTCTGAGGGTGCCGTCCCCTTACCTCTGAACTGAAAGCACAAAGGGGCATTCATGGAATCAAGAACTTCCTCCAACTTTTTCTG
This sequence comes from uncultured Lachnospiraceae bacterium, assembly GCA_947179245.1. Lineage (GTDB taxonomy): Bacteria > Bacillota > Clostridia > Lachnospirales > Lachnospiraceae > UBA3282. The sequence goes on along the minus strand of CAMXBD010000169.1, from coordinate 6,072 downwards.
ATCTTCCTCCCGCGTGATCGCAATAACCAAACGCGGAATAATCTGCAGATTCTTCCGATCTGTCATATTTACTCTTCCTCCAAATCAACTACTGTATCTTCCAAATCAACAATTGTGTCGTCCAAATCAACGATTTCATCCTCAAAGTCAACAACCGTATCCTCCGAAAGCACCTCTGCCGGTTTATGCACCGCCTTCGTCCTGCGCTCATACACAAGCCCCATGATCTGTATGGCAATGAGTGGCGCCAGCGCAACTAATGCTACAATACCGAAAGCATCCGTAACTACATTCCCTCCTAACGCCGTACAGGCTCCCATCGCCAACGGCAGCAAAAAGGTAGATGTCATAGGTCCACTGGCTACTCCACCGGAGTCAAATGCAATACCGACGAAAACCGGCGGCACCAGCCTGCTCAGAATAAGCGCCAATACATACCCCGGAATGATGATCCAATAAATACTGATACCCGTCAGAACACGCGTCATGGAAAGAGCAACCGCGCATGCAACACCGATAGACATCGATGCGTTCATCATCTTGTAGGATACCATTCCACCGGTAATCTCTTCTACCTGCTCGTTCAACACTTTGACCGCAGGCTCTGCCTTTACAATATAATATCCTATCACAATCCCGATGGGAACTAAAGCCCATTTAAATATACCGTCTGCAAGCCCCTCACCCAGCAGGCTTCCCACCGGAGCAAATCCGATGTTGACACCGGTAAGGAACATAATCAGTCCGATAACAGTATACCCAAATCCCACAACCATTCTCTGCACCTGACGTTTACGATAGCTGCGTGCAAAAATCTGAAAAATAAGAAATACACCGATAACAGGCAGTATACTCCGCAGTACCTCGCCCGCATAATCGGGCATTGACTTCATAAACTCTTTGACCACATCCTGTGTCGTTACAAGCTGCGGAATCTGTACTGCCGTGTAGACAGCTTCCGTGGGATGATAGAAAATTCCCAATAACAGTACCATAAGAATCGGACCCACACTACACAATGCAATTAAGCCAAAACTGTCGTTACTACCGTCCTTATCACTTCGTGCCGCAGACAGACCAACACCCATCGCCATGATAAACGGCACTGTCATTGGTCCTGTAGTAACACCTCCTGCGTCAAAAGCAACCGCAATAAATTCGGACGGTGAGAAGAAAGACAGTATAAACATAAATATGTACAGCCCCGCCAGCAACAACGAAAGCCTTACCTTAAACAGAATACGGAGCAGTGCAACCACGGTAAAGATACCCACACCTGCCGCCACTGTCCAGATCAGCACCATATTCGGAATTGCCGCCACCTGATTTGCCAGCACCTGAAGATCCGGCTCCGAAATCGTAATGATTGCCCCCATCAGGAAACATATAAGCGCCATCATCCATGCACTCTTAAATTTTACCAGCTTCCCGCCGACACCCTGACCAAGCGGAGTCATAGCCATCTCTGCCCCCAGTTGAAAGAATCCCATACCCACAATCAACAGGACGGCACCTGTTAAAAACAATACCAGTGTGCTGACCTCCATGGGAACTAAAGTGATACTCAGAACCAGCACGATTATAGTAATCGGAAGCACACTCGAAAGGGATTCCCTGATTTTCTCTTTTAATTTTTCATTCATCCGAATCAATCACCCTCCCTTCCAAAATAGTGTATGTAAATATCTTATCGTATATTAATCAAGAATGGAATCTAAACATGCGTTAAGAATTTGCTAATTTCCTGTCCAATAAATAAGGACAGGGAAAAGATCTTCTTCTCTCTGTCCTCGCTTTTGGTTCATCCCAACCAGTCAAAGTAAATATATTGCGGTCTATTCATCTTCCCCAATGTCTTGAGATGCCGCTATCGCAGAAACCACCGTAGACACTACTGCAATTACAACGGGAATAATCACAACCACCAAGCCGCCTGCTAATAACAAAAACATATCCTACCTCCTACACATATCCATATTATTCTTATATATCTGTCACAAACGACACTTGCACATATACTCTGTCCACTAAACTAATATCTATTTTACACGCAATAAACTCGTATTGCAACCGATTTATTTCCAATCTTTCCTACTCTATCGACTTCAGTGATTCCGCCATATTGATTTTCTCTAATTTAAAGAACATAATCCCGTTCACAAACATGGCAAAGAAAAAAGTGAGCAGGAAACTCAACCCATAACCGAGCGGACTGACATATGTCTTGAAGGATATCATATCTATGTTGATGTTATACATAATAAACCAGTGAAGCCACTTGCCAAGCAACAGCCCTACCGCGGCGCCCAGCCCTGTAAGAATCATATTCTCACGGAAAACATAGTCCGCCGTCTCCTTCGCATAAAACCCCAGTACCTTGATTGTTGCAATCTCTCGAATCCTCTCCGTGATATTTATATTGGTCAGATTATAAAGCACAATAAAAGCAAGACAACCCGCACACAAAATAATCAATGCAACAATGTAATCCATGCTCTGCATCATCGTAGAAATTCTATCTCTCATATCCTGAATAACAGAAGCAGAAAGCACATTATCACTGTCAGACACGAGTGCTGCCGCCGCATGAAGATCCGTGCCTTCCGCAGCAATTGCATATGCACTCTTGTATTCCGGTTCCTCCCCGGTCTGTGCCCTATATGTTTCCTTGTTGATATATATATAATTATAGACGAAATTCTCACACAGCGCGGTAATCTTCACACGGATGCTGTTCATGTCGTTGTCTCTTAAGACAACTTCATCGCCAACCTTAATTTCCAGATTTTCAGCCACCTTAGCTGTGATAACAGCCTCTCCCTCCGCGGGATAAGGTATCTCCTCACCCTGCTCGGTATGCAGGCTTATGAAATCCGTAATCTCCTCCACGTTTTCCGGAATAACCATGTACAAAGATTTCGTTTTTCCACCAAAATCTATGTCCACGCTCTCCTCGTAACGATACGCTGTCTTTGCAAAAACTCCTTCCGTCCGTTCTGCCAGCGCCATCATATCAGCTTCTGCCATCGGCTCATCAAAGGTTATTCCGATATCATAGATTTGAACCTCATCGTACTGCTGATCCGCAATATTCGCCACCGAATCCCTAATTCCAAAACCTGCTACAAGAAGCGCGGCACATCCGCTGATACCGAGTATCATCATAAAAAATCTTTTCTTATATCTCACAAGATTTCTAACAGAAACCTTATGCAGAAATTTAAGCCTCTTCCAGATAAACGTGACTCTCTCCAAGAAAATACGTTTCCCATTCTTTGGTGCCTTAGGGCGGATTAGATTCGCCGGCACACTGTATAACTCATAGCGGCAGGAAAAGAACGCCGCCCCCACAGAACACAGAATCGCCGCAAGCACTGAGAAGAATGCCAGCCAGCCATTGAAAAGATATGTGATCTCTCCCATATTGTACATGATACGATATCCTTCCCATATGGTCTTAGGGAACAGCCATGTACCGCCCGCGAGTCCTGCCACTGCACCAACGATTGCCGCGCTTCCGGCATAGAACATGAATTTCGCCATGATAGCGGCATTGCTATAGCCAAGCGCTTTCAAAATACCAATCTGCGTCCGCTGCTCTTCCACCATCCTGTTCATGGTAGTCATACAGATCAACGCCGCAACCAGAAAGAAAAATACCGGAAATACATTGGAGACAGCCTCTACGATGCTGGCATCGCTGTCAAAACATGCATATCCTACATTCGTATCCCTCGTCAAAACATAACTATCCGGTTCCTCGATATCCGCAAGCTCCTCCCGCGCATCGTCAATCTTCTTCTGCGCATCTGCAATCTCTTCATCAAACTCAGCCTTGGCATCCTCATATTCTGCTTTTCCCTCTTCCAAGTCTGCCCTTGCCTGCTTAAGTTCCTCTTCTCCTTCGAGGAGCTCCGCTTCCTGCGAAGCCAGCTCCGATTCAGCCGCCTCGATCTGCTCCTTACCAGCTTGAATCTGCGCTCTGCCCGCCTCAATCTGCTCCATGCCTGCTTGTGTTCCGCCTCCTGCAAGCTGTTCTGCACCTGCCGGCATCTGCATTCCGCTTTCCCCGGACTGTGTCATGGCGCCATACTGCCCTGAAGACATCATCGCTGTCATCGCCGCTTCCATTTCATCAAGCTCCGTTTCCTGCTCCTCTAGTTCCAGCTTCTGCGTCCGCAGCGTATCCCACGCCTCCGCAATCTGCTCTTTCCCGTCTTCTATCTCCTGTTCATGATCTTCTATTTCTGCTTCTCCGTCTAAAATGTCCTGCCAAGCCTTGTCCAATTCTTCCTCGGCTTCTGCGCGTTTATCATCCAACTCCGTCTGCGCTTCATCAATTTTCTCTTGCGCTTCATCAATCAGGTCCCGATATCTCTCATCAACAGCCTCTTCCGTTTTCTCCTCAATACCGTCCTGAACAGCATCTATATAATCTTCATATTCATCCGTATAGACATCATACTTCTCCTTCAATGTGAGAAATACTTCCGTCAGATACCCGCTGTCAAAAGAATCCTCCGGTACATAAGCAAATGCCGTAATCCTGCCATCACCGATGGAGGTCGTTCCACGCTCAAAATTAATATAATAAGGAGACTGTACAAGACCGACTACAGTATATGTACGGTTCTTAAACATCTCCATTGTGTCCTCATCGTTATTGTCTGTCACTGTAAAAGCAGAGCCGATCACTCCCTCTGTATACTGCGCGGAATCCAATACGCACTCATTTTCACTCTGTGGCATCCGTCCAGCGGTCAACACTACTTTATTGATTGTATCTGGCAATGCATGTATCTTATAGACAGACTCATTCCCTTCATCAATCCTGCACAGGGCATCAATCGAAATCGTTCCCTCAATATCCTCTACCTCATCTATCTGAGATATCTTTTCAACATCCTCATCGGTAAAGCCTATAGTAGATAACAAACGGAAATCAAAAAAATTCTGTTCCCGCAAATAAGCATTCTCAGTGGCAATCATTGCCGGCTTCGTAATTTTCAACCCCGCAAAAAGGCCAACACCCAGCATGACAATTGCCAAAATCGCCAGATATCTACCGAAACTTGCCTTTATCTCCCTAATTGTCGTTTTGATCATTCCACTGCTCATGCATCCGACTCCCTATATATTGATACAGTACCCGTTACCATTCAATTTCCTCCACTGGTACGATATGTTCGTTCATCTCCATCTTCCTAATCGTACCACTTTTCACCGTAATGATCCTGTCCGCCATCGCAGTCAGAGCCTGATTGTGGGTTATAACTACCACCGTCATACCCTCCTTGCGGCATGTATCCTGCAAAAGCTTTAATACCGCCTTACCCGTATTATAATCCAGCGCACCCGTCGGCTCATCACAAAGCAACAGCTTCGGATTCTTTGCAAGCGCTCTCGCAATAGCTACTCTCTGCTGTTCTCCACCGGAAAGCTGTGCCGGGAAATTCCCTGCCCTGTCTTTTAATCCCACCATTTCCAGAACCGTCATAGCATCCATCGGATCTTTGCATATCTGCGCCGCCAGCTCGACATTCTCAAGCGCTGTCAGATTCTGCACCAGATTGTAGAACTGAAAAACAAAACCGATATCATAGCGCCTGTATGTTGTCAGCTTCCTGCTGTTGTATGCAGAAATCTCAGTTCCATCCAGCATGACCTGTCCGGAGGTAAGACTATCCATTCCACCTAAAATATTCAGAATAGTCGTTTTTCCCGCGCCAGATGCTCCCACCACAACACAAAACTCTCCCTTATCGATTGTAAAGTTGACATCTTTCAAAGCCTCAATGTCCACCTCACCCATGTGATACGTTTTGCTGACATTCCTAAATTCTACAAATGCGCTCATACTTCTCCTGACCCTTTCCGATTTCTCACTGTTACAATTCTTCTTAAAATTTTATCATATGAATTTGCTTATCGAAATAGATAAAGAATAAAAAAATAATTAATAGAAAAGGAAGTGTTGAATATCAACACTTCCACGTCTTAACTCATCGGTAGATAAAAACGGAGAAAGAGGGATTTGAACCCTCGCGCCGCGCAAGCGACCTACACCCTTAG
>CAMXBD010000168.1 GCA_947179245.1 uncultured Lachnospiraceae bacterium | reverse complement strand
GCTGATAACCTTGATAATTCTGGTTTGGCTGATAGTTCTGATACCCCGGATTCTGATTACCGAAAGTAATTTCCTTTAACGCCACATAAAGTTCCGCATCTGTCATGAGAATATACGGATTTACATAGAAAATTGCAAGAATACCGCATGTAAACATGCTCAAAATAATCCATCCTAAGAAAGACAGATCAAGTACAAATGCATTCCACTTATTTCCATCCATCATCTGCTTGCTCATGGCAAATGCTTCCTTTGAATCAATCCCCGGATTTTCCGCCAATATGTACGGAATCATACGGTACTCATATCCCTTGATAATACCCGGAACAATAAAGAGCAGAGACCACAGGAAAATATACAATTGTCTTAAAAACATCGTCTTAACAACATTCATATAACAATTTGAGAAACCATATCCCAATTCACCAAGTTCTGCTTTCTGATAATGGCTGACTACAAAAAATCTCTGTGCACCGACCTGCAACGGATTAAGCAGAAATGCTGACAATGCGAAAGCAATCACCATAATAACTAAAAAAATCACCATAAAGCCGACGAAAAATGCTGCTGCTTCCGAAGGACTCAAATGTATGTTGCCAGAACCAATCTGCTTTGTATAGCTGGCGTTTACAGAAGATCCACCACCGCCGCCGCCAAACAAGGATACAACAAATGCAACCAGCACCATCTTCCAATAATTGAATTTAAAATACTTTTTTGCGTTCTCTTTGAGTTCCGCTCTTGTCCACATAAATAACTTCTCCTCTCACATCGTATATGGCTGTTTGAAATCTATTCACTCATAATATACTTTAATATATTACACGGCAGATTGCAAGATAAAAGGTTATTTTGTCGTACATTTTGACGTACACACAGCACGATTTTAGTGTGGAAGAGCATATTCTTGTAAAAACTCTTCATACAACTGCTTAACTCCCTGCATATTACCTATACGGATCTCTTTATTATAATTGTGCATTTCCAGAGAATCATCCCCGACCTGTACAAGACCGGTCGCTATATTAGAGCAATGTGCCGCAATCCGTTCATATGCTGTAACAATATCAGACAGCAGAAATCCCAATTCGATCGTGCATTTTCCTTTTCTGAGCCGTTTGATATGCCTCTTACGCACTGCCGCTCCAAGTTCACCAATCACCGCGCGCAGTGCCTCCACTTCATAAATTAACTCTGTATCTTCCTCCCTGAAAATTCTGCTGGAAACCTCCGTTATTCTTACAACAGCCTGTGAAAAGACTGCCAGTTCTTCCTTTGCTTTGCCGGAAAAGTTCTGCTCTTTGCGCTCCATTTCCTCGTATGCCATAGCAATAGCCGCCGCATGGTCCGATATTCTCTCAAAATCCCCAATCGTATGCAGATACAATGTCAATGCACGGCTGTCCCGCTCAGCGAGATCTTTTCCCGACAGCTTTAGCAGATAAGTTCCAAGAACGTCCTCATATCGGTCTACATCTTTTTCCATCTGACAGATTTTTTCTACTTTCTCCTGTCCATAACCCTGCAGCAGACTGGCCGCATTTACACATGATGCCTGCGCCGTATCCGCCATATGACAGATCACTTTGCGGCACTGTTCCATAGCAAGCGCCGGATTATTAATAAAACGGCTGTCCAATGCCTTGACGTCTTCATCTATATGGCTCACGTCCACATGTTCCGAATCATCTTCCCGTATCGTTGCATATGCCAGCTTTTCCAATACCGATGCAAAAGGCAGAAGCAGGATTGTCGCAAACACATTAAATACTGTATGAGCAACCGCTATCCCGTAAGGCCGCGCCACTCTGTTCATAAATTCAAAACCTATAACTGTATTCAGCCCATAAAATACCAGCATGAAGACAATGGTGCCGATTAAATTAAAATACAAGTGTACAATTGCCGCTCTTCTGGCATTCCTTGATGTTCCCACGGAAGACAGCAGCGCTGTCACACATGTGCCGATATTCTGTCCCATAATAATAGGCAGTGCTGTCTGGTAAGATACAACGCCTGTAACACACAGCGCCTGTAATATGCCGACCGATGCTGACGAGCTCTGTATGACTGCCGTCAGAACAATTCCTGCAATCAGCCCCGGAACCGGGCTTGAAAATAACAGCAGGATATTCGTAAATTCCGGCACATCAGCCAGCGGCTTAACCGCCTCAGACATCGTATCCATGCCAAACATCAACACCGCGAATCCTATTAAAATTGTCGCTATATTTTTATGTTTGTCTTTTGAGGAAAATAATAACAATATTACACCCACCATCGCAAAAATCTGCGAGAAGGACGTCGGTTTTAACAGTTGTACAAAGAAATTGCCGCCCTCGATTCCCGTCAGACTTAAGATCCATGAGGTGATTGTAGTTCCTACATTTGCTCCCATGATGATGCCTATCGCCTGAGAAAGCTTCATAATGCCCGAATTGACGAATCCCACCACCATGACCGTCGTTGCTGATGAAGACTGGATCACTGCCGTGACACCGGCTCCCAGCAATACTGCCCGCAGTTTGTTGTCAGTCAGTTTTTCCAGAATACGTTCCATTCTTCCGCCACTCGCCTTAGACAGCCCTTCGCCCAATATATGCATGCCATACAAAAATAGCGCAAGCCCGCCTATCATCGTCAGTACATCAAAAAAATCCATGACAACCTCCATACCATATCGTCCGACAAGCTTATCAGCAATCCTGCTTAATTACATCGATAACTGCTTATCATCTATATGGTTTGAAATTATCATAAATTTATCCGCCACACTATCATAATCATGTAAAAATCATGTAAAAGAAATGTAAGATACGCTTTTTAGCCAAATCTTCCATCAATGTAGTCTCTCGTCCGCCTGTCCCTCGGATAAGAAAATATCTCTCTCGTCATACCGGCTTCTATCATCTCACCATTTAAGAAAAAAGCTGTTTCATCTGACACGCGCACTGCCTGCTGCATATTGTGTGTCACCACGATGACCGTATATTTTTTCTTCAGCCACCTCATTAATTCCTCCGTTTTCAATGATGCCGCCGGATCAAGCGCCGAAGTAGGTTCATCCATCAAAAGTACCTCCGGCTGTACCGCCAACGCTCTGGCTATGCACAGCCTCTGCTGCTGTCCGCCCGATAATCTGAGTGCCGATCCTTCCAGTCTGCTCTCTACCTCCTCCCAGATACCCGCATCGCGCAAACTGCTTTCCACAATCTCATCCAGACTGTTTCTATCTTTGATTCCGTGAATCCTTGGACCGTAAGCAATATTATCATATATACTCATCGGAAAAGGATTCGGCTGCTGAAATACCATCCCAACCTTTCTACGAAGTTTCGTGACATCTACCCCCGGCGCATAGATATCTTTTTCATCCAGATATACGCCTCCCTCGATTCTGACACTGCTTACCAGATCATTTATCCTGTTTAAAGTTTTTAAAAAAGTGGATTTGCCGCACCCAGACGGACCGATCAATGCCGTCACCGCATTAGCACGTATCTTTATGGTAATATCCTTAAGTGCATGTGTATTCCCATAGTAAAGATTCAGCCGTTCCGTCTTTATTTTGATGTTGCCCGTCTTCGTTATCATATTATTTCCTCAACGCTGCATTCAATTTATCCGCGAATATTCCTGTCAGGAAATTAACGATCACCACAATACACAATAGCACTACCGCAATACCGAATGCTGTGTCGTACTGCGCTTTCGACATACTCAGATATAACTGCACCGCCAATGTGCCGCCAGATTCCATAATCTTATGAAACAGCCCTTCTCCGGATCCGGGCAGTAAATATCCGCTTCCTGCCGTAAACAACAGCGCCGCCGATTCCCCCACAATCCTCCCCACTGCCAATATCACACCCGTTACGATCCCCGGCATGGCTGAGGGCAGCAATACAGTCCGTATCATATACCACTTTGCAGCTCCCATGCAGACCGCACCATAGCGGTAACTGTCAGGTACCGCTCTGAGCGCCTCCTGCGTGTTCCGTGTAATCAGCGGCAAAACCATCAATGTCAATGTCAGCGCCCCCGTCAAAAGTGAATAGCCAAGGCCAAGAGTTGTTCCAAAAAAGACCATACCGAACAATCCGAAAATAACGGAAGGAATACCTGCAAGCGTCTGTGTCGTAAACTCCACCAGCCGTACACTCCGGCTCTTTCCAGCATATTCGTTTAGCCAGATTGCCGAGCCAATTCCGATAGGTATTACAATCACAAGCGTTAAGATAATGACGTACAGCGTATTGACAATATTTCCCGCAATACCGACAGTTCCCTTAAGCACACTTGATACCGTAGTCAGAAAAGACCAGCGGACCGAACCGATTCCTTTCACACAAACATACACAATAATGCCTGCCAGAAGTACCACAGAAAAAAAAGCTGCCAGATAGATTGTTCCAAGAATAAGACCATCTTTTATTTTTCTGACCATCTTACCTGTCCTCTCTTATCAGGATATTGTTAAGTATCAAGTTTACTATCATGATAAACCCGAACAGCACCAGCCCAATCGTAAACAAAACCTGCCTGTGCAGTCCACTGGCATACCCCATCTCGCTGACGATCGCCGTCGTTAAGAATCTGACAGAATGAAACGGCATCGGAAAATTCACACATCCACCAGACACCAGACTAATCGCCATTGCCTCTCCAATTGCCCGTCCAACACCCAGTACGATTGCCATGATAATGCCCGGTTTTGCTGCCGGCAGGATCACCCTGAAGATTGTCTGCACATGGGAAGCTCCCAATGCCATCGAGGAGGTTTTTAACTCCGACGGCACCGCCCTGATCGCAGATTCACTGATACTGACAACAGTAGGAAGAATCATGACAGCAAGCACAAGAACTGCGGACAACAGATTGGCACCTCCGGTAAACTGGTGTGTTTCCGATCCCCGGTATAGATTCTGTTCCCATTTATAAACAAGCGGATTCAAAACCATTAATCCTAGCAAACCGTAAACCACTGAAGGAATTCCCGCCAGCAGTTCCACCGCAGGTTTTATCACCGCCGTCAGTGTTTTCGGCGCAATCTCTGCCAAGAAAACTGCCGTCAGAAGCGCAATCGGTACACCAATCATAACAGCCAGCGCTGTTCCCATAATGGAAGTTAATACAATATACAGAATGCCGAACTCCGGTTCCTGCGCTGTCGGCTTCCACGTTGCAGAAAACAGAATATCCCTGATTCCAATCTTAAATAGTGCCGGTACGCCGTTAGCAATCATGTATAATGTAATGGAACCCACGGCAAATATCGCAACAAAAGCGCATATCGTGAAAATTGCCTGTGCCGCGGTCTCAACTATGCAAACACGATCTTTGCTAATAATACATTTTGCTTTCACATTCATTCCCTCTTCTATCTCCGCATTATGATTTCTTTTTACTTTTCCGTGTACTGCCGAATCGGCTTGTATGGTTTCGGAACAATCAATCCTACAGATTCAATCAACCCTTCACCATCCTCCGAATGCAGATATGTAAATAATTCCTGTACTGCCTTTTTTCGGGCTGAAACCGCTCCCTTCGTTATCATGAAGAGTGGTCTGCTGAGCGGATAACTGCCTTTGGAGATATTGCTATCCGACGGCTCAAATCCATTTATTGCCAAGACCTGTACCATATTATTTGCAACATCCCTTGATACATACCCGATGGCGCCGGGCGTTGATGCCGTTCTTGCCAACACTGCACCGGTAGAATCTAATTCATTGGCATACGCACACATATACTCTACCCCAAGCAGTCCCTCAAAAACTTCTCTTGTTCCGCTTCCTGCCTCTCTTCCGATCACCACGATTGCCTCATCCGTTCCCCCAAGTTCACTCCAATTTCTAATCCCACCCGTGTAGATATCGGTTAATTGCTCCACAGTCAATGCCGAAACTGTATTAGACATATCCACGATTATAGCAATTCCCTCTACTGCGACAATATTTTCCACCGCTCCCAAAGCCTTCTCCTCCTCTTTCAAAGACCGGGATGAAATACCAATATCAGCGCTGCCGGTCAGCACGGCTTCAATTCCTGCCGAAGATCCGGTAAATTCCGCTGTAACCGTCACATATGGATGTTCTGTCATAAACGACTCCGCTAATGCATCGGCTAATTTCTCCATGGAAGTGGATCCTGCCATGGTGATTGTTTCTTCACACTGAATATTCCTCTCATAAAGCCTTCCTGATAAACTGCATCCCACACAACACCCCAGAATACTTATCAGCACACCAAGGGCTTCCACGAATTTATCAGATTTTCCTTTTCCCATGGTATCAATCATCTCTTTTTTTACACTTTATGCACTTTCATGTTGTCTCATATCTAAAATTTATGTGGAAGTTACATTCGGAATTGAAATTTGTATAGATTTGATAACGTTTAAGATAAATATTAAACAATCTGCTTTTTTAGGTGAGAAAAACATTTTTTATTGTCTATTTTAACCAG
>CAMXBD010000167.1 GCA_947179245.1 uncultured Lachnospiraceae bacterium | reverse complement strand
AGATATAACAGTTAATAAATGCTATAAAAAGTGTCTTATCAGAATTCCAGTTTGAGATATTGAACATGTCAGCAGAAAAATAGGTGATAGGAAAATGATATATACAGATTTTACGGTAAATGAGCATAGTTTCACCGGGCACATGGCAGAGCCGGAAAGGAAAGCGGAGCGGTTTGCGGAGTTTTACAGTGCTGGAGGAGCGGACAGCAGAGGCTGTTTTTTGCCTATATGAAGATAGCAGAAGGGGTATCCATTACAGATGCCTCCCTTGAAGCCGGATTTTCAACCCCGTCACATTTTGCCGCGGTAAATAAGAAGATGTTCGGTATTACCGCATGAGCGAGTTTTTTATGTATGACGGCGACCCGGATAAAAAGGCTTATTATGTGAGAGCGACGGAGATGTTCTACGCTTACTTCGTTTATTCACGGATAAGGAAGATGCCTGTAACCACTGCAACTTTTTTATCAATTTAGAGACAGATTAGAGATTAGTTAGAGCAACTTTAGAGATTGCTTTGATATGATAAATCCGCATTATAAAGAAAACAGGAGGGATTTATCATGAGAATTAAAGTAAAGAAGGCAATTATAATGACAGGCATAGCCTGCATGCTGGCGCAGACGGTGACGGGATGTAGTTCTGCGCCCACGGAGGCAGATGAAACGTCGGAGAGTGAAACAAAGACAGATGAAACAGACGCGGGATCAGAGGTGCAGCCGGAAAATGAAACAGGAGAGAATAAAACCGTAGACCAGAATGAGAATTTCGGAACAGCCGGAATAGATGCAGTACAGAATGGTGCGGAGTCGAATGAGGCAGGACAGAGCGGGGCACAGCCAGATAATGCTTCGGGCAGGTGGCATGTTCTTGCTCCGGAAGTTGCGGCGGTCGTGGATGCAGATTTTCAAGGTATGGTCTGGAAAGTAGATACGGATTCCTTTTACATAGTGGAATCATCGCTAGAGATTCTTGAAGATGGCAGCATAGTCGGCAGCAGTCCTTCTTCGAGTGCGAAGATACCAGACTCTGAATTGATTCAGGTTGTTTTTGATGCGGATACTTACTTCTATATCCGTACAATATACGATGGAGGCACAAGGCATGAGGATGCTGCAGCCGGATTTGATGATCTGGAGGAGAATGTGTCTGTTGAGATGAAGGGTGAATTTATCAATGATATTTTCCATGCAGATGAAATACGCATCATAAAAGTTTCCTAATGAAAAAAATCATCCAATATTGTACTTTTCCTGTATTTTTTCTCCTGCTTAATCGATTGAGTGCTATAATTTTCCTGTCACTTTAATTTCAGATAAAAGCGGGAGATTGCCGATTTTCTTGAATCAAGAAATACAGTGTTTGAATATTCTCGACTGTATGACCGTAGATTGAGAGATGTACGACAGTTTATGTTTTTTAGTCTGAACATTTGCCGGAAGTATGATCATATTTTTTGACAGATTCTATGGCGGCATACTAAGGAGGGAATAGAAATGTATGAAAAATTGAATAAGTACAGGATTCAAGAACGACTGGTGCGTGGTTTTGTGATTGCATCCGGTGTTCCGGCATTGGTTGCAGCGGTAGTGTTGATTGTTTTAGTAGTAGTGGCGAAGGTATATTCCGGAGCACTGACTGATTATGGTTTTGCACAGGGTGATGTGGGTAAGGCGATGACATATTTTGCAGAGGCGCGTTCGACTCTGCGTGGATGTATCGGTTATGATGATGAGGAAGCTATAGCGAGTATGAGAGCATCTCATGAAGAGAGTATTCAGAATTTTACGATAAGTTTTGAGAACTTAGAGAAATTCATGGTGTCGGACGCAAACAAGCAGGTATATAGTGAGATCGCAAGTAAGCTTCCAGCGTATTGGGAGCTTGATAATGAGATCATCGAACTGGGAGCAACTATGGACAGAGCGCTCTGTGAAGAGGCGCAGGCACGCGCAATGAACGAATTGATGCCTCTCTACGATGGGATTAATGATCAGCTGATATCAATTATGGATATTAAGGTAGATCGTGGAAACAGCGTTTCTGCGAGAATGACGATTATAGCTACGGTACTTGTGGTTGTAATCGCAGTTATTATTGTGATAGCAATCTGGACATCCATTCGTTTGGGAAGATACATAGCGAAGAATATCTCGCACCCGTTAGAAAGACTTAGAGACCGTCTGGCTGACTTTGCCATGGGTGATCTTACCAGTCCCTTCCCAGAGGTGAGTACGGATGACGAGGTTGCAGACATTGTCAGATCAGCAAATGATATGATGCAGACATTGAATTTTATTATTCATGATATGGAATATGTTTTGGGTGAGATGTCGGATTTCAATTATGCTGTCAGATCAAAGAACGGCTCTAGATATACAGGGGAATTCAGACAGATTTTTGAATCTTTGAAACAGCTCCGTGACAACATGATTGAGACACTGCGTTATATCGGGGATTCTTCGATACAGGTTTCAGCCGGTTCCGGTAATCTTGCGGATAGTTCACAGAGTCTTGCAGAGGGCGCCACAGAGCAGGCAGGCGCGGTTGAGGAACTTCATGCAACAATTACTACAATTTCCGATGCGGCCAAAAATGCGGCGGCATCCGCAGAAGAATCATACCAACAGTCACAAAGATATGCGGATATGGCGGATCGCAGCAGCGCTGATATGAAGGAAATGGTAGAGGCCATGGCGCGCATCAACGAGACCTCGCAGAAGATAGGTAATATTATTTCTGAGATTGAAAATATCGCATCTCAGACAAATCTGCTTTCACTGAATGCCTCGATTGAGGCGGCAAGAGCAGGTGAAGCAGGACGAGGTTTTGCAGTTGTGGCAGACCAGATCAGACAGCTTGCGGAGCAGAGCAGCAAATCTGCTGTAGATACCAGAACATTGATTGAAGGCGCTATGCAGGAAATTGAGAATGGCAATAAGGTGGCAGACCGCGCGGTGGCTTCTATCGGAACGGTAGTGGAAGGAATCAGAGAAGTAGCATCTTCCTCCAAAGAGTTAAGTATCACCTCTGCAAATCAGGCAGCTACGATGCAGGAAGCAGAGGAAGGTGTAAACCAGATTTCGGATGTTATTCAGACCAATGCAGCAGTTGCGGAGGAGTCCTCAGCAACCAGTCAGGAGTTATCGGCACAGGCGGCAGCGTTAGATGGATTGATTGCCAAGTTCCAACTGCCGAAATAAGAATTATTTTTATATTGCAGACAGAAGGGTATTCCGCTTAAATGGAATACCCTTAATTTGTGCTGGGCAGCTATGTTCATTATCTTAGTTTTATGATATAATCAAAAAATATATCTGTATTTTAATTAAAAATCCGGAACAAAATATAAGGAGGTAACAGTAATGCTTAAAAAATTGGACCAAGCATATGAAAGATTAAACAGGTATCGGATTAAGGAGCGGCTGAGGCGTGGATTTATCATTGCATCCGGTGTTCCGGCGTTAGTGGCAGCTGTCGTGTTGATCGTGATGATTATCATAGCGAAGGTCTATGCAGGAGCACTGCAGGACTATGGCTTTGCACAAGGTGATGTGGGCAAGGCAATGACATATTTTGCTGAAACAAGATCTACTCTTCGCGGCTGTATCGGTTATGAGGAAGAAGGGGCTGTCGAGAGTATGAAAGCAGCTCATACAGAGAGTGTGGATAACTTTACAAATAGTTTTGCAGCGTTAGAGAAGTTTATGGTATCTGATGCGAACAAAGCAGTTTATCAGGATATATCAAGTAAGCTTCCGGCATACTGGGAACTCGATAACCAGATTCTGGAGATTGGTTCTAATTCGGATGCGGAACTATCGAGAGTGGCACAGGATATGGCTATGAGCGAGCTGATGCCGTTATATGAAGACATCAATGACCAACTTACCTCCATTATGGATATTAAAGTGGATCGTGGAAATAGTATTTCTACGGTAATGACAATTATAAGTACGATACTTGTAGTAGTGATTGCGGTGATTATCTTCATAGCGATCGCAACATCTATTCGTCTGGGAAATTACATAGCTGGAAACATTTCGCAGCCGCTTGTCCGGTTGAAGGACCGTCTTGCTGAGTTTGCACAGGGTGATCTCACCAGTCCCTTCCCAGAGGTAAAGGCCAATGATGAGGTTGCCGACATCATCAGCTCGGCGAATGATATGTCAGGAAGATTGAATTTCATCATATATGATATACATTATATTTTAGGACAGATGGCAGACTCTAACTTTGCTGTCAGATCAAAAGACGGATCTAAATATACGGGAGAATTCAGACAGATATTTGACTCCTTAAAGCAGCTTAGAGATACTATGATTGAAACGATACGATATATTGAAGAGTCCTCTGTTCAGGTTTCGGCAGGTTCCGGTAATCTTGCCGAAAGCTCTCAGAGTCTTGCGGAAGGCGCAACGGAACAGGCAGGCGCGGTTGAAGAATTGCAGGCGACAATCACGACAATTTCGGATGCGTCAAAGAGCGCGGCAGCTTCCGCTGAGGAAGCGTACCATCAGTCACAGAAATATGCGGATTTGGCGGATCGCAGCAGTGATGATATGAAAGAAATGCTGGAGGCGATGGAGCGTATCAATGAGACATCACAGAGAATTGGGAATATCATTTCCGAAATTGAGAGCATTGCATCCCAGACGAATCTGCTTTCACTGAACGCTTCGATTGAGGCGGCAAGAGCTGGAGAAGCAGGCCGTGGTTTTGCCGTTGTGGCAGACCAGATCAGGCAGCTTGCAGAGCAGAGCAGTAAGTCTGCGGTAGATACCAGAACCTTGATTGAGGGCGCTATGCAGGAGATTGAGAATGGCAATAAGGTGGCAGACCGCGCAGTGGCATCCATAGCGACCGTAGTGGAAGGAATCAGAAAAGTTGCGGAATCTTCTAAGGAACTGAGTGAGATATCTTCCAGTCAGGCAACGACGATGCTGGAGGCAGAAGCGGGCGTCAATCAGATATCGGATGTTGTTCAGACCAATGCGGCAGTTGCAGAGCAGTCTTCGGCAACAAGCCAGCAGTTATCAGCGCAGGCGACAGCTTTGGATGGTTTGATTGCCAAGTTTAATTTGCCGAAATAAGACCGGCTTCGGATTTGATCCGGGCAGTGGAAAATAATAAGAAAGAAGTTACAGCGGGAGAAGAGTTATGTCTTTACAGCAGAATAGTATAATACGAAAAGAGACGGGGAGCAAAGTAATATGTTTTTTACTGGCGGTTTGTTCCGTGGCGGCAATGAGTATTAATTTCGAGAATATAGCTGAAATGCAAGGTCTGAATGCGTTGCTGGCATCTTTTCACGGATGGGGATTAGGACAGGCTGTATTTGTGTTGTGCCTTTCGGTTCTCTACTATAATGTCCGGAAGAATTATCCTGTTTACAAAGACATAGCGGTTTTCTCACTATTCTTGTCAATTCTTGTTGTTATCGGTTTGTGCTATAAGAATGCAACAGGGATTGCTCTCAGCATATTGAATGGCGTGCAGAGCGTCAAGACGCTGCTTGTTCTTACAGGATATGGAACTATGCTTTATTGCATGGTTCTTTTGGCGTATAAATGGATGGACAGACTGGCAGGGGACTATGTATGTAAGCAGATAGAAGAAACCGGCGGTAAAGAGAAATACAAACTAAAAACAGGACTCTTTCTGTTTATCTGCTGGCTGCCTTATCTGGCGGCTTTCTATCCGGGGAGTGCACTCTATGATGCAGGAACGATGTTAGAGCAGTATTTCGGATATGAGCCATTGACGAATCATCATCCATATTTTCAGATTTTGTTTCTGGTGTTTTTTGTGAAAATAGGTACTGCGCTCGGTTCGGCAGCTTTCGGAATGTTTCTGTATGTTCTATTGCAGGTGGCAGCCTTTATTATGGTACTGTCATACATGACAGATATGCTTAGGAAGATTGGAGTAAGCAGACTTCTGCTCCGCGTATTACTCTGTGTATATGCCATTTTGCCGATTTTTCCGGTTTATGCGATTTCGGTCGGCAAAAATATTAATTTTTCTATAGTTGTTTTGATGTTGACAATTTTTATGTTTGAGGCGGCATTATCACCGGATGCGTTTATACATAATCGCATTAAGATGATTCTGCTTCCGGTTTTATTGATCCTTTTGTGCCTGTTTAGGAATGAGGGGCTTGCCATTGCCGTCGGGTGTTTTCCGTGTTTTATGCTTTTGGCGAAGAAATACTGGAAAAGGCTTGGAATTATTTTTGCGGGAGTACTTTTGTTCGTAGCTTTCTGGTTTAAAGGGGTTCTGCCGATGGCTGGTGTGCCAAATGGCAGTATCGCGGAGAGCCTGTCCATTCCTTTTCTTCAAACGGCACGGTGTGTCGCTAGTTACGGCAGCCAGATGACGGAGGAAGAAAAAGAGGCAATCGATAATATTCTGATATATGACACGCTTGCGGAGCGTTATCTGCCGGAATTTTCAGACCGGGTCAAAGATGAATATAACAATGATGCGACCAAAGAGGAATGGGAGGCATATTTAAAAGTTTACTGGAAACAGTTTCTGGAGCTGACTATT
>CAMXBD010000166.1 GCA_947179245.1 uncultured Lachnospiraceae bacterium | reverse complement strand
GTTATAATATAAGCGGTATGTGTAAGAGGAAAGGAGGAACTCCGAACATGGAAAAGAGAAAAACAAGAGGTATCAGTATCCGATTTAAAATTTTATTGCCAACAACTTTGGTGATCATATTATTATGTGTAATTATGGGACTGAACTCTTATCTGCGCACCAAGGAAGGGCTAATTGCCATGGGTGTTGAAGAAGCGCAGATGGCGGCAATCATATCCACCAAGGTCATCGATGTGGATTTTGTGGCGGAAATGTCAGCAGAGAAGACGGAAGGTGAAGAATATGATGCACTGCTGCAAGCTATGTATGGGATTAAGCAGGATTGTGGCATCAAATATCTGTATACTTTATATACAGATGGAAACAAGGTGTATTACGGAATCGATGCGGATGATACTGGCGATGCCAATGATTTTGGAACTGCCTTTGAGGTGTCCTACCAAGAATTGAAATCTGTTTTTGACGGGGAAATGTATGTGCAGGATTTTATTGATTCTACCGAAGACGGAGATCTGATTTCGGCATATATGCCTTTGGCTGACAGCAGCGGCAGAATAGTAAGCATTGTGGGATGTGATTACGATGCGGCGGGAGTTGTGGAGCGTCTGGATCTGGCATTGAAGAGAGTAATACAGATATCCTTTAGCTCTCTGCTCATTGCTTTGGTAATCCTTAATTTTGTTGTCAACAGAGTGATCAAGAGACTGCATCAGGTAGACGGCAAAATCTATGAACTGGTACATAATGAAGGTGATCTGACGCAGACCTTGGATGTCCATACGGGTGATGAGATGGAAATGATTGCAGGGAATGTCAATGAACTGCTTCAGCATATTCGAGAGATTATGTTGAATATATCTGAAAATTCAGAGCATTTAAGAGAATCCTCCCGCATGGTGTCAGACAAACTCTCAAGCGCCCAGTCTGAGATTACGGATGTGTCTTCGGTGATGGAGCAGATGAGCGCGGCAATGGAGGAATCCAGCGTTTCGCTGGATCAGATCAATGAGTCGATCAGACAGATATTTGAATCGATAGAAAGTATATATGAACAGGCTGAAAACGGAAGAGTTTCATCGGACGGGATTATGCAGACTGCTTCAAAGATATATCATCGGGCTGTGAAGGAGAAACAGGAAGCCGTGCTTCAGGCTGAGAATATGGCGGCGTCAGTTCAACAGAAGATCGAGAAGTCCAAGAGCGTAGAGAAGATCAGAGAGCTTACAAAGAATATTATCAGCATTACTCAGGAGACAAATCTTTTGGCATTAAATGCGAGTATTGAGGCGGCACGGGCAGGAGAAGCGGGGCGAGGCTTTTCGGTAGTTGCGGATCAGATCGGGAAACTGGCAACTAATTCCGCGGAATCTGCAACGGAGATTCAGTATGTGACTGCCGAAGTGATTCAGACGGTGGATGAACTTGCGGCAGAAGCAGAAGAAATGATCACATTTATGAATGAAACTGCGGTAGGCGGTTATGAGAAATTGCTGGAAACCAGTGAGAGTTATCAGAGTAACGTCGGAAATATGAATGAGATGATGCAGCACTTTGCGGCGGAGAGCGAGCAGCTTAAGATGAGTATGGATCAGATCAGACAGGCATTGGAAGATGTGAAAACCGCAGTGAGTGAAAGCGCAGTGGGCGTAACGAATGTAACGGAAACGGCTGTGCGGCTGACAGGTAATGTCAGCGATATCGGAAATGAAGCGGATTCCAATCTGGAAATTGTTGGCAAGCTGAATGGTGAAGTAGGAAAGTTTAAGTTATAAACGGATGAAGGATGCGTTTTTTCTACATTTTTCTTGTTTAATGCAGTAAGCGGTGGTATACTAACCTCGGCAGTAACGGCACAGGCTGGGTATGCGGGGTGTGCCGCCGCTGCTGTGAGAAGAATGTTGCTTTACAGTGTAAGGCAATAGAAAAATGATAGAAGGACGGAGAAAAATGAAGAAGAAAAAATTGTTACGAGGAATTGCGGCCTTGATTTTGTGTCTGGCGCTTTTGCCGATTACCGTATTAGCAGCGGAAACCGGAGAAGAATACGCGCCGGCTATGTATGCTACTTTCTGGGCGCTGGTTCCGCCTATTGTTGCTATTGTACTGGCGTTGATCACGAAGGAAGTCTACAGTTCTCTATTCATCGGTATTCTGGTGGGCGGATTATTCTATTCCGGATTTTCTTTTGAGGGGACGCTGACACACATTTTCAATGACGGCTTTGTAGCTGTACTTTCTGACAGTTATAATGTAGGTATCTTGGTATTTCTTGTGATACTGGGGGCAATGGTCAGCCTGATGAACCGCGCAGGCGGCTCCGCGGCTTTTGGTCATTATGCCAAAGAGAAGATCAAGACACGCGCCGGGGCGCAGTTAGCCACAGTGGCGCTCGGAGTTCTGATTTTTATTGATGATTATTTTAACTGCCTTACGGTAGGAAGCGTTATGAAACCTGTTACAGATGAACATAAGGTTTCCCGCGCAAAGCTGGCGTATCTGATCGATGCCACTGCAGCGCCTGTCTGCATTATTGCACCGATTTCCTCGTGGGCGGCTGCTGTGTCCGGTTTTGTAGAGGGAGAAGATGGGTTTTCCATTTTTATCCGCGCCATTCCCTATAACTTTTATGCTATTCTGACAATCATTATGATGATTGCCCTTGTGCTTATGAAAGTGGATTTCGGCCCTATGAAAAAGCATGAAGCAAATGCTTTGAAGGGTGACTTGTTCTCAACAGGAAATGGAGCTGCTGCAAAAGAGACAGAAACTGTCAATCCAAAAGGAAAAGTGATTGATCTTCTGATTCCTATCGTAATGTTGATTGTATGCTGTGTGATCGGCATGATTTATACCGGAGGATTCTTTGACGGGGCAGGCTTTGTCGAGGCATTTTCTAATTCGGATGCTTCCGTTGGTCTTGCTCTGGGCAGTATCTGTGCTATGATTTTGACAATTATTATCTATCTCTTGAGAAGAGTTCTGAGCTTTACGGATTGTATGAAATGTCTGCCAGACGGTTTTAAAGCTATGGTTCCGGCTATTTTGATCCTTACATTCGCGTGGACGCTGAAAGCCATGACCGATTCTTTAGGGGCAGCGACTTTTGTTGCCGATGCGGTACAGAAGAGTGCGGGAGGGTTTATGAATTTCCTGCCGGCGATCATTTTCCTTGTGGCATGTTTCCTTGCATTTTCCACAGGAACCTCATGGGGAACGTTTGGTATTCTCATCCCTATCGTGGTAAATGTATTTATGAATTCCAACCCGCAGCTTATGATCATATCTATTTCAGCCTGCATGGCAGGAGCGGTATGCGGCGACCATTGTTCACCCATATCTGATACTACGATCATGGCATCCGCGGGTGCGCAGTGTGATCATGTCAACCATGTATCCACCCAGCTTCCTTACGTAATCGTAGTTGCGGCGATTTCCTTTATCACATACATCGTTGCAGGATTCGCACAGAGCGCATGGATTTCACTGCCGGTAGGAATTGTTCTTCTGGTAGTTACATTGTTCGTGATCAGGAATATGGCGGACAAGTGATTATAGCATTTATGAGATGATATTAAACATGTTCTATCAAAGGGAATAGCCTCAAAACAGAGGTTATTCCCTTTTATCTATCCACCTCGGATTTTTCATTACAAGTTATTCCATACCACTTCGTCCTGATTCTGTGTAATACTGTAATCTATTCCAATTGTACTGCATTGATTCTGTATCGCAGTCTGTATTTCCTCATCTGTAACCCAGTTGATGCCCGCTTCATCCCGGCATCTGTTGATATAGTTCTCGCACAGTGGTATTTCTTCTTCGGAGCATTGGCTCATATCATACAAATAGTACTTATTATCACCAATCGTATAAATGGACACAATAAGGTTAGATTCTGTATTTTCATCGAATACTTCATTATAAATAGTATCATTTACATAACTTGTCCACCAGCCGTACAATTCTTCTGCGGTGTAAATGGATGTATTTTTCCCACTGGAGAGGATAGCAGATAATCCGTGATAGTGGTCACCTGCACCACCGGAACCGGAATCTTTCAGAGTACCGTTTGCGCATGCGGTAGTCGCGCTTCTTGCCCAGCATTGATATTCACCTGTCACATAGAGCTGCCCGTTATTTTCCGAGATGATATATACAGAATAACTGTCGTCGCCCTGTGAATAGATATTGAGCCCCACAAATTTGATAAGCAGGTTTTGATCAGTAGTATCAGATGTGTCCGGACAGTCTATATAGGCATACTGCATATAATCGTAGGATGCCTTATCCGTATATTCCGGGTCGAGGAAAAATTGTGATACACGAGTTCCCAATTCTGTCAGGGTATAGGAGCTGCCTTTGTCAAAAATCGGCTCCATGTAATCAGGCAGGGGGTAATCACTGCTGACGGTTGCCGTAACATTGTTATTTAAGAATTGCTCGTACAAACTCTGGGTATCCGAAGCTGTTTCCTGTACATTCGGGGAGTCTGCCGTGGTGCTGTCTGCTGCATTGACTTCACTTGTTGTGGGTTCACTTACTGCTGGATTGTCTGTTGCGGGGACTTCTGTAGATTCCCCCGATACCGGTCCAAGAAACTGCATATCCTCAGCCGTGATCTCTTGTCCGGCATTCTGTTCATTTGCGGTTTCTTGTTCTGCGGCACAGCCGGATAAAGCTATTCCGATGCAGGACGCCGCTAACAAAGCTGTTAGTGTTGGTTTCTGTTTTGCATTTCTTTTCATAGGTAGTCACCTTCCGCACAAAGTTTTATAGTTTTTTTCTTATAAACCATACTAAGTATACCATAACTCATAGGGTAGAGCATCATTGAATGAAAGGTAGATGTTTTGGTGGTAATATGTATTGGAATATGGTATGTTAAGGAAATAGATGGAGGAGTTGCCAGAATGATTAATAATACTGAAGAGAAGTACAAGAAGAATAGAAGAGCTTTCATAATTTTCTGCATTGTCATGATATTATTGTTCGGTATGATAGGAGTCGAAATTTATAGGGGCGCTAGAAAGGAAACACAGCAGTCTCAGTTACAGGACTCAGACGAGGATACGGACTATAACATGTTGTCAGCGGAGTCTCAGAAACTTATTGATCCTCCGGAGCAGATTGATATAGACGACAGAAGTTCTTATGCAGAAGACGATACTTTGGCGCTGTGTCAATATATATGCTTCTATTATGACGGGGATCGGTTGATGGCATCGGCGGATTATCGTAAAGAAGGCGACTTGTTTAGTTTTAGCTTGTGGGAATATGACGAGGCGGGAAATATGCGCAGAGAGCAGGTAGAAAACAAAGTATACGGGTCATATATCCGCAGTTATGCTTATGAATACGATAGTTCGGGAAGAGTTGTACACGAAGAGAGTTACTGGAATGAAGAGACGATAGAAAAAAACTATTTCCGTTATACAGATACGGGATGTGCAGGAGTAAACTACTCTTATTACAATGACCAGTACGCAGGGGGAATAGCCCCTTCCTGTTCTTCCCATACGGAATTTGTGGAAGACGGGAACGGGAATCTTCTGTGTGCATTTCAGATGCCTTCTTTAGATGGGGACATACCGGATAAAGTATGGAAAATGCAGTGGGCGCAGAAAAATGACTGCATCGTCAATCGTGTTCAATGTTATGACAGGGATGTCTGGCAGGGGGATGGCAGCCGTTGGTATCAGAATATTGAGACGGCAAATGGGGAACAGGTCAATGTGTATGAGTATGACTCTGAAACGTCAGGTAAGAACCAGATATTGCAGTTAAATTATGAATGGCAAAGAGAAAAGGCAGAATTTGAGCTGACAGATTCTTTTTACAGAGCACGGTATGACGGGAATCTTCTTCTGTGGCAGATGGTATACTCAGACGGCAAACTTACATATTACAGCGCCTGTCAGTATGATGCGGATGGACGTCTACAGGCTGATGTAGAATATCAGGATGAGGAAGAGGTTCTATATCCACATGCTGTGTTCCATCATTATGTATATTCGGAGAAGGACAAAAAAGAGCAATATTCGTATTACATACAGGGACGGGAGTTTCGTCATTCTTTCGGATATGGAGACAATGTTTTGCTTACCTTTGATGAGTTGGGAACTTTGTCCACAATAGAGATGAGAGATGCTGTAGGAAACGTGATGGAAAAATATGAGTTTAGTACAACCGGAAGAGATTACGGCAAACTTCAAACAATGTATGCAGATGCGGACGAAATAACAGGAGAAGATGCAATTCTTAATAAAATGGAAGAGGAAGCGGAGGCATACGGATTTCAGGCAGGAGAGAATCTGGCGGGCGGTACGAAAGGAAGTGCAGAATAGATGGCAGTGATAGGAATTGACTTGGGAACAACAAACAGCCTCGTAAGTGTCTGGAGGGGAGGCAGGATAGAACTAATCCCCAACTCGTTCGGAGAATACTTAACTCCTTCGGTTGTCAGCTTCGGGGAAGATGGAGAAGTCTATGTCTGTCTAGTCTACACATCTACGAGCCCACGAGACAGAGGCTGATATCGTCTGACGTCTTCTGCTTGAAAAAAAGAGTACGG
>CAMXBD010000165.1 GCA_947179245.1 uncultured Lachnospiraceae bacterium | reverse complement strand
ATCTTAAAATAAAATAGATTTTAAGCCCAAAAATACTAAATTTTTTATCAAAATAGAGAAAGGATTTTGTATCAAATGAAATTTCACCCCAAGAGTAATCACATAGAAAATCAAACTTTTAGGAGTACCCCCCCCCACACACACGCGCAAAAATCATTTAGCCAAAATCCTTTTAAATCTAAATTTATTCTTTTACTTTTAATCCTATTCACAGCAATGATCGTTTCCCTGTGTTTTCAGG
Organism: uncultured Lachnospiraceae bacterium; assembly: GCA_947179245.1. Taxonomy (GTDB): domain Bacteria; phylum Bacillota; class Clostridia; order Lachnospirales; family Lachnospiraceae; genus UBA3282. The sequence goes on along the minus strand of CAMXBD010000165.1, from coordinate 6,421 downwards.
ACACCATTAATTATGACGAGTACTTTAGTATGCAGTGGTGCCGTCTCAGCTGGAGCGATTTAATGCGCAAACTAATCTCCGATGTTCATCCGCCGCTATACTATTTTCTTTTAAAACCCATTATAGATCTGACCAATGAAAATATGTTCTGTGCACGCATATTATCTGCTGCTGCCGGAATTGTGGTATTATGGTCAGGCAGTCTTTTTTTATGCCGTAACTTTGGTAAAAAGTCTGCCCTGTTCTATGCCTGTTTTCTATATCTGAATCCGTTTATGATTCAGAAGACGACCGAAATCCGCATGTATATGCTTGCAAGTATGTTTACGATTATCAGTGGAATCTGTTCATACTATATTTTAGAAGAAGCAGGCACGTTGAAAAACAACAGGATTCACGAGACTGACCTGCAAATTCAAAATTCCTTAAGAAAATACTGGATTTATTTCACCATTTCCAGCCTGTTAGCTGCCTACACACATTACTATGCCCTATTGGTGATGTGTTTCCTGTATGCTGGACTTATAGTATATTTCATCTGTACTAAGAACAGAAAAGGAATCATTTCATGGCTGATTTGTGCGGCATGCACAATTATCGCCTATCTTCCATGGCTTCCCATTGCTTTAAAGCAAGTAACTGCCGTCAATCAGGCATATTGGATCAGTATGCCGACTTCCAGACTTGCTCCGTTACGCGAACTGTTCTATAGTGCCGTTCCTTACTCAGAGCATGTATATCTGGGTGTAATCATACTTCTCATAATATTTGCATTCATCCGATTTATAAAAGAAAGAACCATTGACAGTTATTGGACATTAACATGCAGCAGCGCCCTGTGTGGAATTATGCTTTTTGCCATATGGTACGCTTCTCACATCCGCCCGATCTTAGTCAGCCGCTATCTGATTATGGCGATATGCATCTGTATGCTGGGTATCAGCGGTATGGTCCGCTTCCTAAATAAATATATCTTAATATTCCTGTGTCTTTTCTGTTTCCTTGTAGGCGGAATACGCTACCGCTCTGCATTTTGTACACAGCTTGACCGTGTTACTACTAAAACAGTCGATTTCATTGCCGAAAACAGCACCTCAAATGACTGCATTGTATATGTAAATGACGGATACGGCTATCTTGCCAACTGTGTAGAATACTATTTTCCCAACATGAAATATATCGGCATAGAAAAAGAGGATCTTCCTGAATTAGACATGATACTATCCGGAACTGACGGTTCTGTATGGTTTCTTGATGATTATGAATATATGGGTGATATACAGCAAAACGTAGCTGACTGCATTATTAAAGACTGTGGGATTTATGGCTTTGGTTCAACTAATTTTAGGATATATGAATTATTTCAAAAGTAGATTTATTACCAAAAACAGAGGCTGCCGCCAATCAATCCTTAGTGCGACAGCCTCTATGTACTTACAAGCCTGCTTTTCCACGAAGATACTCAATCCACTCTTTTCTCTTCATAACAGAACATTTATGTTTCACGGTCTTACCGTTCTCAGGATTCTGGCATATCACCATGATTCCCGTCGGGATTATCGGAATCAGACCGCCCACATTGACAAGTTTCAGCTCCTTAATATCGCTGTACTTAACGGCAAAATTGCTGACGCCCAGCAGACCACCTACAAAGATGAATTTCTCATTCGTAAAGAAATAGTTTCCGCTGGTCTGCGACATCATTTCCCATAAATCGCCTTTTGTGTGTTCGATAATATGATCCTCCTCACCCATATGCCCTGCTTCTCTCAGTGATGATTCCCACTTGGCTATTGCATTCGGTTGTAACTTCATTTTCTCTCATCCTTTCCCCTAATATACTTTCCTAAATACTATCACATTTTTAAGGGATGTGCTATAAAAATACGAAATTCTCTCGTTAATTTAATACACCATTAGCACACTTTAAATATCCATTGCATATTCATTGAATATATAGTACAATACTAATACCAACTCAATGGAGGTGTATTATGGCTACATTACAAATTCGTATTGATGATTCATTAAAAAAGGAAGCAGACACACTCTTTTCCAGCCTTGGTTTAGATACGTCAACAGCAATACGTATCTTTTTGAACGCTGCTATTGAAAATGCAGGCATCCCATTTTCCGTACAGCATAAACCTGTTTCTGACTCGCTTCAGAATGCCATATATGACAGTAGGTTCAGGTGCAATCTTAATGGTCCCTTTGACAATGCGGCAGACGCAGTTGCGTCAATGTTAGAGGATTAGCCTATGTATAAAATTGTCTACACTAACCGTATGAAAAAAGATGCCAAGCTAATGAAAAGGCGTGGCAAAGATCTAGATAAACTTATCAATGTACTTTCTCTGCTTGCAAGCGGAAATCCTTTACCAGTTCAATACAGAGATCACCAATTAAACGGCAATCTGCATGACTTTAGAGAATGCCACATTGAGCCTGATTGGCTGCTTCTATATCAAATCTACGAAGATACCCTTATTCTTTCAGCCACTGCAACAGGAAGTCACGCAGACTTGTTTGGAAAATGACAGCACATATTTAAATCACGCAACAATCTTCCCATCCTCGATCCGCACAATACGATCGGCAAGCTGTGCAATCTCATTGTTGTGCGTGATCATAACAATCGTCTGATGGAACTGTGTTCCGGTGCGCTTCAAGAGTCCCAGCACATCCGCACTAGTCTTGCTATCCAGATTACCGGTAGGTTCATCTGCCAGAACGATGGCAGGTTTTGCAATAAGCGCACGAGCGATGGCTACGCGCTGCTGCTGCCCGCCAGATAAGTTATTCGGCATATTATTAAGCTTATCCTCCAACGCTAACATGTGTACGATTTCATCCAGAAATTTCTCATCTGCTTTGTCTCCATCCAGTTCCACAGGAAGTACGATATTCTCATATACATTTAAGATCGGAACCAGATTATAATTCTGGAAGATGAATCCGATATTGCGCCGTCTGAAAATCGTCAGTTCCTCATCGTTTTTCTTTGCCAGCTCGTCACCTCGCACGATCACACTGCCCGACGTAGGCATATCCAGTCCACCCATCATATGAAGCAGTGTAGATTTCCCGCTTCCGGAAGTTCCCACAACCGCCACGAACTCCCCTTCTTCTACACTAAAACTCACACCGTCCAGTGCACGGGTAATATTCGGTTCTGCACCATAATATTTTTTTAAATCTACTGTCTGTAAAATACTCATAATGTTTTCAGTCCTTTCGCATTTTAGTTCAATGCACTACTGCCTCTCTCAATCCGTAAAAACGCACTATATTCGCAACCTTTCCACAATACTCTTCCGATTTATCTTCCGGTAAAATCCAAGTGGTACCAAGACCGCCACCGCCAGCATAAAAGGCAGGATAAGCACTACAGGAAGCATTGTAAAATAATATCTGAACGCCCACATATTGCCCGCCATCTCCTCACAGATAAACCATCCGATTCCCGTTCCAAGCGTAGCAGTAACAAGAACTGCCAGTCCGATATAGGCAATCCCCTCCCATGCAAGCATCTGCTTCATCTGTCTCTGTGCCATGCCAGCCGCACCAAGCACAGCCATCTCTTTCTGCCTTGCCAATATGGAAGTGACTGTCACATTAATGAAGTTAAGCAATCCTATAAGCGCCAGAATCCCTCCAAGCACGCTGCCAATCATGGTGTACGCAGTCTTGCTTTCTTGAAATTCCTTCTCGTATGTCCGGCAGGAAATATAGTCTAAATTTTTCTCTATATTACCGCTGTAATCTTCTATCCAGTCTTCCGCAGCTTCCTTGTACCCGTCCGCCACATTAAAGACAGCAGTCATAGGCTGTGTATTGCCATATACCTTCCGGTAACTCTTCATAGGCAGTACGATATTAAGTCCTAAATCAAGGGAAAAATGTGTGCCTGCATCTCCCTCTATCGTTCCTACCGCCATGACTTGATAAGAATGACTTCCGCCATTGTCATCTGTAATAATGATTTCGTCCCCAATCCGATATAACGGCGAATCAATCTCTGTCCCCACAGCGCTATGATAATAGAAATCGTCCACAATCACACCCTCTCCCGACTCCCATAGCTCTTCATCCAGTTTCCCTTTTGTAATAGTAATAAGCTCCGAAACGTCACCATCTATGCCATATACAATCGCTCCTGTCTGGCTGTATTGTGCCAGCATCTTCTCTGAATCCTCCATAGAGCGTATGTCCGCCGTGCGGGAAGCTCTTTCCTGTAAAACTCTCTCTATAACTCCATCGGGGATTGGCTGATCGATTGATTTCGCATACACGTAAGCGCTGTTTTCCAATCCCGGTATGCTCTCTATCCCCTTTATCAGCTCACCGCTGATTCCATTTAAATTCTCGTTCCCCGGTCCTCCTGTCCTGTTAAAAATCGAGTAATCCGATACGCAGAAATCCGCCACCGCATACTGCTCAATATACTCCTCCAGATCAAATCCTGTCACTGCCGTGTAAGTAGTATTTAATAAAATCATGCTGAGTGACAGTGACATAATCACCAGCACTGCTTTTCTTCCACTTCGTCTTAAATTACTCATCGCCATCGTATAGGGCGTTGTCCTGTGGCTCTTCTTCGTCTTTTTTCTGACACCATTGTCAGTCTCGACATATCTGACTGCATCGATTGCCGATATCTTTGCCGCATATCTGCATGGCTTCAAACTGCTGATATATACCGTCAATAGTGAAAAAAGAACGGCTCCAATCAATATAAGCGGATTAATTCTATATATTCCTGTAACATCAATATTAATCTCTGTCAGCATATAGGGCAGAAGCAGCAGTCCCACCAAGTACCCAGCCGCCAGACCAAATGGCAGACCCATAAATGCAAGCCGGAATGCCTGTTTTCTGACAATACCTTTAATCTGTCTGCCGCTTGCCCCTATGGTGCGTAATAAACCGAAGAACTGTACATCCTGTGCAACCGAAATCGAAAACATATTATAAATAATGAGGTATCCTACCCACACAATGATTCCTAATAAAGCTACAGCCGCCAAGATAAAAACAATGTCGATTTCGTCAGCAGACATCCCCAATCCGCAGGACGGATTGGCACTGACCGGCAGCTCCCATATGCCAGACTCCTTTCCCACTTCGTCAAGCAGTTCATTCATCTTTCTCTCAACGTTCCATTCGTTTGAAAAGTAGATATCCGCACAGAAAATCCCTCCGTATTTCCCGCTGTCATAGACGCTCACATGCGCCGCCGGAGCAAGACTGTCCGCCAGAGATTCACTCACCCATGCCATCTGTGCGCCTGCACGTTCATATCCTTCCCAGAAACCGCATAACTGCATATCTTTTTCATAAAGAACATCATCAACGGAAATGGTCAGATGAATCGTAGTCCCCAACTCACAGGGAATCCCCATCGCCTCCAGCACTAGTGTGCTTGTCGCGATCTCGTTTTCCTCCTGCGGCATAGTGCCCACAGACGGGTAACACTGAAAGCTTCTGGCGGAACCGTCCTGTGCGTACCGTACTTCCGTGTTCAGTTTCCTCAGTTCTTTATTTGCCGCCATTCCCACAACATGCGTAAAATAGATTTCCTCCGGTGTAGCGCAAGCCTTCAATACGACGCATTGTTCTTGTGTCAGAAATTTAATCGAGGCATGTGCGGTTCCGTAATGTCTCTGCTGTACCTGTTTATTCTGGTCAAGAAATCCTCCTGCTACGGCAAATAATGCCGCAAACAATACCGTGGTCAAGGTGATTGCCAGAATGATAAAAATATTTTTTCCTTTATTGGCATGAATGCGCTGCACCGCCAGTTTCTTTACGGCACTGTTTGTATCATTTTCAAACGGTAATGTCATAGACGCTTCCTCCGGTTACATGGCTGTATTTCTATAACTATCTGTATCACAACTGTGGGATTTCCTATACTATAAAACACAAATGTTACAGAAATGTCCGAAGGTGTCAGAAATATTTTGTATCACCTTTCGCCAAATAACTACATTTGAGAACTTCCTGTATTTTGGAGGTGGTACATAGTGGAAAATAAAAAGTGATTGACCCAATACAGCCTCACTCGTAAATTCGCTGTTCCGCTTTTAATTTCTTTCTTTTTCGTGAAATACGCACTATACCAATTGCCAGAATTATTGCAATAAGCAAGTTAATAATGCCGATGAAATTCATATAACTATGATAACCGAAACACAAAAGCATGTTAAAGCATCCCCAATATAAATTCAATCCGCCGAACAGAGTAATAAATCGAATGATCCGCGTTAAATATTGGATTCGTGAATTATAATCTGAGAATATCTGGAAATTTCCTTCCGACGTCTTTTGGCGGAAATATACCCATCTCTGATATCTCCCGACTTGTTCCGCACCTGTTTCCTCAAGAAATTCTATATATTTTTCCTGTTCTACTCCG
>CAMXBD010000164.1 GCA_947179245.1 uncultured Lachnospiraceae bacterium | reverse complement strand
CTTTGCATGTCTTCCTTCAGAGCCTGTATGTCCTCCTTCATGCTCTGCATTTCGCCTTTTATGCTCTGCACTTCTGACAAAATCAAATCAAGTTTTTCGTTCTCATTCATATTGCTTTATCCCTTCTTTCTAAAATACAATGAAGTTCCCGCATTCACTGCTTATACCATAGATTTCATGCCTGTCATACCAGTTATTTTATCCTCATTGTATCACGAAAAAAGTCCAAAAACAATCTTTATTTTATGTAATTATTAACGAAATTTCGTTTATCTTATATACCCTCTGCTGCTTGCAAAATCAGCTCTACTGCCCTGTCAATTCCAAGTTTCTCTGTATTCAGTGTCAGATCAAAGTTCCGTGAATCGCCGTAAATACAGTGCGTATAATGCTCGCAGTATCTCTTTCTGGCTTTATCCACGGCTTTCACATCGTTTGCGACCTGATTCGCCGGAATCTGATCCATCATTGCCGTCATACGCTTCACGCGCCATTGGAAACCTGCATGGATAAACACATTCAGACAATGATCAAACTCCTTTAAGATATAGTCGCCGTTACGCCCTACAATCACACAGCTTTCTTTATTCGCCAGTTCACGAATGGCATCCCTCTGTGCCTGCCAGAGTTCCTCCTCCAGCGGCTTATTATAGAAGTCAAACAGACTCTGGGCAAATCCGAATGTCTTCGGTACACGTTCATCCCATCTATGCACCTGCTCAGGACTCAGCGTATTGCTGGCAAGGACTGTCTTAAAAATAATATCCTTATCGTAATACTCTACTCCCAGTTCTTTCGCCACTTTCTTGCCAATCTCGCCGCCTCCAGCGCCAAATTCTCTTCCGATCGTGATGATTTTTCTCATATATCTGCCCTCCTTCAACATGCATCAACATTTCTATAATGTACTTTCTGCTTGTTCTTATATTTTATCATGCAGCATTTCATTTTTCTACTGAATTATAACATCCATGTGACGAACACAGGCTGTCACCTTAACTCACAAAATCAAACAGACTAATCTGATTTGACTCTGGAAGATTACCTAAAAGCCCCAGATCACTCATCAGATCCACAACCGTTTTGGATGCTTTGGTGCGCTGTCTGAAATCATCTTTACTGAGGAACGGACCATCCTTTGCCGCCTCCATGATTGCATCCGCCGCCTTCTCGCCCAGACCTTCTATACTGTTTAATGACGGCATCAGCTTGCCCTCCACGATCTGAAACAGTCTGGAATGGGCAGAGAAGATGTCGATCGGCACAAACTCAAAACCTCTGGCATACATCTCCTGCACGATTTTCATATCCTTATAAGTATCCTGCTCTTTCTTGGAAAGCTCGTCGTTCCTGCGCTTGTAGTCCGCCATCACAGTTTCCAGATGCTGCTGCCCCCGACACATGATTTCATAAGAAAAAGCCGAAGCACGGATGCTGAAATAAGCCGCATAATAAGCCAGCGGATAATTGATCTTACAATAAGCTATACGCCATGCCATCATGACATATGCCGCCGCATGCGCCTTCGGGAACATATACTTGATCTTCTTGCAGGAACCAATATACCAGTCCGGCACACCCTTCTCCGTCATCGCTGTGATCCATTCGTCTTTTAACCCTTTTCCCTTACGCACACTCTCCATGATTGTAAAAGACAGCGACGGGTCCACCCCTTTCTGCATCAGATAAATCATGATATCGTCACGGCAGCAAATCGCCGTAGAAATAGTTGCCTTTCCCTCCTCGATCAAAGTCTGTGCATTGCCTAACCAAACATCTGTCCCGTGAGACAATCCTGAAATGCGGACCAAGTCAGTAAAGCATTTCGGTTTCGCATCAATAACCATCTGTATAACAAATTCCGTTCCAAACTCCGGCACGCCCAGACATCCCAGCTTACATCCTCCGATCTGATCTGGTGTAATTCCCAGTGCCTCCGTAGACTGAAATAACGACATCACTCCCTTATCGTCCAGTGGAATCGTGACCGGATCGATTCCTGTCAAATCTTGAAGCATACGAATAATGGTAGGATCATCGTGTCCGAGTATATCGAGCTTTAACAAGTTATGGTCGATAGAGTGATAATCAAAATGTGTTGTGATAATGTCTGTCGTCATGTCGTTCGCCGGATGTTGTACTGGTGTAAAAGAATTAATATCTTCCCCCATCGGCAGTACAACGATACCTCCCGGATGCTGTCCCGTACTCCTACGAATACCAGTACAGCCCGTAACAATGCGGTTAATCTCGCAGATACGTTTATGCCTGCCACGCTCTTCATAATAATTCTTTACATACCCAAAGGCCGTCTTATCCGCCAGTGTACCGATTGTTCCCGCCCTATATGTCTGTCCGCTGCCGAAAATCACTTCCGTATATTTATGCGCTTTACTCTGATATTCACCCGAAAAATTCAGATCGATATCTGGTTCTTTGTCTCCCTTAAATCCCAAAAATGTCTCAAAAGGAATGTCAAATCCCTCTTTGCTGAGCGGTTCACCGCAGACTGGACAATTCTTATCCGGCATGTCGCATCCTGCACCGCCTCCGTATGCCTTAACTTCCTCGGAATCAAAATCATAATAATGACATTTCGGACACAGATAATGAGGACTGAGAGAATTTACTTCCGTAATTCCTGCCATATTTGCCACAAAAGAACTTCCGACAGAACCTCGAGATCCCACCAGATATCCGTCTTCGACCGATTTCCACACTAATTTCTGGGCAATGATATACATCACCGCAAAACCATTGGAGATAATGGAATGCAGCTCCTTTTCCAGACGGTCCTCCACAATCTTAGGCAACGTCTCCCCATATAGTTCATGCGCCCTGTTATAGCAGATCTCCGTAAGCTGCCTGTCGCTGTCCTCAATGACCGGCGGACACTTATCCGGACGCACGGGTGACATGGACTCTATCATATCCGCAATCAGGTTTGTGTTGGTAATGACTACCTCCTCCGCCTTATCGCTCCCCAAATAAGCAAACTCCTCCAACATCTCCTCCGTTGTCCTAAGATACAGCGGCGCCTGATTATCCGCATCAGGGAAACCTTGTCCAGCCATAATAATACGACGATAGATTTCATCCTCCGGATTCAGAAAATGCACATCGCAAGTGGCCGCCACCGGCTTATGGAACTGTTCACCCAGCCGCACGATCCTGCGATTGATCTCCATGATATCCTCCACGGAATTAACATTCTGTATTCTGTCGGAAGCTATCATAAACTGGTTGTTGCCCAAAGGCTGTATCTCTAAATAATCATAGAAATCCACCAGTCTTGCGATTTCCGTCTCCGGTTTTCCTTCCAGAAGAGCTCTGTAAAGTTCACCAGCCTCACACGCACTTCCCACAATCAGACCCTCTCTGTACTGATTCAGTATGCTCTTGGGAATACGCGGTCTTCTGGCAAAATATGTAAGATGGGACATGGAGATCAGACGATACAGATTCATTCGTCCCACATTATTTTTGGCTAAAATGATACCATGATAAGTAGGCAGTCTCTTGATAATGTCAGGGCTTGCCTTCCCTTTCTCGTTGATCTGCGAAAGCTTCGTGATACCATCCTTCTCCATCATAGCGATCAGTTTCACGAATATCCCGGCAGTCGCCTCTGCATCATCCACTGCTCTATGGTGATTTAAAAGTGATACTCCCAATGTCTTTGCCACCGCATCCAGCGTATGCTTCGCCTGTGCAGGCAACATGACACGTGCCATACCCACCGTATCTATATAAGTAAAATCATGCTCTATGCCCTGTCTGTCACAGTTCTCCATGATAAAACTCATATCAAAACCAGCATTGTGTGCCACCAGCATGCATCCTTCACAAAACTGCAAAAACTGCGGCAGAACACTTTCTATCTTCTCCGCCCCAACCACCATATCATCCCTGATACTTGTCAGTTTCTCTATCTCAAAGGGTATCGGTACTTCCGGATTAACAAAGGCAGAAAAATGATCAACAATCTCGCCTTCACACACTTTTACCGCACCAATTTCAATGATCCGGTTTTCCACCGGGGAAAATCCCGTTGTCTCAATATCAAAGACTACAAAATCCTGTTTGAAGTTCTGCCCTTTATCGTTGGTAGCAATCTCGTGCAGGTCATCCACCAGATAAGCCTCCACGCCATAGATCACTTTAAAGAAATCCTGCTTGTCAGGATCAAGGTCGCCTTCCTCTTTACGCTTACTCTTCTCCGCTTTCCACAAATCCTCCCATACATGATTTGCATCCGGAAAAGACTGGGCTACACCATGATCTGTGATAGCGATTGCCGGATGTCCCCACTGATACGCGCGTTTCACGATATCTTTCGCCTCGGACACACCGTCCATATCACTCATTTTTGTATGGCAGTGCAGCTCCACTCTCTTCCGCACGCTTGTATCCATGCGGGACACTGTGAAGTCCGGTATCTTTTTAACCCCTGTCAGGGAACCGATGGTCAGTTCATGATCAAACTTATCCATCATGGTCATGCCTTTGATCTTCACAAAAGCTCCGGGCTTCATACCATCTGTTATTTCGCCCACCTGATCATTGTGTGCAAACAGTTTCATAGTCATAGTATCAGTAAAATCAGTCACATCATATATCAAGATGGTTCTCTCGTTCTTGATCTCCCGTTTATCCATGCTGATGATCTTACCGCGGATGACTACTTCTCCCATCTCCCCGATGATTTCGCTGATAGGCATTGCCTCCTCATCAAAATCCCTGCCGTATAACACATCCGGATTGTCAGAACGCTTCACAGCACGCTTGAAATCTGCTTTTTTGCCTGCACTATCTTTAGATTTATGTAAACCAAATTGCTGTTTATTTTCAACCTGCCTCAGCCCAGCCCGCTTCTTGGCTTCATCATTGGCGGCTCCGGTCTGCCCTGCGCTCTTTCCGTGATCGGCATCAATTTCTGCGAATGCTTTCTGTCCTGCGTACGGGCTTTGCATATCATCTGTTATGTTTTCTATATACTCCGCATTTTGTGCCTGTCCACCTTCACTATGGTATCCCGCTCTGGCTGAGATTTCCGCTACCTGCATGGCAAGCTTATGATCATTTTCTTTCTTATATTTACCTGTAATATGTTCTTTATAAGACACCTGAACTTCTACGGCAAATCCACAGCGCTCATTGTAGATTTTTTCCAGAATACGAATCAGCTCTTCCGCCTTACCCTTACCTAATACCGTGTCTTCCACTGTCAGATTCAGCCTGCCATTCCCGTCGAAATCTACATCTGCATGTTTAAACAGGTTATACTCCACAGGAGAGTACTCCCGCAATTCTAACAAAATACTGTCGCGGTACACTTCCATGAGTTTTTCCGGCGTATATTGCGAAGACAGATGAAACCGTTCATAGATTTTGATGACCATAGCGGCATTCGGGAAGAACTGTTTCTTAATCTCCCCTTCCACCCGGAACACATCTTCCTTCTGAATCAACCGGTCCGAAGAAATATAAATACGCAGGAAATCCTTCCTTTTCGTGGAGGAAACCTTATCCACCGTCACCTGCTCGTAGAGGTCTTTCAACCCTGTATCCAATTTTAAAGTAGGAAACACATCAAAGAATTTCTTACCCATCTGCTAACATACCTTTCTTCACGTCTTATCCCAATACAGTAATTCATCCCTCAGCGTATCAAGCAGCTGATCCTCCGGCACCTTTTTAACGATTTCACCTTTCTTGATCAGCAGCCCTTCCCCGACACCTCCGGCAATGCCGATGTCAGCCTCTTTCGCCTCACCGGGTCCATTGACTGCACATCCCATCACGGCCACCTTAATATCTAACGGTATATCAGCCACCATCTCTTCCACCTGATTCGCCAGCCCGATCAGATCGATACGTGTCCTGCCGCATGTAGGGCAGGATACCACTTCGATACCGCCCTTGCGCAGTCCCAGCGTGCGCAGAATCAGTTTTGCCGACTTGATTTCCTCCACCGGATCACCTGTCAGGGAAACGCGAATCGTATCACCTATTCCCTGATGTAAGATCAATCCCAATCCGATAGCAGACTTGATATTGCCACTCTGTACCGTGCCCGATTCGGTAATTCCCACATGAAGCGGATAATTCGTCTTCTGTGCCAAAAGCTCATGTGCCTGCACACACATTAGTACATCCGAAGATTTGATACTGATTACAATATTATCATACCCTAAATCTTCAATGATCCCTACTTTATCCAATGCACTTTCCACGATTCCCTCAGCCGTCACACCATGATATTTCTCCACCAGTTCCTTCTCAAGAGAACCGCTGTTGACGCCTACCCGGATAGGAATATTCCGCTCTTTAGCTACTGATACTACCGCTGCCACCTTATCCCTGCTGCCGATATTGCCGGGATTGATACGAATCTTATCCGCGCCATTCTCCATAGCAGCTATCGCCATCTTATAGTCAAAATGAATATCCGCCACCAACGGAATATGTATCCGTTCTTTAATCTTCTTAATTGCCTCTGCCGCCTCGATAGAAGGCACTGTACAACGGATGATTTCACATCCTGCACGCTCCAGCCGGAGAATCTGATCCACTGTTGCCTCAACATCCTCCGTTTTTGTATTAGTCATGGATTGAATCAGAACGGGATTGCCCCCTCCGATTACCCTGTCCCCGATTTTTATCACTTTTGTATGTTCACGATGCATACTC